>NZ_JBUZOU010000049.1:0-3012 GCF_055326765.1 Pleionea sp. WD8-19 | reverse complement strand
ATTAATGGTTTGCCAGTCAGCTAAGGTTTTTCGGCTCATTGGATATCTCCTGGTAAGTTAATCAGGAGGAAAGAGTAAAGCCCCTTAACGTTGAGCACTAGGTGTGGTTTACTGGACGTTCACGTTACATGCTTAGTCCGATACACCTAAATGGATATATAGACTTCCTTCATCGCCCATAAGAAGGAAATCACTATAAGCACATTCATAAAACGATTTACCGAGATCTAATTCAACCCCAAATCCTTCGGCAAAACTTGATATAGACTCAACTTCATTAAGGAGTTCATTTAGCATATCTTTTTTAAATGAATCGATACTCAACGAGAACTCTTTGTTTTTATCATATAAGCAGCTACCGGATTTAAATGGATCTATTTGAAAGTCCAGTAACTATCGTTCCAGTATTTTATACAGTTCATTCCGCCAGCTGGCACCAAAAGGGTTGATGGAGTACTCAAATTTCGAAGGTGCGATTTGAAAAGCATTTCCATATTCCTCAATTGCTAGCCGTTCACTTTCACACTCTGACAAGGGAATTATTTCGAAAGTATACCCATTATTTGATTTATGGTTGACCCATTCAAAAGCATGTAAGAATCCAGCTATGTGATCAATTCTACTTTTATTCAATTTAAGTACCGTGGTTTTGATATAGCATGTAACGCCGGCAGCAGTGGCGCATATTTATTAAATTCAGTTTTCAGCGCTCTTTTGTTATTTGACTTTTTGAGGGCATATAGATGCTATGTGACATTTTACCTCTTATTCTCCAGCTCATCTTTAAGCAAACTGTTTAGGATACCCATCTTTGCTTTGATATCCTCTAACTCCGACCTCATAAGTTCACTATTGTGTCTTAGCGTTAGATTAGGCAGCATATCAAATATCAATAAATTGATGTATAGCTGGCTGAGAATCTGACACCTAAACTTATGCGTTTCATTTAAGTAATCTTTTATATGATACTCATAATCATCTTTTAGATCTTGAAGTTCAATGAAATAGTGATCTTCCTTGTCAGTGAAAAAGTAATCGCTAGCCTCCACAATTGAACATAGCTCCGAACACCTTTTGTGATTTCCTAATTCCAACTCAACCAGTGCTAACAGCAATATGCCATAGCAATTGGAATACCATAGGTGCTCATAATTTTCGTCTTTTTCGCTTTGATCAAAGTAAAGAAAACTTATTAACAATTGCTTTGATTCTTCGAGTTTCCCTAAAATGGCCAAGTAGTGACTTAGCCTGATAGCAAGATCTATATCATTTTCACTATTCGGCCGGAACTTAGCCATTAGCGATTTCTTCATTCTCGCTATGATAGGCCTGTCATCTGCATTCTGTTCTATCTTTAGCATTAGATCTAAACTACCCGGTCACATGACGTTTCAAACTGTGGCGGCCAAACACAAATGTAATGAGCAATTGGACGTCACACAGCCTTGGGTTGTTAAAAAAATACTTATGACTTTATTCTATTGCTTTTTAATGGAGTTAGTAAAGCCAAAACTAAATACACGCATAAAGATGCAACAGAAGATGCCACAATACCTAATATAAACCCCGCGCTACCCAAAAGCGAAGGAAGTAGAAAGAAAAATGAAAAACAGGCTAGAAAAAATGCAAGCACTCTATAAACACGTGGAACCTGGACCTGAGCGTGACATACCCCACATTCTTGGTTCGTACCGTCAACAGCCATAAACTCTTTTTGGAGTACTCCAAACTTATGTTTTTGACAACTTGAACACTTAAACAGGTTCATAATATCCCTTTAAATTTTTTAACGCCGAGTTTTGCAGTTTATCCGCAACAACGAACTGTTATATTTTCTATTGCTCACGGTAAGCATTAGCTCGCTCCTCTCTTATTTTGTCCAACTTGTCAGCTATAGAAAAGTCACCGCTTAGGATGTCGCCTCCAATATCCTTTAAAAGTGACGCATACATATTCAGTTGAATATACTGATCTGACTCGACAGCTTTTCGCTTATTGAACTCTGCATTTTCCGTAGTGCTTAGAAGGTCTAACAAGTCATAGTTTTGGAACTTATCTAATCTTAAATGTCCAAATGCAACTCTAGAAGCGCTCCCCCAATGTATACCTTCGACCACAACACGAACATTTACTGATTTATTGATATAGGAAATTGAACATGGATTTGCAAAATCTGATCTAGACAATTCTGAATACCCATAATCGGATCTTAAAAAATTGAATGCTTCTCTTGCCTTTGCCTGAAACTCAAAGATGCTTTCTTTATTGTCCATATAATACTCGTTCTAAATATAACACCCGCATAAAGCGAACCAAGCACGCAGGTTGCCTTGTGTTAAGTTGTAGCGAAGCGGAAACACAAGGCTACTGGAGTGTTTGGCATCGTTTTTGATGCGCTTGTTACGCATTATTTCCTAAGCATTTTTCTAGGTGTGCGATCATAGCCTTATTAGATTGCTTACCAAAGCTCGAAACCTGCTTTAGTGCCAAAAGCCAACTTTTGATATATGGTGCGAACTCTTTGCTTGAATCGCTCTCAGCTTCCCATAGTTTCTCAAAGCCTCTTATAGCTTCCTTGAGCTTGTGGAATTCCTGGAAACAACTGTGGCAAAGATCTCGACGCTGCCAGACATGGCACTTTCTAACCTCAAATGCCTCTTTTTGGTCTTGCGCCGTGAAAACGTCAAGATTTCCACACTTGCAACAGTTGTAGGCAATATCTGTGTAGTACTCGATACAAGATTCATATAAATAGGAATTCTTGCTCGATTCAGACCATTTCGATTTATCAGCTGGTAGGATCAAGGTGCTTCTCTAAACACCTAACGCCGCCATAAGCCGCGCGACGTCAGGAGCGTCGGGCGACCGCAGGGAGCGAAATTAATGGCCTTGTGTACGCCCGGCATGGGCATTAACTAATGAGGTGAAAGTCCTCTGTAGGAGAGTCACCGTCAAAATCTATATGATTATTAGACGATAACTACTAGCGAATGGCAAGGGCCAATCCGCGAG
>NZ_JBUZOU010000048.1:0-3040 GCF_055326765.1 Pleionea sp. WD8-19 | reverse complement strand
AAAAAGCTGGATGAATGGTCGGTCGTACCAAACCTTTGGGGACTGGTGATTGCACCACCGGGCGCACTCAAAACACCGGCCTTTAATCAAGCCATCCGACCAATCAAAAAATTGCAAGCCAAGGCATTAAAACAGTTTGAACAGAAAATGGCAGACTACGAAGCACAAAAGGCCGTCAACGAAACCAAACTTGCAGCACTCAAAGCCAAGCTTCGCAAACAAACCAAAGACGCCTCAGACAACACCGCTCATCTCGAACAAGACATCGTTGCTTTGTCTCAAGACGATAAGCCCTCACTTCAACGTTTCTTCACAAACGATACAACCGTTGAAAAACTCGGTGAGTTACTCAGCCAACAGTCGTCGGCCATACTGGTGTATCGCGATGAACTCTCCGGATGGTTTAAAACACTCGAAAAAGAGGGCCGAGAAAACGACCGTTCGTTTTACCTCGAAGCGTGGAACGGAGACAGCAGTTATGTTTTTGACCGCATCGGTCGAGGAACCGTCCCCATTGATAACTTGTGCATCAGCATTCTTGGTGGTGTTCAACCCGGTGTTATTCATCATCACATCGCCGGTGCACTAAAAAACGAAGGCCAAGCGGACGGTATGTTGCAGCGGTTTCAATTGCTCGTATGGCCAGAAACCAAAAACAATTGGCAGTGCAATGACAAGACACCCAACGCCCTCGCCGCACAACGGTTGCAATCGTTGTTTGAAAACATCAGCCTCGGACACTTTAACTTTACGCCCAACAAAGACGAACAAGGGCAGGCTTATCTTCAGTTCTCTGACGAAGCGCAAGGACGGTTTATTCAATGGTTAGAGCATTGGGAAAACGTTGTTGTAAGGCAATCGGATAACGCTGCCATCGAAGCACACTTATCGAAATACAAAAGCTTAGTACCAGCATTGGCTTTGCTCTTTCACATTTGTGAATCAAACGAGTCAGACATTCAAGCGCACTCGCTCAATCAAGCCATTCGTTTTACAACGTACTTACAGTCTCACGCAGAACGTGTGTTTAACAACATCATCCATGCGCCCGAACAAACGGCAGCTATGCTCGCAGACAAAATCCACACCGGTAAGTTAGGAAGTCAGTTCAAGCGCTGGGAAATTGAAAAGAAGTGTTGGTCCGGTATCAATAAACTCACCATTCCGCCTGCGCTCGACTTACTTGAAAACCACCATTGGCTGAGAAGCGAAGAGGTAAAAACAGGCGGACGACCTTCTACGGTTTATCACGTCAATCCTCATGCATTGAATTTTCATTAAAACGCCCAGTTATCGAACCCCAAAAACCGGAAAAAGTATTCAGGAGACCCATATGTTAAAAACTGCAGAGTGTGAAAGAACAGGAAGAGTCATTTCAATCAACGACGGTTATCTGGTCGCTTGCCGCCGAACAGGAAAGTGGCAGTTCGTTTGTGAAGAAGCACCAGAATACCCTTTTCAAGAAAAGAGCTTCCGACTGTCCGATTTTGTAAAAAGTCCTATTGAGTTAATCGACTGGCTAATGTATTTGTCGGCTCACACTTGGTTCGACCCAAACGTGTTTTTTGAGTTCATCCATAAGCTTTGGAGCGATAACCAGCCGAAGCGTAACCATTCAATAGACTTTTCAAAAATCTTCATTGATTGTGAGCCTTATATGAAACTTAAAAATAGCTCAACAAACTAAAATAGCATCAAGATTTAGGCTGGGTTTTAATCCAGCCATTTCAGGCTTCGGTACTACAGTAATAAAACGGCCGTAAGAACTGAGTGGTGGCTGCCCTGCCTTAACTTCTGATTAATTGATTATGTTTAATCTGTCAGTACACAGAATAATTTACAATCTCAATTTACAGTCTCTCAAAATTCTTCAAAGTAAATACTTTCTCTGTTAGTACAATTTTTTTTGTTTAGCACAACGCTACCTGTATGAGCCTCTCTTTTATTAGTATTGTTGTTGTCTTTATATTGAATTACACTGCCCCAAAACACAAATAAGCACTGCTCTTTAACTAAAGACTTAAGTGTAGGGTAAACTTCAGTTAAATTAATTCTAAACTGGAACGATTCACTTGGAAGCAAAACAACCTCTTCAACACCATAGTCTACAGGCTGCCAAAAACCTTTCTTTATTACACCGCTAGGGCTAATAAGCTTTATATTAAGCTCATCGCGACTAAGCAAAGCTCGAAAAATCTTAACCTTACTTTTCGATTTATTAGCTAGGCTGATACCCAAGTAGCTTTCACCTTCTATTGTCGTAGTAAAAGTTAAGTCTTCTGAAAGAGCACTTTTTGCCACGAACAAAAGTGAGATAAAAATTAAAATTCGAATCATTACCTTTCCTTACTAGTTTTTCCGATTTAACGAGTCAATCATTTGCATCCAAACTTTACCAAAATCTCTTCTACGACCGTTAATATGCGAACGGTTAATATCGATAGCTTTCTCAATTGTTATCACCTGGTCTGGCGACAAATTACCACGAGAAAGCTTCTCAATATTGTACAGCGCATGTGCTTGATGCGCATCATGCTCAAATGCTTCACCGATAGCATCAGGTATATTTTTCCAACCAACGGTAAGCCCGAACTCGGCATTTTCCAATATCTCAATATTAGTAGAGTACATTCGCATTTGCTCAATGTGAACATTTTCATGCTCTTCAATGCCTTCAAGTAATACTTTATCGTGTCCTTTGCCGTGGTATACGGTTAGTCCACCTTCTCCATCTGTTATAACTCTTCCATATTCCGGGTTCTCTAAATCATCTATATGCCTTCCCAAAGCAAGTTCATATTTTTCATCCCCAATAACTTGCTCTGTAATATTAATTACCTTTCCATGTTTAGTTTTGCTTTTTTTACTTTCTCCACTGGGGGTTGAGTTATTGGTGGCATCACCCTGACTTTCCTGAACCTGCCCCTGCTGAGGCGTTTGCTCAACTTCAGTATTCCCATCGCCTTTCTCATTGGTGTTTTCATTTGAGTCTTAACCTTATTATCTTTTAACAGAATTAAATTTTACATCGCCTAGTTTC
>NZ_JBUZOU010000047.1:0-3772 GCF_055326765.1 Pleionea sp. WD8-19 | reverse complement strand
TAGTGAGTAATATCAATACCGCCATTCGTTTCATATCAGTGGTTTTATTGTATTCGAATCCTAATCCATAACGCCGACTTTTCATGTCTCTGAAACCTTCTTCGATTTGCATTCTAAGCTGATAAATTTTTACAGCTCTTTTCGCTAATTTTCTATCTGGCGATAATGAGGTTGTTAGGAGCCAAGGATCTTTCGCTGTTTTACTGTAAAGAAGTGGACCCTAGATCTTGGACAGTCGCTTAATTGATCTCACTGTACTATTTTTAATAGCACTGAGGAGAAAATCATGCGACGAAAGAGAAGAAACTTCCAGCCGGGATTTAAAGCCAAAGTAGCCATTGAAGCCATCAAGGAAGAGAAAACACTCGCGGAGCTGGCCGAAAAATACGACCTTCACCCTAACCAAATTAGCGATTGGAAGAAACAATTACTGGAACATGCGGATAGTGTGTTTCGCAGTACGCAAGACGAAAAGCGTTACACCGATGGTCGGATCAAAGATATGGAAGCTAAGATAGGACAGCAAGCGTTAGAAATTGATTTTTTATCGAAAGTGCTCGGCCGTTAGACCGGGCACAACTACGAGAAACGATTCAAATGCCACATGAGCTATCCAAAACACGGCGCTGCCAGATGTTGGGCATTGCACGTTCAACCGCTTATTACCAGCCACAACCGATTTCTGAGGATGATTTAGAGGTCATGCGTTTATTGGATGAGCTAGAATCAATAGGGTCAGAGTGTTTGATTTTGAGGTGAGTAAAGCCTAATCTTTATTCACTTCAAATTATTATCAAGGATACTCATGGCCCGATTACCTCGCCTTTACATGGATGGCTGCGCTCATCACATCATTCAAAGAGGAAACAACCGGCAAGCGTGCTTTTTCGAAGAAGCCGATTATAAGGTTTATTTGGACTTGCTGAGAAAAGCGAGTAATAAATAGAATCAATAGGGTCAGAGTGTTTGAATTCGAAGTGAATAGAAGTTAATTTTTATTCACTTCAAATTTTTATCAAGGTGAAAGCATTACTGCTTACGGTTGGACGCAAGTTTCCGGCCCAGCAGTAAGCTTAACCAATGCCAACACCGTCAGTGCAAGTTTCAACGCGCCTGATGTGGGCGAGGCAACGCAACTGGTTTTCCAAGTTTTGGTAACGGCCAGTAACAATGAAACCGATACCGCAACAGTTACGGTTATGGTTAACGATACCAGTGGTAACTTACCACCGGTTGCTAATGCCGGTAACGATCAAACCGTCAACGAAGGCGATACCGTGATTTTGGATGCGCGAGCGTCTAACGATCCTGATGGCAATTCACTCAGCATGAGTTGGCGTATTGTCAGTGGCGGTAATGTCTCTTTGCAGCAAGGGCCAGAGCAAGGCACGCTACAATTTGTTGCGCCTAATGTGGCGATGGATACGAACTACGTTTTCCGAGTAACCGTTACCGATGCCGACGGTGCGAGTAGTAGTGATGAAGTAACGATTACCGTACAAAACACCGATGTACCACCACCGGCAGGCAGTTGCGAGCTGGATTTCGATGGCAACGGCATTGTGGAAAACAAAGATTTCCACTCCAATAATTACGAAGGCATTTACTACGCGGTGTACATTTATCTGAACTATCCGGATTATTACAGCAGTTACTTCCCGAATACGCCGCCAGAAAAAATCGACTGGAATGGCGATGGCAACATCACCATGGAAGAAGTGTATACCGGTACGATTAGTGAAGACACCTTACACACTTATCAAACGCAGCATTATTTTTATATGAACGATAAAAATGCTTACGCCAACTATTACCCCGATTCTGGCTGCGCGCTGTAATTTGATAAGGAGATGACCATGAATTTAATAAAAGTATTTAAGAACACATTAGCCGCATTAACCCTCGCCACCTTTATTCATACCGACCATCTTGGTTCGCCGGTATTGGCCACTAAAGAAGATGGCAGCGTGAAATGGCGCGAAGACTATCAACCTTTTGGTAAACAGCTGACCAATGAAGACACCGACAACAATGTCGGCTTTACCGGTCATCGTGAGGATAAAGGGCTTGGCCTCACTTACATGCAGGCACGTTGGTATCACCCGGAAGCTGGTCGGTTTATGGGGTTGGATCCGGTTTTGTATACCGAGAAAAATCAGGTAATGTCATTCCATAGGTATATGTATGCCAATAATAATCCGTATAAATACACAGATCCTGACGGTGAGTTTATTTGGATGGCTGTTGGTGCAGCAATAGGAGCGGGTTTAAACTTAGGAGCTCAATTATATAGTAATGGTGGAAATTGGGATAATGTTGACTGGTCTCATGTTGTTGTTGCGGGTGCTGCCGGAGCAGTAGGAGTCGGGCTAGGGGGAGCAATTGCAGGGACAGTTGCTGAAGCAGGATTAGCTGGAGCTGCTGCACTAAGTGCAAATGTTGCAGGAAATACTGTAGCGGGGGCTTTAGTAGGTGGGAGTGCTAGTTTTATAAATGCGTCCATTGATCGTGTGCAAGGACAGGATGTTAGCAATGTTAGTTGGGAGTCTATTGGAAATGATTCAAAACTTGGTGCGATCACTGGTGGTGTCGCTACAGTTTTAGGCTCAAGTGTTTCTTCTGCTTTGACTAAGACAAGTGGAAAAACCTTTGGAAAACCTGGTGAGCTAAATGGTGTTGGAAGAACAATTTCTGAAGTCGCTACTGATGGAGTAGGAAGTTCTTCGGATGTTATAAATTTAGCAAATGAGAAAAATGGAAATAAATAATGAGGTTTAAATATATGAAAAATTTTTTTATTGAGATATTAAAGGTGATCTTTCATATGCTTTCATTTTCTATCATGTTTTCAATTGGGTCTGTTCTTGTAGTGGTTTTAATAGGTTTTCTTGATATTGTATTTGGCATTTTTAACGGTAGGTTTCGACTTGAAGATATGGCTTATATTTGCGCTATTGTATTCATAGTAGTTTTTGTTTCGTCACTTTTAATTGATATAAAATCGTATTATATAGATAAAAAAATATGTAAAAATGAGTTTTTAAGCTTTAGAGATTTCGCTTTGCTTACCGCTAAAGATAAAAAAGAATTGTATGAAAAATACAATAATACATTATAGTTTATTGGTTAAATCAATAGGGTCACCCATTAGCCAGCCGGCGTCAAGGGCGTGTACAAAACCCTGCTAAATCGATAGCCAATAAATTATAACTGAGCTATCAAGTTAGTTAACGCGCCCGTAATCTCTTTACTTTGGTTTGCGTTGATTTAACGCACCAGTCACCCATCTGGTTTAATCCCAGAAAATTCTCAGTTCCGAACCTGGGTCGCTTGGTTCATTCAGAATCTGTAGCTTACTCAAAGAGCATCCAACCCGTTACAGACTCACAAGTTCGGGCGTTAAAAACTTTAATAGCGGTGATGTCGACGTCTAATCAGAGTCTTTAGGCTTAATACCAACCCCTAAATCGAGCTCAACCGACATCACACAACCTAAAACGCACGTTGCTGTAGCGTGCTTTTTTGTCATCGTAGTTTTTTCCAAATTAGCGGCCGTAGGATTTTGAAGTTTTACGATCGCTTTTTCGCTTTCTCATCGTAGCATATTTTTAATTTATCAAACTCTCATCGTAGTATTTCCCAAACGCCGTTGTAAAAATTATTACACTGCTATCGTAATTTTAAAAATCACTGAAGTAATGAAGTTTTTTACGACGGTTTTGGGAATTTGAATGTGATAACAGGAGTGGCGTAATTTACGCCACTTGTTGCT
>NZ_JBUZOU010000046.1:0-3962 GCF_055326765.1 Pleionea sp. WD8-19 | reverse complement strand
CATGTGAGAGTAGGTCATCGCCAGGCATTTAATTCAACGAAAGGCTTATCCGTAAGGGTAAGCCTTTTTTGTTGCCTGAAACAAAAGCACCAAATGAGTTGGCAACCACATTAAAAAGCGATGATTTACTTATTTTCATTGGAATGGACGCAAGTCTATGTACGAGTAGGTTATTGCTTGGTATTTGCTTCTAAATTTGGAGATCTTTTATTGTGCTTTTGTATTTCAAAAAAATTCTTAGTTGAATCCATCTACTATTCTTACGAAATTTAACTTAGAGTGATCGCCAGCAAGGATATTGATAAAATAATCACAGATATCAATTACAGGAACGCAACGATTGCAACTCATTACCCCCGCCGATCTCACAGCCCTTAATACATTTCGAGTAAAAGCCAGTGCGGAAGCAATGGTTGAAATTACTAGCAAGAAACAGCTGAATAAATTGCCGGATCTGTTAGAGCGTTACTCAAATTATTTGATACTTGGAGGTGGGTCAAATGTTTTGTTAATTGGCCATCTACCCGTAATAGTGTTTCATATCAAGATGAAGGGGCGCTATTATCACAATGAAACAGATGACTCTATTTTAATTACCGCAAGTGCCGGCGAAAGCTGGCATCAATTAGTCATGCAAACCCTTGAAGATGGTTACTCTGGCTTAGAGAACTTAGCGCTGATACCCGGATCGATTGGTGCAGCGCCGATCCAAAATATAGGCGCCTATGGAGTTGAGTTGCAGCAACGTCTGATTAACGTGGAGGCAATGGATTTAACTACGGGAAAATTGAAAAACTTCAGCCACGAAGAGTGCGAATTTGGTTATCGTGATAGCTATTTTAAACGACATCTTGGCCGCTATTTGATCACTTCGGTAACGCTTAAACTCGATAAACATCTGCAACCGGTATTGAACTATCAGCCTCTCAAGTCCAATTTCGCCGGAAAGGAGTTAGAAATTTCAGCAATGGATATTGCGCAAGAAGTTATTCGTGTGCGTCAGCAAAAATTACCGGCGCCTGAAATACTTGGAAATGCAGGAAGTTTTTTTAAGAATCCAGTAATAGCGAAAGAGCAATTTTTAGAGCTACAAAAAGTATACCCTGAAATGGTTGCTTACCCTCAATCTAAAAGCAAGGTCAAACTGGCGGCTGGTTGGTTAATCGATAATGCTGGCTTAAAAGGAGAGAGAATTGGTGATGCGGCTGTTCATGAAAAACAAGCGCTTGTTTTGGTCAATCGTGGTCAGGCAACTGGCGACCAAATTCTACAGTTAGCGGAAAGAGTTCAGCAACGAATTGTTGAAAACTACGGTGTTCATTTAGAACGTGAGGTCAGGGTGATTGGTGCCTAATGGACAACAATGTAATTGCTCAAAATATCCTTAAAATTCTCAGCGATGGAGCATTTCATTCCGGACAACGCATTGCACAACAGCTACAACTTTCACGTACCGCAATTTGGAAGCACATTGAGCGTCTAAAAGCTATGGGAGCGAATATCTATAGCGTTCAAGGAAAGGGTTATCGAATTCCTGGCGGACTCGATCTTTTGGATGAAAACTATTTGCGACGGGAGCTTGAAGTTATTTTACCGACGTCTGAGCAGTTGACTTTGTTTACCAGCATTGCATCAACGAATAAACAGCTAATGTACCAACACGCTTCACCTGAATTGTCTATCTGCCTTGCCGAATATCAGTCTATGGGGCGTGGGCGATTGGGGCGTCAATGGCATTCTCCTTTCGCTCGTAATATTTATTTATCCATTAGGAAAACGTTGCCACTGGCTATTGATGCTTTATCAGGATTGAGTCTTGCCGTTGGCTGTTGTGTTGCAGAACATCTCTATCATTACGGAGCAATTGATATTCAATTGAAATGGCCCAATGATTTAAGAATTGCAGGTAGTAAAGTAGGCGGTATTCTGGTTGAGATTGCTGGCCAAAATGACAAAGGTGCGGATCTGGTAATAGGATTGGGTCTTAATTGGGATATGCCTGAAGAACATCCGGTTGGTCAACCTTGGTGCAACTTAAAGCCCCATTTGTCAGCCCCACTCAGTCGAAACCAACTGGTAGTTACTTTAGTTAAAGCGATCAACAAAAGCTTGAACCTTTTTTGTATACATGGTTTTGCGGGTTTTGAAGAGCAATGGAATCGTTTCGATGAGTTTATTGGTAAACATGTTCAGTTAACCAATGGAAACGAAATAATCCGTGGTATTTATCGTGGTGTCGATCATTCAGGTGCTCTTTTTCTTGAGACGGATACTGGTAAGTCTCGGTTTGTTGGCGGCGAACTTAGTTTGCGGGAGCTGTAATGTTACTTATTGATATTGGCAATAGTCGAATTAAATGTTGTTTGTATGATTATGAGAAAAAACAGTTATTACCTTTGCCACTTATCGTTTCACATCGCTCAAATGATGCCGCTCAGGCATTTTGGACTGAACTGTCGCTCCTTTCGCCCACTTTCTCTAACCCTATCATTGAGCAAATCGCAATTTCCAGCGTAAAACCAAGTGTTACTGAGTCTTTATTAACAGCAAATACCATTTATTTAAATGCTAAAATTTATTTGGCTAAAACATCATCACAATTTAGGGAATTAAAGAACGCTTATCAACGACCGGAAAATATGGGGATTGATCGTTGGCTAGCAATGATTGGTGCCTCACAGGACGATCAGCTTGGAGCATTGGTTGTAGACTGTGGTACAGCGATGACTTTAGATTTTGTCGATAATAATGGTGAGCATCATGGTGGTTATATACTGGCAGGATTAAGTCGGCAGCTAGACGCGCTTTTGTCGAATACTGAACGCGTTTTTGCAAAAGAGCTTGAGCAACTCCAATCATCGCAACCTGGCAAAGATACTTCAGATTGCGTACTTAATGGACTTTTAGCACAAACTATCGCTATGCTCGAAGTCCAAATAAAGCGGGCAGTAGATATTGGCATTCGCCGTGTGATTATTACCGGAGGCGACGCCACTCTATTATTACCCCATTTGAAAACTGCCATTTCATCACTTCCTATCTCTATTGAAGAGCGACCTTTACTCGTTTTTGAGGGATTGTTAACCAGTGCGCTTTACTATTTTAAAAAAACTTAATCAAAGCATTGCCATTTGTAAATCATGTCGCTAAAATTGCGCCTCACTTTTGGGGTGGCTCTGTTAAACCGCCTTTTTGAGTGTCGCCGGCTTAGCTCAGTTGGTAGAGCAACTGACTTGTAATCAGTAGGTCGCCAGTTCGATTCCGGCAGCCGGCACCAAATTCCAAAAAACGGGCGATAAGAAGCCCGTTTTTTACCGAGAGCCGTAAATTGATTAAATTGTAAGTTTATCTTGCAATTTTGTGTCCAAGTTGGCATTATTCGCGGCTCTCTGCGCCCTCCTTAAAAAGAAGTTGGGTGGTAGAAAAGAGTTCGGAGGGGTTCCCGAGCGGCCAAAGGGATCAGACTGTAAATCTGACGCGAAAGCTTCGCTGGTTCGAATCCAGCCCCCTCCACCAAATTCTACTGAGCCGATTTTCGGCCATGTTTTTCGTTAGTGATTAAACTTTCTGACGATTAAGCGGGTATAGTTCAATGGTAGAACCTCAGCCTTCCAAGCTGATGATGCGGGTTCGATTCCCGCTACCCGCTCCAATGTATAGCATGATGCTGATATAGCTCAGTTGGTAGAGCGCACCCTTGGTAAGGGTGAGGTCGGCAGTTCAAATCTGCCTATCAGCACCACTTATTAATACAGCTTTCGGGAATGATTCATTGTAGCTCCTGGGTGCTAGTTAAATTTTTTATTAACCACAAACTCTTCTAGACGCTTTGGGAGGTCTCTCATGTCTAAAGAAAAATTTGAACGTACGAAACCCCACGTAAACGTGGGAACCATTGGCCACGTTGACCACGGTAAAACCACGCTGACTGCGGCAATGTGTACCGTTCTTTCCAAAACTTT
>NZ_JBUZOU010000045.1:3012-4327 GCF_055326765.1 Pleionea sp. WD8-19 | reverse complement strand
CTCGTCATCAATTAAAGCAAGCAACTTATGATCTAAGTAGCAAAGAAACTCCTCTCTCATTTCTAGTCGGTGAATTGCTGCTTTTAGTGTTGCTATTGATGTCACCCGTCGAATAGCTTCAACAGTCCCTGGGTTATCGCGTAAAAACCAATTAACTCCATTGGTTTGGTTAGATTTCATCTTGGGCAGTGACAGCATGATCCACCCCCAGTCAAAGCCCGGATGAGATATAACCTCGCTTAAAGCGGTGGTTAATAAATCATCACCTATTCGAATAAGTTTAAGCGCCTCCCTTTTTGATCGAACTGAAAATAGTCTTGAACGCGGTTTTAAAGTTTTATCCATAAAGTTTCCTCGTTTCAATTGAGAACTTCCCTCACGCAAAATGGACTAGCTGCCCAAGTCACACAAGGTGATGGCACAGTGTTTTCAGGCCAAAATACATTGGCTTTCGGTGAACTGAGGAGGTGTAGAATACTACTATTTTAAGTAGTGTTTTTCAAGAAATATCTCAATTTTCAAAGGGTGAATTTGACACACGCATAAGCGAACATAACTTATTGTTTTACTTAGATATTTTAAGTGACCAAAAGGCGCTTTGAGATATCTCTCAACATTCCAGGATAAATGCTCGCTTTTTGGATTGTATTACTCTTCAGATCTGACAGAATAATGAGAAAATTAAGCATCGCTTGGATATGGTGATCTAAGCCTAATAATTATAACCTTGAGGATATTAATGAGAACAATAATTGCGCTATTGGCTTTCGCACTTTCATTACCTACCTTTTCAGAATCATGGAAGCTGGGAAAGTACATTGAAGTCACTCCACCTGCTGATACAGAACTTTCCTTCCAAGTGCTTCCTGACTATGACCCAAATGAAAAAATTGTTCATGGTTGGAAAAATGAAGAGTTAAATTTTCTAATAATTGCAGACCACCAACCAGGAGGAGAAAAGTTAAATAATTATTGGCAAGGTATGGTCAACGAACTAAGAAAAGGTGCAGACAATAAGAATATTTCAATCTTAAATGAAGGTAGTTATAAGTCCAATCAAGAGTATGATATTACCTACAAAGTGCTAAAGTGGACGAGCGAAGGTGAAGAAAACATCCAAATGTATAGTCTCGTTCGAGGTAGCAAAGATGCCTATTGGTTGATTTCAATTCCATTTAGTAGTGATATAGATTTTATGGTTAGAAGTTCAATTGAGTTAATTAGTACAGTTAAAATAGCAAACTAAATTACGTTCGAAAATATATGTTTTCCAAAGTCTTGTACTAGAAAGGGTTAAAAATCTTAACAAGTATGA
>NZ_JBUZOU010000045.1:0-2912 GCF_055326765.1 Pleionea sp. WD8-19 | reverse complement strand
TTGAGAAAATATGCTAATTTCATTAGTTCTTAGAGCTAAATTGTGATAGAAGTTGCTAAAGAGGACTAAACGTTCTTTGACTTCGACGCTTACAATTTGTTTTGGATTAACTCATTTAATATAAATCAAAGTTCGCTCATTATCTATGACTGTAAGAACAAGTAATAACCCCGACATGCTAAGCTGGGCCAGAGAAGATGTTGGCCTTTCGATAGAGCAAGCTGCTGAGGCAATTGGTATCCCGTTGAATATTCTATCGGAAGCAGAAAGTGGAAATCATAAGCTTACACTACTTCAATTAAGAAAAGCCTCAAAAGTATACCAGCTTCCATTTGGCTACTTTTATCTTAAAAACCCTCCGAAAGAGATTAAGTTCAGACCACTTCCTGATTATCGTGTAGATCCTAGATATGCCGGTGTTACACATCATCGAGTCAATACTGAAATAAAGAAATGCAGAGATTTACGAGAAATATATTTAGACCTAGCAGAATCAATGGGAAATGAACTAAATGTTTTTAGCTTAATTGAAAACGAAAACTCACCTAACATAGGCACTAAAATCAGAGAGCGATTAGGAATCGATGAACAGGAACTTACTTCTCTCTCGTACAAAAATATATATTCTTATTGGAAAGAAAAAATTGAAAGTGATGGTGTATTGATCTACGAAACACAATACATTCCTCTCGAAACTGGAATAATTGGTGCTTCTATTTATTATGAAAAATGTCCAATAATTCTTATCAAACGTGGAGGAATTCATTCTCCACGACGATTATTTACTTTACTACATGAATACGCACATCTTTTACTTGCAAAGTCAGGGATAGTCGATGAAAGCGCTACAATGGTTAGCGAATATGATGGTAGCAATTCCAATATTGAGGCTCGATGCAATAAACTAGCCGCTAATATTTTAGTCCCTGATGAAAAAATCAACTTAAATATTTATCAAGGAAAAACGCCAATTGAAATGATGCAAAACCTCGCAGAAAATTTTAAAGTTACTTTTAGTACCGCTGCCGTTTGCCTTAAAAAAGTAGGATTAATAACACAAATACAACTTACTGAACTTTTAGAAGCTCGCAGAAAGGAAAATGAAAAAAAAATAGAAGCTAGAAAAAGCAAATCACTCAGAATCCGAAGTGAAATCATTAAAAAAATAGATCTTGGAAACCCGTTGTTTAACTTAACTTTATCAGCTTATAGCGCGGGGGTATTAGATGTATATGATGCATCAAAGATTTTGCAACTTAGAGTTAATAAAATTGACAAGCTAATCATTGGAGCTAATTAGTGAAATATTGTATGGATGCTTCAGCTTTAATTGACTTAGGTGAACGACACTACCCGGAAACAATTCCTATCTTTACTCCTATTTGGAAATTTATTTATGAAGGGATTGATTCCAGTCTGATTGTTTCTGTTGATATTGTAAAAACTGAAATTGAACAAAAAGCTGATGAATGGCGAACTAATTTCCTTTCTAGGGCCCATAAAATGTTTCATATATCTGAATCAATTGAAACAGAATATGCAAATGTAATCAGTGACATAGAAAATGGACCTCAGTTTACTGAAAACAGAGCGAGAGACAAATTTGTATCTGGAGCCGATCCATGGCTAATTGCAATGGCAAGATCTATTGGTAATGATGCAACTATTATATCTTCAGAAAAGAAAAATTTAAGTAACTATGGATTAGGCGCTGTATGCTCCGAGCTGGGCGTTCGCTATATAAACTTAGTAAGCTTTTTTTCTGAAAATAAAATAGGGAATAACATCTGAACAACTTGTTTCTTTTAAAATGAATATGGTTAAAAATCAAACCCCGTTTAGCATATATTAATATGCAGGTCAAAGAGTAGAGCTAAATGGCCGCCTCCACTCACTCGGCAACTTCGAACGGTCAGGATACTCTCGAAGCTGCTGGCGATAAAACCGAACCTGCTCCCGTTGAACTTCATTAATAGGAAAATCGGGCAACATATACCTGTCCGTTTTCGCAAGTTCACTGTCTCTCCATGCTCGATTCCTTTCCGCAAGCTCATCGTCAGTAACCATCTCGTCGCCCACAACAAGTTTTCCGTTGATGACTTGGTTGCATCCCTCATGTCGAGCACTAGCCCACTCATCAACAGTTAAAGGAATTGATGGTTCGGGAATTTCATCGTGAATGTCATTGCAATAATAGCCCAGCAGTTTGCCGGTCAATTCGTCGTAATGTGCAAAGTAAGTCTTATCCATTGTTAATACCCCATTGCAAACCACCAACTGGTGTAAGTGGTTCCATAATTGTTTCGTATTGTGATTGAAGAGCGAGATTTTGCGGTAACTTTCGCACCATCCGAATAGCCTCCACCTGCCAATTGATTTTGCATGGCAACGGTGCATTGAGTAGGAAAAGTAATCGGCAGTGTTATGTTTCTCGTTTGGCCGCCTGAAATGGAAGTCGAACCCCACTGAAAAATCATTCCAGTATCCTTATCGCGCCAATAACCGTTTGTGCTTTTGGATAAATCGTTTTCTTTAAACGCCGGAACGTTTCCAGAAAACTCCATCAATAAAATGGTGGTTGGCGTTCCACTTTGGCGCGAAACAATAAGATAGTAAACTTCGGTGCCACTCGTTGGCGCGTTTTCATCAAAGAACTGTCCCGTAATGTCTAATTGAGCGCTGCCGTACCAGCCCCCTATTCTCGGCTCGCCAGGGATTTCATCAGATTCTTGCCAATTGTAAGCTGTACCAGTAAACGTTTTATCGTACAAAATCGCACCCGATGTTGAATCACGTCGTACCTGGACGCGCCAAACAGGAGCCGTATAGTTTTGGTTCGTTGCTACAGGGCCATAAACCGAATACGCACGTAAATTAAATTCAATTAAAACTTTGCCTGAAGCGCCCGGTGT
>NZ_JBUZOU010000044.1:0-4492 GCF_055326765.1 Pleionea sp. WD8-19 | reverse complement strand
CGGTTTTTGTCGTAGCCTAATTTTTTCACGTCGATTAATCCGTTTAGGAAGGTATCGTGACTATTTTTGGAACCGGTAAAGAGCAGTTCATAATGGAAGCGTTGCCGATGTCCATTCGTATGAACGACTAAATAATCGAGGTCGGTTAACCGTGACAGATGCACTTTTAACGCCGTATCACTCCAGCCGAAGGCATCACGTAATTGCTTGCGGCTAAAGCGATAATCACTTTGTTCCACGCCGTGAGTTTTGCATTCTGCTTTGACGTAATCATTAATCAGAGACAATAACTTTCGAGTTTGTGGCGGTAACTCGTCCAGTGTTCGGCCCAGTACTTCATGCGCGAGTTGATTAGCAACCGCAATATCATCAAGCGTAACCTCAATGTATTCGAAGCCATCTTCACTTTTCACGTCACGCTGATATTGATGTAAAAACGCAATCGAACGGATGAGCGCTAAATACTTTTGATGATCGCGTCGTGTTCTTGTTTGATGGCTCAGGAAGGTTAAATGCTCGGCGTAAGGATTCACCACAGCCAAGGGTTTTAATAATCGTTGTGCGTTTCGATGCAATTTAACCAGGTGTTGCTTTTTGTTCTTTAGCCGCATGCCTTCCAGTGTTTCCGCTATCCGTTGTTGCTGATGTATGGCTTCGGTTTGTTCACGACTTTCATTCACCGTTAACACCAGACAGCGGTTTAATAATTCTTCATCGATGTCGATGGCCGTGGTCGTTAGGAACAACATCACCGGACCTTCCACATGATAGGTCTGTGTTTCCAGATTGCCGGTGCTGGCATTTTTGCCAGTACTGGCAATATTAATTTCACCCTCGGACTGCAACAGCTTTAACGCATAGCTGGCGTTCTCTGCGCCTTCTTCTTCGGCGATGGCGAGGATTTTGTTTTTTAAATTGGTTTCGCCAAGATAATAAAGTGATTGACCAGTCATCGCTGAGTACTGGACTCTTTCTTCTTCCGGCATCAGGTTGAGTACCGCATCCATCAGAGATGATTTTCCGGCAGCACTCGATGACTGGATAATCACGGCTAAGGGTTTATCGAGTTTGCGACTGACACCGGCTAAATAGCCAACCAGTTTGTTAGTCTCTTCACCGACCACGCCGCATTGATTAAAATCGTCGAGGATACGTGCTAATAGATTTTTGTCCTTCAATAAGCCCAGCGCTTCCGCTTTTTCACCGTCATCCAGCTCGATGCTTTTTTCCTTCGGTGCCAGTGTGTTTTGAATCTGTTCTTCCTGTAGTGCTTCGAGTTTTAAGAGGACTTTTCCTAAATCCTTTTTGATAATTTGTTCTTCACACGCTAATTCACTCGCAGCGATTTTAATAAAGGTTTGCCGCTGTTTCGCGTTGTAAAGTTCCAGCGTATCGACGTGAACGCATTCGTTTTTACTGACCATCACATTCACTTTGAGCTGGTCATAACTCAGGTTCCGATTCAGTCCACGAACACGATACAAACGCTCACCGAAGGCAATTTTAATTTCCCGTTCGTTAATTTCGGCATCGATATTTTGTGGTGGTTGATGCTCCACTTCTGGTTTGGGTTCGGGTAAATCAGCGGCTAATGAGGAAGGTTCTTTTTCCGGTTCGGGCGGTGTGGTTTTGTTTTTGGGTTCTTCTCGATACTCGTCACTCGTAGCTCGTAACTTTGCGTTAAGCATAGGTTCCGCTTTTCTTATCACCAGTGCTAAAGACTTCATCGCCGGTTGCACTTGCAGTGCATACTCGTTGGCATCCATGCCTTTAGGAAACAAGATTCGATAACAACTGATACCGTGTTTTTGTAATTCTTCCGCTAACTTTTCCGCCGCAGTATTTCCCGCTTCGTCACGGTCGTAAGCAATGAGTACACGTTTTACATTATTGTTAATCAGTGCATTTAAAATATCGTTGGTAAAGCCATTCACACCGTAAGAGGTGGTGACATTTCTAAAACCATGACACCAGAAGGTCATCGCATCAATTAAACTTTCGCACAGGATAATTTCGTCAGAACCTAAACTTTTTTCATTCCAGACGCCTTTATGCGGCCCCGGTAAATACAAGTGATACGCCGTACCTTTGCGCAACGCCCGCTGGATTTTTCGGCCATAAACTTCCGTGATTAAACCCTCGCGACTAAACACAGGAACCACCAGAGAACCGTTAAAGTGTTCATGTCCAGAGCTGCGCAAGATACCGATGTGTTGCAATTTACCGCGCAATTCCGCGCCAGCCTGACGGTTACTTTCTGGCAGGCGATAACTGAGCGTGCGATTAGCAAAGCCCAGTTTAAAATGGTTAATCAGTTCGGGATGATTGAGTCCGCGCGATTCCAGATACTCGATGACTTCTGGACTTTTCTTGAGGGTTTCGTGATAAAAATCGATGACGTTGTTTAACGCTTCCTGTTCATCGGCTTCGATCGATAACGGCGCATCTAGTTTTCGCACCGAGCCGTATTTTTTCGGTTGTGTGGTCGCTCCCGGCTTCCTGCCTCCCGCGACACTTGTTCGTCCCTGTACATCGTCGGCAGCTAAGGCAGGAGCATAGTCGTTCTTAAGCAACTCCACCGCATGTTTAAACGATACCCCCTCTATCTTCATCGTCCAGTCAATCACTGAACCACCGACACCGCAGGCACCCAGACAATGCCACAGGTTTTTATCAGGACTGACGACTAAAGACGGAGTTTTATCATCGTGGAACGGACAGCGACAGAGGTAATCCTTGCCTTGTTTCTTTAACTCGTAGCCCTGACTTTTTAGCAGTCGAACCAGAGACACTTCTGTTTTCAGTCGTTCGATCACATCGTCGCTAATTCGTGCCATTTCCGATATTCCCCCGAAACCCTGTCAATACCTATATACAAAATATTTCTACTTTATTTATCGGACGCAAGCATATACACTTGATGTATATAGAGTCAAGCCATTTCGGAGGGATCGTGGAAAACCGGGGTTACAATCTTCGACATAGTGTTCAATCTGTGAATATACCTATGCCGAAACAGAACTTTGACGAGCTTCCCGATTTTGGGAAACGACTGGTAAAACTGCGTAAAGCCGCTGGTTATACGCAAGTGGAGTTAGCCAAAGAGATCGGCGTTTCACAACGTATGATTTCCTACTATGAAGGGCAATCAGAGTTCCCACCTTCTGCGCTGTTACCGAAACTGGCGAAGGTGCTGGGTGTTAGCTCCGATGAACTGTTGGGAATTAAACAACCTAAGAAGCTCAAGGTGCCCGACACTCGTTTGCAACGTCGTATGCAGCAAATTGAGAAGATGAGCGCCGCCAGCAAACGGCAGATCATGCAGGTGCTCGATACCTACATTGAGAATGAGCAGCTAAAGCAGAAGACATCGTAATCCGTATTAAATTTTGATCGTCCATAAAAAAGCGCAGTCAATCGACTGCGCTTTGGGGTTCTGCTTCTCTTCTATAAATTAAAAAAAATGGTTCAATTTTTTCGTGGGTTAACACCCACGCTACGCTGGCTATTGCCCCCTAAAGCTTTTAACCTTAACCAACAACTCTTTTATACCTACACAAGTTAAATTATCAGTATTATTTTGCGTACAATTTTCAACATTCCACGTTGTAAAAAACTCTAATATGTCGCCATCCTGTTTACTTCCTTGTTGAACCAAAATTTTTTCTTTTTCAGGATCTGATGATAAATAAAAACTACCTTTAGTTTCTGAGCTGTCACTTCCATCTAGCAACAACCAAAACAGTCCTGTTTGTGGAGACTCCATCTCGAAAACCATAGTTCCTCCATCCGTCATAGAGTAAAAATTTAAGACTTTTGAATTAGGAAAGCTAAAGTTTCTAGCATGTAAGTCCATTGAATTGCAGCCCAATATAGTTAAACAAAATAAAACTATTATCTTTATCTTAGCCGTAGTCATTTCTATATCCACCTAAATATTACTCTTTCTCTTCGCCCAAATTTCGAATTTTCGTATATGGACCTTTTTCTCTGTTTATCAATTGCCCGTTAGAAAAAGTAAACCAATACGCTGATTTTCCAGGTCCACCAAAAAAGTTCCTATGTCGATTTCTTGCCTCTGGACCACCGGTCACCATGACAAACCCCTCAGGAGCTAAGACAGACTTTGCTTCTGTTAATAACTCAGAAACTTTTTTCGCATAATCTTTTGAGCCTGTTTGACATGACATCAAATGGGCTTCCATTCCACTTTTCCATCCAGGGTGACTTCTTATTATTGAAACCATCTCTTCGGGACTAAGTTCTTTTTTGCTATCTCTAGTATCAACTGCACGCTCATCATTTCCATGAGCCCATACTCTCAAAACATTGTCTTCTCCGGGAAGACTGTTTGCAGTACTAACAATAACAAAATCCTTTTTCTCATTAACTAAGACAATATTTAACGCCCCCTTATTACTTGGACTATCGGAGCTTTCATGATCATCTCTTTGTTGAGGTTCATCGAGACTTACATATTTCCCACTGGGGG
>NZ_JBUZOU010000043.1:0-4915 GCF_055326765.1 Pleionea sp. WD8-19 | reverse complement strand
TTGAACCGTTCCTAATTCACCTGGCTTGCCATCTGTAATCACGCGCCCATTCGGTCCAAAGCCGGAACCGCGACACACAAAAACAACGGAACCACCACCCAATCCGCCTGCACCACCGGGAGAGGCTGCAGGAATGTATTGATTCAATTCACTATGCCAACGAAATACCGCACCACCTTGCGGTCCACCGGTGCCGCGCATGTCATCGGGAATGCCAGACAATACGCCTCCATCGTTATCCAAATTTAACGCCGGAACGGCATTGTTTAAGCCATGATGCCGAACACCTGGAGCTAAACCTTCACGCGGTCCGTGCACATTGCGACGACCACCACTGAGCGTGGAACCGAAAAAACCTTGGTGCGTAAAAGTTTGTCCATCACAAATGATCTGCCCATCAATTTGCAAATGCCCCATGACCGCAAGACCAACGTTGTCTTGTAGCGTTAAGGTACGCCCGTTTGGAATGGTGAGATCGCCCAAATAATAAAACCAGGTACGCGTTGTCGCAGCTCCGGTTAATGTACCGTTGGCGGTTAAAAATCCGTTTCCATCAATCGACACTTGGCCACTTAACGGCGTGCCTTGCTCAGCGTACCAACCGTTCGGCAATTCGGCTGCGTCTTCAGCATCGTCATCCGATAAAGGATCCAAATCGCCACTCGAAGCGAACAACTTCACTTGCACTCGACCGGTTAACAAATCCGTTGAGACTTGCTGCACTTCAAACACGCGATCTAACGGTGCGTCGGTAACCATGTCTTTAATGTGCGGTAACACCACACGCGCGTTCTTACCCACTTCAACCGCGTATTGCGTTGGCAATAACGTAAGTTGTAACTCGTATGGAGGATGTGCGTAACGATCACGATAGGCTGAAAATAGATTTCGAATCGTCGTGGTTGTGTGCCGTGCATTGTGCAAACCTTCCATCGACACTTGTTTGATGTAACGACCGCGATGCGTTTCAACACTGCTTGGATCATAAAGGATCGATTGACGGGTAAATCCGCTGGTTCGATTGGGAATTTCAACCTTGCCCCATTTCAGATCAATCACGTTATGCAATTTATCTAAGTTGTATTCGAGATCAGAATACTTAACAATGTTCGACTCATCGAACACATACTCATAACCGCTTTCACGATTGACACCGGCAATGCGTTTAAATCCTAACTTGCCATTCGCACCCACCGGTGTAAACGCAATCAACCTCAGCAATTCAGTTTCTATAAAACGCTTGCCTTCGGTTTGCTTCACACCGTTAAAGCGATAAATTAATCCTTTGCTATAATTCGTCGGATCAAACCAATCGGTTCCTGCATTTTGAAACTGCGTGATGTCGATCCACTTTGGATCAACTCCCAGGTGCCAATTGCTCGGTAACTTTCCGCCGCCGATAATATCACCGGTATAAAGCGCATAAACGAGCGCAGGCACCGGCATTTCCAAATAAACGTATTCTTCGATTTGAATTTGATCATCACCGTCCCCTTCTTCATCGAACTCAAAGGTTAACGGCAAGGTATGAAACAGACCGCGTGTTAATCCCGTAAAGCGGGTATCGGTTTTTCCAGTCGCTCGCATGATCTCAAAATGATCGTCTTTCTTTGCTTTCAAGTAATAAACGCGTTGCCCTGGCGCATCGCCAAAACTCGAAGGGTGATCACACGCTTCAAACGCTGCCGTGTTCAGAACATTGACGGTCGTATCTCCGGCGTTTAACGTCGCGGTAATAGGCGTTTTAATTTCTGCAAAAATGTTTTTCTTAGCCGAGCGCTGAATGTCATAACACGAAATTCGATAACGTCCGTTGCTCATCGATACCGACTTATCGATCATTTGTGTTTGCACCAACACAAAGTCGGCAAAGTCATCGCCCATTGCGCCACGGTAGACTTCAACAACACAGCGCTTCAATCCTTCGCTGTTTTCCAGTCGATTTTTGAATTGCGTGGTGATCCCCGTATCCAACACCACAAACCGAATATTTCCAATTTCGGATCGTGATTCGTCAGGATTGAGTCGCTGCGAAATCGCGGTTGAAGGAATTAAGCAACCGGAAAAATAATCACCAGTAATACCACTGACCGCATGCGTTGATACATAGACTGGCGTGTTGAATAAAAACTTAATCACCGTAATAATCTCTTGATGATTGGAGCTTGCCACGGCGTGATAATTATCTGACATTAATTCATCCTTCGAAGTGTAAAAGAGACGGTGATATAGGCTCCATTGCGCCTCTCTTTGTAAGAGTCGCCTTCAAAGATGGCTTGAAAGGAAGATGCCGGCGCGCCTGGAACATCCGAAGCGCTCATGGTAAAGAGTTCACCATTGCAGCAACTGGCGTGAAATTCGCGCCACGGCCCAATCTCAGCAACAGGAATCGCCGATGTCTTAACATGGTATCGAAACTCCAAGCGGTGCAGCATTGAAACTGTGGTGCCATCCAAGCTTTTGTGTACTGCCCCTTCCTTTTTCGGATCGTAATCAAACTGTTCAAACTCGCACTGCAGTGATCCAACACCCGAAACAATTTCACGTTTTGGTGTAAAGCTGATGCTAGACATTTAACCTCCTAAATCTTGTCCATTGCGCGAACTCGGATCGATCAAGGACACATCACCGTTGTTGATCAAATCCTTAACATCTTGCAAAAAAGTATTCGCATCGTTGGAGTTGAGATCACCGGCAATATGAAAATTAATCACCGGAGTTGCCGCTTGTTGCTGCGTTCCGTTTTGTCGCAGCCGTTCCACTTGATTCATCGCCGAATTCACACCGGAAGCACCAGCGCCCGACACGCCGCCCGAACTTGGCACTGACGCACCACCGCCGCTGCTGCCCGGTTTGGAGCTTTTGATTTTTCGAACGTTTGCCATCCCTGCTGCAATGGCAACGGCCGCTGCTATACCGCCGAGAATAGGTCCGACATAGGGAATACCGGCGAGTGACTTATAAGACTGCGTGGCGCTCTCATAGGTCGCCATTGTGGTTTGTCCAATCGCTACTTGCTGCTGAATTTTGAATCCTTTCTTCGATTCGGAATCGGTGACGCTCGCAATGTTTTGTAAGGTGCCTACCGTCGTACTCAAAATGGCGCGGTTTTTTCTCGCATTCAGCGCCGCTTCTTTTTTCGCGTATTGTTCTTTCAACTTAAAACGTCGATGGTCGTAGGCCACTTCGCTTAAGTATTCTTTTTCCAGCGCTTCATCAAGAATGGCGAGATCTTGATCGTACTTTTGTTGCAACAAATCTTGCTCGGTCATCCATTGCTCTTGCATGCGCATCAGTTTGGCTTCAAACCGTAACGCGTCCTGCTCCGCTTCGCGCGCAATCGCATCGTCACCTTCAGCTTGTTGACCAAGATTGCTTTTCAGCTGAGCCATCTTTTCATGTACTTTGGCGTCCACTTCCGAAAAGATGGCTTCGATGTTGCGCGTGATCACATCACTCGGCAGTTCTTCCGACAGCAACCGATCTAGTTCCGCTTTGGTATCAGCAAACGCGGCCGCTTGCGCATCACGAAATTCATACAGCGCTTGCGGGACATCAACTTTTAAACCATTGGCAAACCCTTCCACCGAAGCCAACGCTTGCGCAGCGTTATCACCCACCGAACCAGGTAACTCGGATAACAACGCCAATGTTTTTGTAACCGGATAAAAAAGACCATCAACAACTGCATTGCCCAAACTGGTAAACGCCTGTGCACCAAAAACTGCCAGTTGAGAAATACCCAGGCTGAGTAAATTGACACCAAGCTCGGTGCCTTTTAGAACGATTTCAACACCGTGCAAACCATCAGCAAACACACCCACGCCGCGAGCACCCCACCAAAACGCACCACGGATTTTTTCGCCCATCGTTTCACTGTTAACACCGAGCCCCAACACCTTCTCGCTCATCACTTCGATGATGGGAGCTACCTCACTTGTGAGGTTATTGGAAAAACCTTGAACGACTGCTTGAATGCGTTCAATCGATTTTTGCGCGGCTTTCATCTTGGCAGCGTCGAGTTCAGATATCGAAACACCGAATGCGCGCGCTTCCGCTTGCAGCGCTTTTAATTTTTCCGCGCCGTTATCGAGCAGTGGTAAAAGATAAGTCGCATCGCTTGCCAGTTCTTCAAGGTAAAACGATTTTTCAGATGTGGTGCCAACTTTTTCTAATGCTTCAGCAATTTTTAGTAATTGTTGATCAGGAGCAAGCTTGATCAGTTCTTCCGCATTGAGTTTTAAATGCTTAATGGTATTGGCCGCTGGCCCTCCACCGGTTGCCGCAAAGTCACCGATTTTTTCTTGTACGTCTTTAAAAATGTCACCCATTTTTTCCGACGAAATTCCCACATCTTTCGCCGCATAGCTCCATTCGCTCATCGCGGTGACACCCACACCAACCGATTCAGACAAACGGATCACTTCGGTGTTGGCCTCCAGTGTTTTTTTAACGAGCGCCGTACCACCGACCACAGCTCCCGTAAAGAGTGCACCGCCCCACTTCGCCGCACTGTCTGCCATCGAATCAAGTCGTTTACCGAGCTTTGTGACATTGCGACCTAACTTAGTGAGTTCTTTGTCGGTCAGTCCTGCTTTCTTTAGCGTTTTGCCGAGTCCACTTTGTACCGAAGCAAACATGCTTTTTGTCCGGTCGTCACCGACCAGTGCAAAGGTGTATTCATTCGCTGATAAACTCATGTTGTACTCCGGTTATAAAGCTCATAGCTTCGCAGTAGAGATTCGGTTGATCCGCGATCCCACCTGCCGTGAAAAGTGTGTTCTGTTGGTAGTGTTTGTGAAGGTCGAGAAGATAGAAGGATCGATCCGTGATCATCGGAAGCAGGCAAGTTTTGGATTCAATGACGCCTGGGATCTTCCATTGTGCAAAAGGTGCCGGATCACTGCTGTCACAG
>NZ_JBUZOU010000042.1:0-4916 GCF_055326765.1 Pleionea sp. WD8-19 | reverse complement strand
GATGTTAGGCGGCTGCTCATTCACGCCGAAAACGATCACAGTCACCAAGCGCGTGATGGTCCTGCCACCGAAAGCATTGATCCAAAATTGTGAAACGGTTCGCTTTGACGGACGACGCAATCGCGACTTGGTGGATTACGCTGTCGCACTTGAAAAAGCACACGCGATTTGTTCCGCACAAGTTAAAGCGTTAGCGCATTGGCGCGAACAACAAGAGCGTTAATCGATGGCAAACATCACACCCATTCAGTCGTGGTTTTCGCAGTATGCCACTTCGCGCTCATTTGATGCGGTGAATTTAACCAAGGGCGATGTCGTTGTTGCCGCAACGAAAATGGACAACGGTGGTTCGGCCACCTGTACCAGCTCAAATTTAAGTTTTGTTGAAATCGGAAATCAACACGGTTGTTTTTTTTGGTATGCGGTGGCTCCGAATGATTTAACGTCGGAAGAGGTTACGGTCACCTTTGGCGGCGCTTCACCCAAAGCGGGTGGTCAGTTGTTTCGTGTTACAGGCGCAGATGCTAACCATCCTTTTGAGCAAATCATTTTTGGAGTGCACTCCGGCAGTGGTTCCAACCCTGAGCCGCGCAGTGAATTCATTGCATTGGCTGACTTAGCGAATACTGCCAACGAAACTCTTTTTGTGATTGGCATTGAGGGCGGTGAATGTTCAACAGTGACACCTGCAACAGAAATACTCAATCCAAATCCGGTGAATTACAAAGCGAATTTGTATTCTCGTTACACGTCACCCGGTGTGACATCGTTTGAGTATGCCATTCCCTTTAAATACAACACGGGGATTTATTGCGGCCTAGAAGTGCGTCAAGCTGACGGTGCTTCAACGGAGGTCAGTGGTACTGCCAATCTATCCGCGACGAGTGACGTTACTGCAACCGGTCAAAAACAGTCAGATGATTTTGCAACACTTTCTATCGCTTCATCGGTTTCCGGAGTTGGACGCAAGGCGGCTACTTCGTCAGCCACAGCTCAAGCGGTCGTCAATGTCAGTGCGTTAAGTCAAAAACACATCGCGCACACTCTTGAGCTGAGCGTTCCAACATCCGGCACCGTATTGGGCGAAAAACACGTCTATAGCAACGAAAGCATTTCTGTTAAGGCTTCGATCAGTCTTGTTGGAGAAAAGCCAAGTAATGTGAATGTAGACTTATTGAGTGCTGCGTCGGTTACAACGTTGGGAACTAAATCTTCCATTGGCACAGCAACACTTTCAGCAACCATTCAATGGCTTCTTGTTGAAAACGCAAAGACGTTACCCACATTGGATAGCGATGATTTAACACTGTTTGGATTGAGCGGCTTTAGCTTTCAGTCGCTGTCTGATGAATTCACTTTGGTAAAACTTTAGGATTTGAAAATGCCATTATCCACTTCTGCAAAAAATTTAATGTTGGATGCACTTGATATTAATTCCGTTGCATTACATTCGGGCGACCCAGGCGCTGTTGGAACGGACAACGAAATTTCTGGTGGTAGCTACACACGTCAAACCATTACTTTTTCAGCCGCAACAAATGGTGCAAGAGATTCCAGCAATCAACCCGCGTTTAACGTTCCTGGTGGTGCTACTGTTGCGTGGGTTTCGTTTTGGGCGAATACAACGTTTCGTGGTTCTCGCCAATTGGCAACGCCTGAAACTTTCGGTTCTGATGGGACTTACACACTGACCGATTCTGATTTAGTGCTCAGCGATGCCTAACTTATTAGAACGAGTATTCAACGGGCGCGATAACGAAATTGAAATTCTGGTAACCAATAATGGAATACCTGTTGATTGGTCAAGTGTTACGCGTTGGACATGCGAAGCAAACAACATCACGCTCGATACACAGATTTCAACAGGTGCAATTACTGGTGATGCAAACGGAGTTATTAAATTGCGTTTAGGTAGTGCGGGTTTTACGCCGGGCCTGCATTATCTTCGCTTAACAGCTTATGATCCTGAGCATCCAAACGGGCAAGTGATTACGAGTCCTAACACCAAAAACAAGATTGAAATTCTGGTTGAATAATGTGAGCTTTTCCATAGAGCACGATTTAAAAGACTGTGCAAAAGATTTAACGCAGTTGCAAAAGCTGTCGATTCCCGAAGCGATAAAGATTGCTCAAAACAAAACGCTTTCCAGTGTGCGTGTTGCAGCTCAAAGGGCAATAGCGAAAGAATCTGGAATGCTTCAGAAAACGGTTAAAGAACGATTGATTGAACGTCCAACCAATCGTTTTGATAAAGCGGCAATTCTGGATGCGAAAACAGGGCGCGCCTACAATTTGATTACCTCTGTTCCTAAGAGTCAGCGCAGACCAGGTTATTTCAATAAGCGGATTAAAACCGGTAAGCGTAAAGGTCAATATCGTGCGCAAGGTGTGGTTGCTAAGGCATGGGGTGAGCGGAAAGCTTATAAACACACCTTTATCATAAATAGTCGTAATGGGCCGATTGTAGTATCTCGAAAGAATAATAAGCTTGAGTCTAAGGCTGGGCCTTCAATAAGAAGGATATTTAATGACGAAGAAATACGCGTGATCATGCGCAGTAAAGCTGCAGAGCGAATGTCAATTGAGTTCAATCGTGCGATCAAAAAATTAATCCGAGTTAAGTCTAAATAATTTTAGAACTGTCAAGTTCAAGTACGCAAAAATAATTTAAAAAAAGGTACTTTTAAAGCTTGACATTGGGGGTGCGTGGCCTCGCGGCGTTTCCTTTGTGCGTGGTTTTTACCACCTTTCTTTTTGTTTACCAAAAGGTTTTCTCATCATGAAAGTTAATCGCAGTGATCTGGCGGATCTGCTGGGCGTATCCCTGCCTACGATCAACGCTAAAGTCAAAGCTGGAATGCCTTTTGTTTCGAAAGGCAGTCGAGGTAAAGAGTGGATTTTTGAAACAGTGGATGTGCTCACTTGGGAAAAAGATCAGGCCGTTTTCAATGCTGTCGGTGATGTCACTAAAGCGGATAAAGAAGAGCTGCAACTGAGAAAGCTGCAAGCGGAAACCACTATCGTTGAAATCGAAGTGCAAAAAAAACGAGGTGACGTGGCTGAGCTTGCGGAGTTTGAGAAACAGTGGAGCAGCTTATTCATCGAACTGAGGACACGCTTAAGGCAAGTTGCGGATAGAGCTTCACGTGGCGTTATTGGTTTAAGTCGTGAGCGAGACATTAAAGAAATCATTCAAGATGAAATTGATCAAGCATTAGAGGTTATTGCAGACACATATGATGGCAACGACAGTGACGACGCAGAAAGCGAGTCTGAGGAATATTGATGGTGTAAAGTTAACACTAAAACGATCACTTCAACATTTAAAACCGCCCGAAAAATTAAAGCCTTCGGAATGGGCTGAAAAAAAATGCCGGATCCCAACCGGAAATAAAACGCCTGGCCCTGTTCGCTTCCGAAACGCACCTTACCAAGTTGAACCGCTCGATATGATGGAGCATCCCGACTGCATCCGCATTACCTTAATGTGGGGCGCGCAAACGGGTAAGTCGCAAGTACAGTTGATGGGTATGGGGTATTACATCGATCACAACCCGCAATCGATCATGCACATGCAGCCCAGTCAGGGCGATTTGCAAACTTGGTTAAGCGCCAAGTTTGATCCAATGGTCGATACCACACCAAGCTTAAAAACCAAGATCGCTGCTGCTCGTGGACGCGACGGTGTCAATAACCAACGCATGAAACAATACCCCGGTGGTTTTTTAATGTTCGCCTGGGCCGGTTCACCCAAAACCATGCGTGGTCGAAGCGCACCGAAAATCTTTCCCGATGAAATCGACGGTTACGAACGCACCGAAGAAGGTAACGCCATTGGCCTGTTGTTTCAACGTTCCGCAACCTTCGGTGATGATCGTTTGTTGTTTGAAACGTCAACGCCAACGCTCAAAGGTTATAGCGCTATCGAAAGCGCGTTTGATTCCGGTGATCAACGCCGATGGCATTGCGAGTGTCCTCATTGCAATGAAAAGCAATACCTCAAGTGGTCACAAGTGAACTGGCAAAAAGAGGAGAGCGGCGAACACTTGCCCGAAACGGCTGTGTACGTTTGCGAACATTGTGGCGTGGGTTGGAACGATGCCGAACGTTACGCCGCTATACGCAATGGCGAATGGATCGCTGCAAAACCGTTCAAAGGTCATGCAAGTTATCACCTGCCCGAAATGTGCAGTATGTTCCGACGATTGGCTGATATTGTTCAATCGTTTCTCGATAAAAAATCGACCGGTGATCTACAAACCTTCGTCAATGTCTCGCTTGCTGAAACGTGGGAAGAAGAAGGCGAAACCACCGATCATCAAACGTTGATGAATCGACGTGAAACTTTTGAACATGAGATCCCTGAAGGTGCTTGTGCGCTGGTCCTCTCTGCCGATGTTCAGCAAGATCGGATCGAATACAAAGTCAAAGCATTCGGCCCCGGTGAGGAAAACTGGGACATTTACTTTAAAACATTACGCGGCGATCCTACGACGCAAAAACTTTGGGACGAGTTCGATAAGGAAATTAATCAAACCTTTCGACACGCAACCGGTGCCATCCTTTCTATCGGTTGTACGGTTATCGACTCAGGCGCATTCACCGATCACGTTTATAAATTTGTAAAGCCGCGAGAAGGCCAACGCGTTTACGCGATCAAGGGTAAGGGCGGTGATGGTATTCCGCTGGTAAACCGTGGCAGTCGAAACAATAAGTACAACGTTCGATTGTTTACGGTGGGTGTCGATGCAGGCAAGGATTTGATTTATCGCCGTTTCAAGGTAGAAGAGCCAGGACCGGGTTATTGTCATTTCTCAAAGCATCCTTGTTTCGATGAGGAATACTTTTTACAGCTTTGTTCTGAAAAACGAGTAACACGCTTTTCAAAAGGCAAGGTTCGTTCGGAGTGGATTAAA
>NZ_JBUZOU010000041.1:0-2500 GCF_055326765.1 Pleionea sp. WD8-19 | reverse complement strand
ATGACCTGTGGTTAGGAGTGAAAGGCTAATCAAACCGGGAGATATCTGGTTCTCCTCGAAAGCTATTTAGGTAGCGCCTCGTGTCTCACTCTCGGGGGTAGAGCACTGTTTCGGCTAGGGGGCCATCCCGGCTTACCAACCCGATGCAAACTCCGAATACCGAGAAGTGCAATCACGGGAGACACACGGCGGGTGCTAACGTCCGTCGTGGAAAGGGAAACAACCCAGACCGCCAGCTAAGGTCCCAAAGTTATCGCTAAGTGGGAAACGATGTGGGAAGGCTAAAACAGCTAGGAGGTTGGCTTAGAAGCAGCCACCCTTTAAAGAAAGCGTAATAGCTCACTAGTCGAGTCGGCCTGCGCGGAAGATGTAACGGGGCTAAGCGATACACCGAAGCTGCGGATGCAAGCTTGCTTGCATGGTAGAGGAGCGTTCTGTAAGCCGTTGAAGGTGAACCGGGAGGTTTGCTGGAGGTATCAGAAGTGCGAATGCTGACATGAGTAACGATAAAGGGGGTGAAAAACCCCCTCGCCGGAAGACCAAGGTTTCCTGTTCGATGCTAATCAGAGCAGGGTGAGTCGGCCCCTAAGGCGAGGCAGAAATGCGTAGTCGATGGGAAACAGGTTAATATTCCTGTACCGGTGTTAACTGCGATGGAGTGACGGAGAAGGCTAGGCCGGCCGGGCGTTGGTTGTCCCGGTTTAAGGTAGTAGGCTGAGGGTTTAGGTAAATCCGGACCCTTAAGGCCGAGAGCTGATGACGAGGTCCCACGGGACTGAAGTGGTCGATGCCATGCTTCCAGGAAAAACTTCTAAGCTTCAGGTTAACAGCGACCGTACCCCAAACCGACACAGGTGGTCAGGTAGAGAATACCAAGGCGCTTGAGAGAACTCGGGTGAAGGAACTAGGCAAAATAGCACCGTAACTTCGGGAGAAGGTGCGCCGCTGACGGTGAATGATTTACTCAGTAAGCTGTTGGTGGTCGAAGTAACCAGGTGGCTGCGACTGTTTATTAAAAACATAGCACTCTGCAAACACGAAAGTGGACGTATAGGGTGTGACGCCTGCCCGGTGCCGGAAGGTTAATTGATGGGGTTAGCTTAGGCGAAGCTCTTGATCGAAGCCCCGGTAAACGGCGGCCGTAACTATAACGGTCCTAAGGTAGCGAAATTCCTTGTCGGGTAAGTTCCGACCTGCACGAATGGCGTAACGATGGCCACACTGTCTCCACCCGAGACTCAGTGAAATTGAAATCGCTGTGAAGATGCAGTGTACCCGCGGCTAGACGGAAAGACCCCGTGAACCTTTACTACAGCTTCACACTGGACTTAGACATTACTTGTGTAGGATAGCTGGGAGGCTTTGAAGCGGCGACGCCAGTCGTCGTGGAGCCAACCTTGAAATACCAGCCTGGTAATGTTTGAGTTCTAACTCAGGTCCGTTATCCGGATCGAGGACAGTGTGTGGTGGGTAGTTTGACTGGGGCGGTCTCCTCCCAAAGAGTAACGGAGGAGTACGAAGGTGTACTAAGTACGGTCGGACATCGTACGGTTAGCATAAAGGTAGAAGTACGCTTGACTGCGAGACTGACACGTCGAGCAGGTGCGAAAGCAGGTCTTAGTGATCCGGTGGTTCTGTATGGAAGGGCCATCGCTCAACGGATAAAAGGTACTCCGGGGATAACAGGCTGATTCCTCCCAAGAGTTCATATCGACGGGGGAGTTTGGCACCTCGATGTCGGCTCATCACATCCTGGGGCTGTAGCCGGTCCCAAGGGTATGGCTGTTCGCCATTTAAAGTGGTACGCGAGCTGGGTTTAGAACGTCGTGAGACAGTTCGGTCCCTATCTGCCGTGGGCGTTGGAGAATTGAGAAGAGCTGCTCCTAGTACGAGAGGACCGGAGTGGACGAACCTCTGGTGTTCCGGTTGTCACGCCAGTGGCATTGCCGGGTAGCTATGTTCGGACAGGATAACCGCTGAAAGCATCTAAGCGGGAAGCCCCCTTCAAGATAAGTTCTCCCTGAGACTTTAAGTCTCCTAAAGAGCCGTTGAAGACTACGACGTTGATAGGCAGGATGTGGAAGTGTTGTGAGGCATTAAGCTAACCTGTACTAATTGCTCGTGAGGCTTGACCATATAACACCCAAAGGGTTTGTATGAAACAAAACTGAGACTCGTAACAAGTGACATCGCTAGACGATTGTGTGACGAATTAAATAAGTAATCAAATTAACCGAATTGAAGACAGTGACTGAGGAATCGGTCTCTGAAATATCAACCAGTTTTGCCTGGTGACCATTGCGAACGGGCACCACCTGATCCCATCTCGAACTCAGAAGTGAAAACGTTCAGCGCCGATGGTAGTGTGGGGTCTCCCCATGTGAGAGTAGGTCATCGCCAGGCATTTAATTCAACGAAAGGCTTATCCGTAAGGGTAAGCCTTTTTTGTTGCCTGAAACAAAAGCACCAAATGAGTTGGCAACCACATTAAAAAGCGATG
>NZ_JBUZOU010000040.1:0-5707 GCF_055326765.1 Pleionea sp. WD8-19 | reverse complement strand
CCATACTGAAAAACGATACGACTTTTGAGGATCGTAACCGTCTTTAAAATCACAGTTCCAACCGCCATCACCATCGCTCGCGGTGTCCACTCCACCACGCCAAATAGGTTCAGGATATTTGAAAGGCCCCTCGTCCAATAAAACGGCATTTTCTTGTGCGTTACCGTTGGCGTGAAACGGTCCGTGCGACCCACTGTTACCAATGATCCACACACCGGGATCGAGCAAGTTATTGAAAATTTTCGAATCATTAGGACGATCACCAACATCACCCCAATCGGTACCAATACGATCTAAAGCCCAACTACCCGAAGCGTTATACGCATACCATCGATAAGGAAGCGATGATGTATTGATCCACTGATCACCTTCCCGAAGCTTTCGATAATAGCGGTCGATGCAATCAAACTGACTCGGTTGGTTCGGTTGACGAAAGGTGACTAAACCCACCGGCGGATCGTCTTCAATACCATAATCAGGGTACGGCGAACGCGTCGCAGGTACGTACATCACGCGCGCGTTGTTCAGACTTAAATCGACAGTCGTTTGCGCATGTCCTGTGCCACCTGAAATCGGCATATCCGGTGCGGGACTCAATCCAAAACGTGCCTGAATTTTTCCGTTTAAGATTGGATAAGGATTGCTGTTGCCATCGATGAGCCAAACAGCAACACCGGGCGCGCCTCCCCCACCCGAACCGGCTTGATAATTCGGTGCTTGAACCGTTCCTAATTCACCTGGCTTGCCATCTGTAATCACGCGTCCATTCGGTCCAAAACCTGAACCGCGACACACAAAAACAACGGAACCACCACCCAATCCGCCTGCACCACCGGGAGAGGCTGCAGGAATGTATTGATTCACTTCACTATGCCAACGAAAGACCGCACCACCTTGCGGTCCACCGGTGCCACGCATGTCATCGGGAATGCCAGACAATACGCCGCCATCGTTATCCAAATTAAACGCCGGAACGGAATTGTTTAAGCCATGATGCCGAACACCTGGAGCTAAACCTTCACGCGGTCCTTGCACATTGCGACGACCACCACTGAGTGTCGAACCAAAAAAACCTTGGTGCGTAAAGGTTTGTCCATCGCAAATGATCTGCCCATCAATTTGCAAATGCCCCATGACCGCAAGACCGACGTTATCTTGTAGCGTTAAGGTACGCCCGTTTGGAATGGTGAGATCGCCCAAATAATAAAACCAGGTACGCGTTGTCGCAGCTCCGGTTAACGTACCGTTGGCAGTTAAAAAACCGTTTCCATCAATCGACACTTGGCCACTTAAAAGCGCGCCTTGCTCAGCGTACCAACCGTTCGGCAATTCGGCCGCGTCTTCAGCATCGTCATCCGATAAAGGATCCAAGTCGCCACTCGAAGCGAACAACTTCACTTGCACTCGACCGGTTAACAAATCCGTTGAGACTTGCTGCACTTCAAACACACGATCTAACGGTGCGTCAGTAACCATGTCTTTAATGTGCGGTAACACCACACGCGCGTTCTTACCCACTTCAACCGCGTATTGCGTTGGCAATAACGTAAGTTGTAACTCGTATGGAGGATGTGCGTAACGATCACGATAGGCTGAAAATAGATTCCGAATCGTCGTGGTTGTGTGCCGTGCATTGTGCAAACCTTCCATCGACACTTGTTTGATATAACGACCGCGATGCGTTTCAACACTGCTTGGATCATAAAGGATCGATTGACGGGTAAACCCGCTGGTTCGATTGGGAATTTCAACCTTTCCCCATTTCAGATCAATCACGTTATGCAACTTATCTAAGTTGTATTCGAGATCAGAATATTTAACAATATTCGACTCATCGAACACATACTCATAACCGCTTTCGCGATTGACACCGGCAATGCGTTTAAATCCTAACTTGCCATTCGCACCCACCGGTGTAAACGCAATCAACCTCAGCAATTCAGTTTCTATAAAACGCTTGCCTTCGGTTTGCTTCACACCGTTAAAGCGATAAATTAATCCTTTGCTATAATTCGTCGGATCAAACCAATCGGTTCCTGCATTTTGAAACTGCGTGATGTCGATCCACTTTGGATCAACTCCCAGGTGCCAATTGCTCGGTAACTTTCCGCCGCCGATAATATCACCGGTATAAAGCGCATAAACGAGCGCAGGCACCGGCATTTCCAAATAAACGTATTCTTCGATTTGAATTTGATCATCACCGTCCCCTTCTTCGTCAAACTCGAAGGTTAACGGCAAGGTATGAAACAGTCCGCGCGTTAATCCCGTAAAGCTGGTATCGGTTTTTCCGGTCGCGCGCATGATCTCAAAATGATCGTCTTTCTTTGCTTTCAAGTAATAAACGCGTTGCCCTGGCGCATCACCAAAACTCGAAGGGTGATCACACGCTTCAAACGCTGTCGTATTCAAAACATTGACGGTCGTATCTCCGGCGTTTAACGTCGCAGTAATAGGCGTTTTAATTTCTGCAAAAATGTTTTTCTTAGCCGAACGCTGAATGTCATAACACGAAATTCGATAGCGTCCGTTGCTCATCGATACCGATTTATCGATCATTTGTGTTTGCACCAACACAAAGTCGGCAAAGTCATCACCCATTGCGCCACGATAGACTTCAACGACACAGCGCTTCAGTCCTTCGCTGGTTTCCAATCGATTTTTGAATTGCGTGGTGATCCCCGTATCCAACACCACAAACCGAATGTTTCCAATTTCGGACCGTGATTCGTCAGGATTGAGTCGCTGCGAAATCGCGGCTGAAGGAATTAAACAACCGGAAAAATAATCACCAGTAATACCACTGACCGCATGCGTTGATACATAGACTGGCGTGTTGAATAAAAACTTAACCACCGTGACAATCTCTTGATGATTGGAGCTTGCCACGGCGTGATAATTATCTGACATTAATTCATCCTTCGAAGTGTAAAAGAGACGGTGATATAGGCACCATTGCGCCTCTCTTTGTAAGAGTCGCCTTCAAAGATGGCTTGAAAGGAAGACGTTGGTGCGCCTGGAACATCCGAAGCGCTCACGGTAAAGAGTTCACCATTGCAGCAACTGGCGTGAAATTCGCGCCACGGCACAATCTCAGCAACAGAAATGGCTGATGTCTTAATATGGTATCGAAACTCCAAGCGGTGCAGCGTTGAAACCGTGGTGCCATCCAAGCTTTTGTGTACTGCCCCTTCCTTTTTCGGATCGTAATCAAACTGTTCAAACTCGCACTGCAGTGATCCAACACCCGAAACAATTTCACGTTTTGGTGTAAAGCTGATGCTAGACATTTAACCTCCTAAATCTTGTCCATTGCGCGAACTCGGATCGATCAAGGACACATCACCGTTGTTGATCAGATCTTTCACATCTTGCAAAAAAGTATTCGCATCGTTGGAGTTGAGATCACCGGCAATATGAAAATTAATCACCGGTGTTGCCGCTTGTTGTTGCGTTCCGTTTTGTCGCAGCCGTTCCACTTGATTCATCGCCGAATTCACACCGGAAGCACCAGCGCCCGACACGCCGCCCGAACTTGGCACTGACGCACCACCGCCGCTGCTGCCCGGTTTGGAGCTTTTGATTTTTCGAACGTTTGCCATTCCTGCTGCAATGGCAACGGCCGCCGCTATACCGCCAAGAATTGGTCCGACATAGGGAATACCGGCCAGTGACTTATAAGACTGCGTGGCGCTCTCATAGGTCGCCATTGTGGTTTGCCCAATCGCTACTTGCTGCTGAATTTTGAATCCTTTCTTCGATTCGGAATCGGTGACGCTCGCAATGTTTTGCAAGGTGCCTACCGTCGTACTCAAAATGGCGCGGTTTTTTCTCGCATTCAGCGCCGCTTCTTTTTTCGCGTATTGTTCTTTCAACTTAAAACGTCGATGGTCATAGGCCACTTCGCTTAAGTATTCTTTTTCTAGTGCTTCATCAAGAATGGAGAGATCTTGATCGTACTTTTGTTGCAACAAATCTTGCTCGGTCATCCATTGCTCTTGCATGCGCATCAGTTTCGCTTCAAACCGTAACGCGTCCTGCTCCGCTTCGCGCGCAATCGCATCGTCTTGTTCGGTTTGTTGACCGAGATTGCTTTTTAGCTGAGCCATCTTTTCATGTACTTTGGCGTCCGCTTCCGAAAAGATGGCTTCGATGTTGCGCGTGATCACATCACTCGGCAGTTCTTCCGACAGCAACCGATCAAGTTCCGTTTTGGTATCAGCAAACGCAGCCGCATGCGCATCACGAAATTCATACAGCGCTTGCGGTACATCAACTTTTAATCCATCGGCAAATCCTTCCACCGAAGCCAACGCTTGCGCAGCGTTATCACCCACCGAACCAGGTAACTCGGATAACAACGCCAATGTTTTTGTGACCGGATAAAACAGACCATCAATGACCGCATTGCCCAAACTGGTAAACGCCTGTGCACCAAAAACGGCCAGTTGAGAAATACCCAGGCTGAGTAAATTGACACCAAGCTCGGTGCCTTTTAGAACGATTTCAACACCGTGCAAACCATCAGCAAACACACCCACGCCGCGAGCACCCCACCAAAATGCACCACGGATTTTTTCGCCCATCGTTTCACTGTTAACACCCAGCCCGAGCACCTTCTCGCTCATCACTTCGATGATGGGAGCTACCTCACTTGTGAGGTTATTGGAAAACCCTTGAACGACTGCTTGAATGCGTTCAATCGATTTTTGCGCGGCTTTCATCTTGGCAGCGTCGAGTTCGGATATCGAAACACCGAATGCGCGCGCTTCCGCTTGCAGCGCTTTTAATTTTTCCGCGCCGTTATCAAGCAGTGGCAATAGATAAGTCGCATCGCTTGCCAGCTCTTCGAGATAAAACGATTTTTCAGATGTGGTGCCGACTTTTTCTAACGCTTCAGCAATTTTTAGTAATTGTTGATCAGGAGCAAGCTTGATCAGTTCTTCCGCATTGAGTTTTAAATGCTTGATGGTGTTGGCTGCTGGCCCTCCACCGGTTGCCGCAAAGTCACCGATTTTTTCTTGTACGTCTTTAAAAATGTCACCCATTTTTTCCGACGAAATACCCACATCTTTCGCCGCATAGCTCCATTCGCTCATCGCGGTGACACCCACACCAACCGATTCGGACAAACGGATCACTTCGGTGTTGGCCTCCAGTGTTTTCTTAACGAGTGCGGTACCACCGACCACAGCTCCCGTAAAGAGTGCACCGCCCCACTTCGCCGCACTGTCTGCCATCGAATCAAGACGCTTACCAAGCTTTGTGGCATTGCGACCTAACTTAGTGAGTTCTTTGTCGGTCAGTCCTGCTTTCTTTAACGTTTTGCCGAGTCCACTTTGTACCGAAGCAAACATGCTTTTTGTGCGGTCATCACCGACCAGTGCAAAGGTGTATTCATTCGCTGATAAACTCATGTTGTAATCCGGTTATAAAGCTCATAGCTTCGCAGTAGAGATTCGGTTGATCCGCGATCCCACCTGCCGTGAAAAGTGTGTTCTGTTGGTAATGTTTGTGAAGGTCGAGAAGATAGAAGGATCGATCCGTGATCATCGGAAGCAGGCAAGTTTTGGATTCAATGACGCCTGGGATCTTCCATTGTGCAAAAGGTGCCGGATCACTGCTGTCACAGTGTCGGCCCCATTCGCATTGTTTGCAGTTAAAACGCTTCCGGTCGTTGATTACATTAACTGCAATGGTCAGTTTT
>NZ_JBUZOU010000004.1:302568-362479 GCF_055326765.1 Pleionea sp. WD8-19 | reverse complement strand
CACCGGTCAGCGCCTTACCTGATTGAAGTTGTTCTAATGCTTTATTAAAGTCGAATTCTTGAGTCATAGGTCATTCCTGTTTTTAACAGTTTACTGAAATGACACAGATTTCTAAACACTACCGACCCTTTTGATTTGCTCAACTGGAATTTTTGTATCAGAAATCAATAGGGTCACCCATTGATTCTCTGTTGATTTACACTTTTATTTTTAACCTTTCCCATTTACTACTAGATATAGTAAGTTTACTTCCAACTTTTTTTATTAATTTTAATTGCTCTTTAGTTACAGACTTATTTTCTTCGAAAAAAATAGCGCAAAGAGTTTCAAGTGCTAACTTATTTTCATTTACTTCAATAAACTCGTAAACTTCCTCTACTTCCGAAGCAGATAAGGTAGTTCTACATAGTTCTACAAGTTCGATCAGCTCGTCATTCATATTTTCACTCCTGTTTCTCAGGGTTTCTCGGTACATTATTAGGCCACCCTGTTATTATTTTCCCATTTTCTGAGTCGTTACCTAAAATAACATCAATTTTTACACCGTTTCTTTTTCCTGAAACTTTAGTTCGCCCATCTCTCGCAGGTTTAACTTTAGAATTAGGATCTGTTGCTACATCAGAAATGGCATCCATAACTTCGTCATCGGTCCAGTCAGATGGAAACTCAGATTTTCCAGGCACTCCTCTTCCAGGCCCGTGACCTCCACCGTCTTCATCACCATCTAAGATATGTTTTGTTGCATCTTCGTCAGCTAAATTAGTCGAGTCACTATTTTGCCAAGGAGGATAAATCTCAGTAGGAATATCAGGGTGAGGCACTCCAGACTCGATAGGTGTTGTTTGTGGTTGAGTGGGAGGCGGTGGTACAAACAATCCTTTTAATGAACGCCATGCACCTCGCGCTTCACGAACAGGTTCTTTTGCAAACCTTGCAAACGTCGCGAGAATTCTATTTTTACCATTTGGATCGGTGTACTTATATGGGTTATTTCCAACGTAAGCATATCGATTAAAAGTAGTAACATCCGAACTAACAAAAGTAATCGGATCCAACCCCATAAACCGCCCAGCTTCCGGGTGATACCAACGCGCCTGCATGTAAGTGAGGCCAAGCCCTTTATCCTCGCGGTGACCGGTAAAGCCGACATTATTATCGGTGTCTTCATTGGTAAGCTGCTTACCAAAAGGCTGATAGTCTTCACGCCATTTCACGCTACCATCTTCTTTGGTGGCCAATACCGGCGAACCAAGATGGTCGGTATGAATAAAGGTGATGGTGGTCTTTTTCGCAAAGCCGGCCACCGCGAAGGTGGCGAGGGTTAATGCGGCTAATGTGTTCTTAAATACTTTTATTAAATTCATGGTCATCTCCTTATCAAATTACAGCGCGCAGCCAGAATCGGGGTAATAGTTGGCGTAAGCATTTTTATCGTTCATATAAAAATAATGCTGCGTTTGATAAGTGTGTAAGGTGTCTTCACTAATCGTACCGGTATACACTTCTTCCATGGTGATGTTGCCATCGCCATTCCAGTCGATTTTTTCTGGCGGCGTATTCGGGAAGTAACTGCTGTAGTAATCCGGATAGTTCAGATAAATGTACACCGCGTAGTAAATGCCTTCGTAATTATTGGAGAGAAAGTCTTTGTTTTCCACAATTCTATTGCCATCGAAATCCAGTTCGCAACTACCCGCCGGTGGTGGTACATCGGTGTTTTGTACGGTAATCGTTACTTCATCACTGCTACTGGCACCGTCGGCATCGGTAACGGTTACTCGGAATACGTAATTCGTATCCATCGCCACATTAGGCGCAACAAATTGTAGCGTGCCTTGTTCTGGCCCTTGCTGCAAAGAAACATTACCGCCACTGACAATACGCCAACTCATGCTGAGTGAATTACCATCGGGATCGTTAGACGCTCGCGCATCCAAAATCACAGTATCGCCTTCGTTGACGGTTTGATCGTTACCGGCATTAGCAACCGGCGGTAAGTTACCGCTGATATCGTTAACCGTAACCGTAACCGTTGCGGTATTGGTTTCATTGTTACTGGCCGTTACCAGAACTTGAAAAACCAGTTGCGTTGCCTCGCCCACATCAGGTGCGTTGAAACTTGCACTGACGGTGTTGGCATTGGTTAAGCTTACTGCAGGGCCGGAAACTTGCGTCCAATCGTAAGTGATAATGCTTTCACCTTCCGGTGCGGTTGAAGCACCTGCGTTTAAGGTGACTTGTGTATTTTCATCGACACTTTGGTTGTTGCCCGCATGCGCCGTTGGCTTTTCGGCAACCGCCGGCGCACGTACGGTAATGGCCACATCGTCGGTTGCAGAATCCCCTTCATCATCGGTGACCGTTAAGCGGAACGTGTAAACGGTATCGTTACTCACTTCCGGTGCAGTGAACTCTAGCGTGCCGGACTGACTGCCTTGTTCGAGCTCAACATAGCCACCCGACACAATACCGATGTTCATGGAAACAGAACCGCCATCCGGATCGTAAGAGTTGCGGAAATCGAGCACCACACGATCGCCACTGTTAACGATTTGATCATCCCCGGCATTGGCGACCGGCGCTTGATTGTCCACCACAGTAATCGAAACAATGTCCGACTCGGCATCATCGCGTTCCGTTCTAACCGTAACACGAAACTCGAGCACGGTAGTTCCTGTGACATCCGGTGCGGTAAACTGAGGCTCCATCGCAAAGCGATCGTTCAGCTCTACCGTTGGTCCTCGCAGTTGCGTCCACTCGTATTCATAAATTGGGTTTTGCGCTGCTGCCGTTGAAGCCGCCGCCGTTAACTGAACAATCACACCCTCATCCACACGTTGATCCGGTCCTGCGTTAGCCTCCGGTGCGGCGAATGGATTATCAATAGTAACCGTTACTTCATCAGTCGCTGTACCAGCCCGATCGTCGGTTACCGTTAGTTCAAACACCAAAGTCGCTTTGTCGAACGCTGCAACATTCACCTGTGCATTGCTGCCACTGGCATTTTGAATGGAAACATTGGGGCCAGACACCTGACGCCATTGATAACCAACAATCACACCATCGCTATCGTTTGATAAGCTGGCATTTAATGAAAGCGTCGACTGCCCTTCGATCAACTCTATATCGTTTCCGGCATTCGCTATGGGCAGTTGGTTTTCTGCCAATGGTGTTGAATCATAAACCCACAAAGGCCAATCTTGATTATTCAGGCTGGCATCCACTCTTGCCAATTGCCCACTGGCGGTAAAAGGCGAAAGGGTTGTGCTATTGGAAGTAGACGGCACCACTTCAATTTCATTTAAGCCGTTAAAGTCAATACGCACTGAATGGTGACGATATTCCAAGTCCTGAACAATGGCGCGTAAACTGCCCGTCGTCAGTCGTTGTAAGCTGCTCTGGTAACTCGATGCATCAATAGCCGACTGTACCGGAGCAGACCAATCACTGTTAGCGGTCAATTGTGCCATTTGCAATTGATCGTTGTGCTCGGTGATTAAAGTAGCTGTTAAATCGTTGGCCAGTGCCACTTTCAACAGACCGCCTGCTTCATTTACCGTGTGAACGTTTTGGGTTACACCTTGTAATCCCTGTGCGTTAAACCGTTGACTTTGATAAATGCGTTCTGAGCTGTTCGTATTTTCCCATACCGCAATACCTTCACTATTGTTGTTAAAAGCTAAAGCGTAAAGCGATGAGCTATCGGAGGTACCCAATTCGTGCCAACTTTTTTGTCCCGTTGCAGAAACCGTCAATAATTGTACGCGCGAAGCAACGTGATTGTTTTGTGCGTCCAGTTGGTACAAAGTCCAGAGTAACGCCACATCACCACTTTCATTGATTGCGATGGCATGATCGCGATCACTGCTCGCATTAAATAATTCATGCCCTTGCGTTAAATGCGCTGCTTGCGTTGGTGCAGACCAACCGACTTGTTGATCCCAGGTTGCAAACCAGCGGTTGTAATTATTGAAACGTTCTTCCGTCCAGGTCACCACAAATCGACCATTACTGGATGAAGCAACGCCAATACCGGTTTGTGGTACGTGCCCACTTTCTGCAATTTTTAATTGCTCTGTTGTCCACTGCTGAGTTTGTGGATTAAATATCGAAGTCCAAACTTTGCGGTTCGTTGAATCTGTTGCTAATACCATTGCCCAACCGTTTTCGGCCACTTCCAACCTCATGCGATAGGGCGAAAAAGTAAACAAGTTGTGATCGGTTAAAGTTTTGTTAACAGCGTTCCAACTGCTAACTTTTACAGGCTGATTAGCTCGTTTGTATTTCAGAACGTGAACATTACCCGCTAAATCCATACCGACAGAATGTGCGGAGTAATCCACATTGGCCACGAATCGCCATTGATTATCGGCAATCACCACTTGACGCTCTTCGGTTGGCGCAGAAGTCTGGCTTTGATTTTTCGCAACTAATCGATAATAAATGCGATCATTGATGTTCAGCCCCGTGTGAATATAGGGTGATTCTACATTAGCTATGCGCGTGGCTTGTGACACGTCCGTAAAGGATTGGAAACTCCAGTAAAGATCGTAGCTATTGATATAAGATGCTTCATTCCAGGTTACAACAACCTGACCATCTATCACATTAGCCGCAAACTGAGCCGGTGCTGACAACGCATTAAATGTGCTTGGATCGGTACCTAATTGAAACTCTTGCAAATTGGTAAAGCCGTCGTTATCGATGTCTCCGTTGGCGTCATCCTTTATTGCATCCAGACCATACTGCACTTCGTAATCATCGCGCATGCCATCACCATCGGTGTCGGCATTGTTGGCTTGAGTACCGGCATTGAACTCTTCGAGGTTGGTTAGTCCGTCACCATCCAGATCGCCACTGGCGTCGCTGGCGTCGTATGGGTCGAATCCATTTTCACGCTCAAAGCAATGACCCATACCGTCGTTATCGAGATCATCGGTGCATTCTATTTCTTCATCGTGATAAGCCACCAGCTTACTGCCGAGGAAAATGTGCGAACGCTTTAAATCACCTTGCTTTTGTTCTTCGTACATCAACTTACCGACACTGGTATAAACAAATCGCTCACTTTCATTGTCGGACGTCTTAGTTAACATTCGATTATTAACGTCGTATTCGTAAACGAATTCTTTATTGTCTGAACTACGCACAGCACGAACCATATTGTTGGCAAAATCATAAAAATACTGATTGGATTGGTCGTTTGTGATCCGTCCCTTTACATCGTAAATAAATGTTTTACCGTCAAAGGTTTCAAGATGATTCCGGTCGTTGTAACTGTATAAATATTGTTTACCACCTATAGTTTTATCTTGAATATTACCGAGCGTATCGTAATTGTAATGCCCTTGCCCCCAAACGCCTTGCGCAGCGGTTAAACGGTCCAGTCCATCGTAAGTCATGAAATGACTTTTAGTTGAGTCGATTGCATCGGCAATGGAAGTAATGTTGCCATTAAAATCATAGTCATAGGTGTAATCAATTAGATCCAATATTCCATCACCAACAACCATCGTCTCGGGTAATAATCGTTCGTTGAGTGTAAAGTTTGTAACTTGTCCGTTGGCATATGTCATGCTCTCAATCGCGCCCGAATCAAAGTAAGTCACGCTGTTAATAAAATTACCCACCTTTGAAGCTCGACCAAATACATCCGGAGCAAAGTCAACGACTAACCCGGTGGGGTAAGTCATTTGAGTTAAATGATTTAACGTATTAAATTGATATTCAAATTTGAACGGTCGATTATCATGAAACAATGTTTCCGATGTCATTCGATTTTCATTATCGTATACGAACGCCCATCGACTGTTTTTCTCATTTTGATAGGTATTATTCGATGAACTTACATCGGTATACAGCGTTTTCAAAGTACGCTTTGCTTCAACCACGTTACCGACAACATCATAGTTCAATGCATCTTTCAATTGAAACGCGGAGTTGTTGCAAGTCAACATCGCACCACTCATACAATCTGGAGGAATGCCGTAAACATAACCATAATCGTTCAGGTGATAATAGGTCGGATACTCAATTGATTTAACGCGCCCTAATTTATCGTAGTAGTAATTGGTCATGTATTTACTTTCACCAATAACATGCCATTCTTGTGTTTTTCTTCCCGCTGCATCGTAACTGTACGTTAGGTGTCCTACTGATTCTGGCTCTTTATAAAAATTAAGGTTCCAATAGCTGTTGTAACCATATTCTCGTTTTACACCGTTCTGCATGATCGTAAGCGGTTGTCCCATTTCATTTCGGGTAATTTCAATACTCACATTCTCTGGCGCGTGGATCGTACGCAAATATTTTGAAGAAGGCGATGTCGTATCGTAAACGTAACGTGTTGTATTATTTTCAGCATCTGTGACTTGTGTTTCTGAACCAGAAATATATTCCGTTCGGATGGAACCGCTGCCAGTAGTGACTCGATTAATCACACGATTTAACCCATCGTAGAAAAAGCGTGTGCCTTTTGTCGAATCATTAACAAACGACTGGAAAGTGAGACGATGCAATTCATCGTACCCAAAAGATTGGCTAAACGACTTTCCTGATACTGTATCTTCAGTTGTTTTTGAAGTTAGATTCCCATATTTATTAAACAAATTGGTTTGCTGCAAATCACCTTTTGTGTATCGAACCTGACGACCAAACTCACTATAAGCAATTGAGACATCTTCACTTAAAGGTGAATCCACAAACGTCACTCGATTCATATCGTCATATCGATAACTGGTTTCAACACCTTTTTGATTGACTTCTTTGGTTATCCGACCATAGTTATCGACTTCTCGGGTTATGAAGGTACCATCTGGATAATCCACTCGACGTGGTACACCACGATGATAGTCACTGAATTTTGTTTCATTGCCGACACCATCAATTTGCTTTTCCAAAGTACCATCGGAATGATAGGTATAATCAACTTTTACACCCTTATCTACAACAGAAGTAGGATCGCCCAAAATGTTAAATTCAGATTCCGATACTTTCTTCAAATTATCTTCGGTATTCCCAATGAAGTATTCACCAGACATTCCCAACATCCAAAGACCGCTTTCACCACCCATTGCAAAGCGGGGTGTTTTTTTGTACAGCGTTTGTGTTCCGCTCTCTTTTACTAAAACGGGGAAGCCACCAGGAGATGCAGCCAACACTTCATAACTGAAAGTAGAACCATCCTGAATAATAGTTTTGGACTTAAGGTGTGGAACGAGATAATCCACATCAACCAATGTGCGAATTCCATTAGTGCTGTATTTACGTGACATATCCGAAACGGTTGTTGCATACCATTGCTGACTGTATTCCAACAAAGTAACGCCGTCTTTTTCGTGCTTAAAGTGTGCGAGCAAACCAATGGACCAAACACCATCCATATACATTGATCTAAGTCGCTTTTGCGCGCCAAAGTGCGTATAAGTCTTTATGCCATCTGGGCCTGAAATAACTGTTTGATCAAATTCACCATTGATATCATCTTCAGCTTCTGATCGTGAATAAGTGTAATTCCAGCAAAGCGCATCGATACATTTTTCTGTCACTATCGGATAGTCTTTTTCCATAAATACAATAGTGTCGTATTGAAAGGTTGTAACCACTTGGTGTGGTGAGGTAATGCTTTCAATAAAGGCTTTTTTGTCACCATCTTCGTAATACGTATATCCGGTTTTTCCTCCATCAGGGCGAGTTACAGAAATTAAACGTTGCCCTATTCCAGCGCCTGTAACTTCATACTCAACAATAGTTTCGCCATTAGAAATGGTTTTGAGCGCACCGCTTTCCTGATAAGTAAAGTCGACTCTACGACCATCGGAGGCCTCAATTGATGACAGGCGTAAAGACAAATTAGAAGCACTGCCACTGTAATTAACGGATAGATAATTTCCGTACTTATCTTCGACTCGAACAACATGCCAGTCGTATTCGTAACCACCAACAAAGTAGCTAAGGCCTTGGGTATCCGTTAGCTTCAAAAGCCCATCTTCACAAGTGACTCGCCATAAAGATGAAGTAATAAATTTAGGCTTATAGTCAATGTCTTGGTCAAACGTATTGTTATTATTTTTATCAACATAAATTGTAGGTCGGTGAAGTATGGTCTGGTTACTGCCATCCGGCGTAACAAACACTGTATTGTAAGTTAAGGAAGGACGTGTACCGATACACTGATATCCATAGTTGGTACCGCTTAGTTTACCAAAGTGCATGCTCCATAGTGCACCGACAGTTTGAGTACCAAAATTTTCACGATTATAAATATCTTCCGCCGAATTAAAGCTGCGAGTTATCGCAATATCTGGCCCGATACCCGGCACGACCATATCGGTGTAATGCACACCCAATGTACCACCGAAAGCATCAACCATAACATTCTCTGAAGAGTCATAAGCTCTCGCAGAATTAACGCCAGGCATACTGTAAAAGTCGGGATCCGACTCCGTTTCTGGTGCGGGCTCTTCTGCTGCAAAAACATTAAGTGAAAATAGAAAGGGAACAATTAAGGCACGTAGCAAACTACACATAGCTTCCTCTAAAAATTGAACAGCGTCCAAAAAATTTGATAACAAAATAAATAGGCGCGGAATTATACAGAGGTAAAAAAGCAGAACAATGGTATTTTTGCACAGCAACAATTGGTTTATATAAGCTTTTAATAATAAATTCTTATTAGAAACATTAAAGCTGCTACAACAAAAAACCGGCGAATAGTCGCCGGTTTTTTATTGCTAAAATTAAAAAATTGATTAATAACGATAATGATCCGGTTTATACGGACCATTTACCGCAACACCAATATAATCCGCTTGCTCTTGAGTCAACTCGGTTAAGTTGGCACCGATTTTTTGCAAATGCAAACGCGCAACTTTTTCATCCAAATGTTTAGGTAACACGTACACTTGCTTTTCGTAGTTGTCACCATTTGCCCAAAGTTCGACTTGTGCCAACGTTTGGTTAGTGAAAGAGTTGGACATAACAAAACTTGGGTGGCCAGTTGCACAACCTAAATTCACCAGTCGACCTTCGGCCAATAAAATGATGCGTTTACCATCGGGGAAGATCACATGATCCACTTGTGGCTTAATGTTTTCCCACTCGTATTTTTTCAGTGACGCAACTTCGATTTCGTTATCGAAATGACCAATGTTACAAACAATGGCTTGGTCTTTCATTGCTGCCATATGGTCGTGAGTAATCACATTAAAGTTACCGGTAGTAGTGACAAAAATATCAGCCATGGGAGCGGCTTCTTCCATGGTGATTACACGGAAACCTTCCATTGCGGCTTGAAGTGCACAGATGGGATCAATTTCAGTCACGTAAACCGTAGCGCCTTGGCCACGTAAACTTTGCGCACAACCTTTACCCACATCACCATAACCTGCAACAAGAGCAATTTTGCCCGCAATCATGACATCCGTCGCACGTTTGATCCCATCGAGTAGAGATTCACGGCAACCGTAAAGATTATCAAATTTAGACTTGGTCACCGAATCGTTCACGTTGATAGCCGGGAAAGGTAAACCACCTTCTTTTTGCATTTGATACAAACGATTCACACCGGTGGTGGTTTCTTCGGTAACACCTTGAATGTTGTGTGCAGCGCGCTCGTAAAACTCGGGATCTTCGGCCAGTTTCTTTTTGATAGCCGCAAACAGATATTCTTCTTCTTCGCTGCCAGGGTTATTGAGTACCGAAATATCTTTGGCCGCTTTACGACCCAAAACAACTGCGAGTGTGGCGTCGCCACCATCGTCTAAAATCATGTTGGCTGTTTCGCCATTTCCCCAATCCAGAATGCGATGGGTGTAATCCCAATACTCTTCTAAAGTTTCGCCTTTGTAAGCAAAAACAGGGATTTCGGCCGCAGCAATTGCAGCAGCGGCATGATCTTGTGTTGAATAAATATTACAGCTGGCCCAGCGTACATCCGCTCCCAAAGCCGTAAGTGTTTCAATCAGCACCGCAGTTTGTATGGTCATATGCAATGAACCCGCAATGCGTGCACCTTTTAGCGGCTGCTTTTCGCCAAACTCTTCACGCATGGCCATTAAGCCCGGCATTTCGGTTTCGGCAATGCGAATTTCTTTGCGGCCCCAATCGGCCAGGGACATATCTTTGACGTAAAAGTCTTTGAACTCAGACATGGTTTGCTCTCCATTCATTTAATGAATGGGCGCCCTTGCAAGTTGAAAAGCCCGACTGAGCGTGACAGACTTTCATTTTGGAAAAATGAAAAGCTCCGCTGCAGCGCCCCTCAGCCGGGTTTTGGAAATGAAAGACGGAATTATAAACCAGCAGCTTTACGTAATGCTTCTGCTTTGTCGGTTTTTTCCCAGGTAAAATCGGCGTCTTCACGACCAAAGTGACCGTAAGCGGCAGTTTTACGGTAAATGGGGCGACGCAAATCCAACATATCGATAATACCCTGCGGGCGTAAATCGAAATGTTCGCGAACCAACTCAGCAATTTTGCTTTCATCGATTTGATGCGTGCCAAACGTATTAATGGATATTGACGTGGGCTCGGCTACACCAATAGCATAAGACACCTGAATTTCGCAACGAGCTGCCAATCCAGCCGCAACAATGTTTTTCGCAACATACCGACCGGCATAAGCCGCCGAGCGATCGACTTTAGAAGGATCTTTACCCGAAAAGGCACCGCCACCATGACGAGCAGCACCGCCGTAGGTATCCACAATGATTTTTCGGCCGGTTAATCCACAGTCGCCAACCGGACCACCAATAATAAACTGACCGGTAGGGTTGATGTGGTACTGGGTATCGGTGTGTAACCACTCTTCTGGCAATACCGGGCGAACAATGTGCTCCATCACCGCTTCGCGAATGTCAGATTGCGAAATTTCTGGATCATGTTGTGTGGATAATACGACGGCATCAACCGCAACCGGTTGGCCAGATTCATACCGAAGCGTAACTTGAGATTTGGCATCTGGACGTAACCAAGGCAACACGCCGTTTTTACGTAATTTGGCTTGGCGCTCAACCAAGCGATGAGAATAGTGAATCGCCGCAGGCATGAGTACCGGCGTCTCGTTGGTAGCGTAACCGAACATTAATCCCTGATCGCCAGCGCCCAAATCTTTATTATCGGCTTCGTCTACGCCCATGGCGATGTCGGCAGACTGTTTACCAATTGCATTTAAAACGGCGCAGCTGGCACCATCGAAACCCACATTAGAACTGTCGTAACCGATGTCGAGAATCACATCGCGCACCACATCTTCTAGGTCGACATAAGTTGAAGTGCGCACTTCACCGGCGACAACGGCCATTCCGGTTTTTACCATGGTTTCTACCGCAACACGGGCGTTAGGATCATCAGCAATGATGGCATCCAGAATAGCATCGGAAATTTGATCCGCCATTTTATCGGGATGACCTTCGGATACGGACTCCGAAGTAAAAATACTGTACTCTGCCATTAATCAGTTTTCCTCTGTTGCCTCGTCCTTGAAAAAGGAACGAAATCAAAACGTTAGTCCAGATAAATGCGCTATTCCCAAGCCACATTAGACTGCTAGACTGCTAAATGCGCGCAATTTTACTGGTTTCTGCAAAAGTTTTCACTAAGTTTTGCTCAAAAAACGACAGCTACCATACCACAACACCGTAAGAGAGTCCTCCGCCAGAATAAGAAGCTGTCCTTAAGAACGGGGGTTACTTTTTTGGCAAATTGAGGATCATTGCTTAAGCTTTAAACAGATTCGGAGTTTGTCCGTTTTTATCTCAGTTTTAAGACTATACAAGTCTTATATATTTGTAAGTTTGCCGCTAGAATTCGGCAACTTTTTGACTATCCACCAAAAGGAGCCTGCAATGGCAGAATTACAGACACCTGTCTGTGACTTTGGCCGACATGCTTCCAGCTTCAACCTGCTAGGGGTTGATGGCCAATACTGGAACTTGCAACGTTGCCGAGGAGCCATGGGTCTGCTGGTTATGTTTATTTGCAACCATTGCCCCTATGTGAAAGCGATCCGCAGCCGTTTAATAAAAGATTGCGAAGAGTTGCAGCGCATGGGCATTGGCGTGGTTGCCATTAATTCCAATGATCCTTCCAGTTACCCGGAAGATGCTTTTCCCTATATGAAAGCCATTGCTAAGCAATACAAGTTTAACTTTCCGTACCTGCTGGATGACGAGCAGAAAGTTGCTCGTGCGTACGGCGCCGTTTGCACTCCGGATTTTTTCGGGTTTAATGCGCTGATGGAATTGCAATATCGAGGACGACTTGACGCCAGCGGTATGAATAAATCCAAGGCTGTACCACCGAGAGAACTGGTTGATGCTATGCATCAGATCGCATTGACCGGGCAGGGCCCAAGACGTCAGCACCCTTCGATTGGCTGTTCGATTAAATGGCGTAAAGAAGTGGTTTCTTCTGTTTCTTAGCGAGTTGCGAAAAAATGATGTTTTTTTGTTGTCTCCCGTCAAGTGAAACTGACGGTTTTAAACTCGGAACTCGGCACTCGTAACTGTTTTTAAACGTCTCGGATCAGTTGTTCCAGTTTATCAATATCGGGAATGGTTGCCTGAATCGAGCCGATTTTAATTTTGGCTTTGTCTGCAGTGCGCAGCGGCTCATCTTCAACCAGTGAAACCGAAGGTTCTGTGACGTGAGTTAGGCGTGGAATGCCCTGTACGATGATGGCGATGTAGGGCATGTCTTCGTTGTTGTTCAGTGTGCTAACCACTGCAACGCGCGATCGTTTGTTCGCTTGCGGATCTTCACCTCCATTGAGAATATCGAGCGAGATCATGGGTACGTCCATTCCGTGCCAGTGTACAGTACCGACATACCAACTGGGTCCTTTATCTGAGTGAGTAACATCGCCAAACGGAACAATTTCGGCGACCGTCGCGTTGGGCAACAGGATACTTTCGTCGATGATCGGGATCATCAGGCTGTAAACTTCTTTCACACTGTTTTCCACGGTTTTCTCCTCGTTGCCGTTTTCAGGCGACACATTATATCAGGCGTTGTTTGCTCAGGCTGGACTTAACTGTTGTGCCAGTTCCGCTGCGATCTCTTCAGGACTGCCCACAAAGTCGGTCAGATTTTTTTCAATGAGTGAGTCTGGCATGCTGCTGTTCGCACAGGAATCTGGAGATTGAGCCCACACCCTTATCTGTTGCTCGCGCATTTGCTCAACACCATGGCAACCATCATTTCCCATACCACTGAAAATCACCACACTGCAATGATGTTTATACACCTCGGCCGCTGACAGGATCACATCATCAATACACGGCGAATATGGGGGCGTCCAGGGCTCGTCGGTAGGATGAACTTGACCTGTCTGACTGAAAATGATTTTACGCTTGATGGGAGCGATATAAATGCGCCCACGTTCAAGCGTCATGGGTTTATCAACGATAGCGGCTCGAAACGGTGTTTGAGTGTCCAAAATATTGCACAGCACCGGTAAAAAGTTATCGTCAATGTGCTGCGCCAGTATAAAGGTTGCGTCCAAATCGGTGGGTAAGCTTTGTAAAAAACGCTTTACTGCCGCCGGGCCACCCAGTGATGCACCTAATACCCATAAATTACATTCTGGCGGCTCTGGCGAAGTCGGCGGTTCTGGCTCCATGGCTTCGAACTGCATATCCGTTGCAGTATCGTCGAGTAAAGGCACATCGAACTCGACTTCTGCTTCGTCGTCACTTTCGATTGACGCAGTGTTTTCTTCTAGCGTTACCGGGGGAATCGCAATGAGTTCTTCCGCAACCTCGGGCTGTTCGAGTTCATTGAGGGTTTCATCTTCCAAAGGTGCCAACAATTCATCGAGGTTTTCAGACTCTAAACGGTCATCACTATCGCCAGGATATTGTTCACGAAAGTCAGGTTTCGGTGCCGAAAGCTCGCCTTCAAATGCATCAACGATTTCGTCGGGCTGATCAATATCGAATTGAAAGTTTTCTCGCTCGGTAACAGCCATGTCATCGGACTCAATGTCAGAATCGATGTTTTCCGAACGCTGGACTTCCGGTTCAAAAGCTTCAGATTGATCTTCCAGAGCTTGCAAAAGCGACTCATCAATTGTGAGGTCATCATCCAATTCGTCGATGCTTTCAGAGTCAACAGTCAAACCGTCGTCAACATCCTCACGACGCTCTTCCTCACTTTCATCGTCTATTAGCGTCCATTGCTCATGCTCGGGTGTTTCGTCTTTAGCGATTGCTTCGTCTGATTGTTTATTTTCAACATCGACCAGCGACTGTTCGCTTGTTTCTTCCGGAATGGATAATTCCAGCTCCAAGTTAATGTTGTCTTTTTCTGCTGAACCAGCAAATTCCGTATCCAACTCTAAGCTAAAATCATCGGACGCTTCACTTTCGTCGGCAGCATTGTCTGCCGGAAGTGAGAATTGTATCTCTTCTTCAAGTTCGGAGCCCGTATCTGAAGTTGGTTCAAGATCTTCATGTAAAGCGTCTTCTGCTTTCGCCGCTTGTTCCGGTTTCTGATCCGTGAATTCAATCGCATCGTCTTCGAACCCGAGTGGCTTGTCGTAAATATCTTCGCCAAAATCGAAATCAAGAGGCTCGCCTTTGTCCGTTTCGGGTTGGCTCTTTGCTTTTAACTCGGCACCTTTTTCAAGTTCCGGGATTAGCGATGCAACGTCATCGGGCTTGCTTTCGGAAAATTCGGTTTCACCCAACTCAGAAAAATCATCGACTTGAATTTCACTACTGTCGGTTAAAAAGCTGTCAATTTCAGCTTCAAAATCCTGCAATTCATCGTCAAGGCTGATGGTTTCTGGTTCAGTATGAATTTCAGGTTCTTCAGCAGTCTCATGAGCAGCAGGTGCTTCGGTTAAAGAGTCTTCTAAAGCGGGTTCATGCGACGGATCTTTGTCTATCGCTGAACTTTCAACATCCGGCTCCTCCAGTGAGGACACCTCTAAGTCAGAAAGCTCAAAGTCTTCATCGATCTTTTCTCGATCGGCTAAATCGGTATCCTCTTCCGACAACGCTTGAGCGACTTCTTCGATAGGCTCGATTTGGACTTCTTCGTCACTCGCCAATTGCTGTAAGGTGCTTGAAAGTTCTTCAGTAGCCTGCTCCAAACGTGAAACGGAATCTTCAGCTTCATCAGAAACCGTCATTTCGTCAGCATGAAGCTCACTGTTTGCTGCGCTAGTTTTGGCATCCGGTTCCGATTCCTGAACCCGCTCAAGACCCGCCATTTCATACAAACGTTCGATTTGTTTTTCGACCCAGTAATCGGGATGACTCTGCTTGGTTAACGAACCGCGTTCGTGGAAAAAAACAGGAACGGTTGATTGGTCCAACAGATCATCGAGCTGTTCAGTCCAGTGATCTTCATCGATATCCAACAGCCAAACATGTAGCTGATTATTGGCAATATGCTCGGCTTCTATTGCATCGGGCGCAACTTGCTTGGCGATGGTAACGCCGTGCTGTTCTAACAGACCAACATACTGCGCTGTTTCATCACCGCCAGAAGATATCAGTCCAATCGAAAGTGTTTCCTTACTGCTCATTACTGTCTACCAGGTAACAATGACTCGATTGTTTGTAATAAATCCACTTCGTTATACGGTTTACCCATATAACGGTTAACTCCAATTGACTCGGCTCGCTCACGGTGTTTTTCACCCGTACGTGAAGTGATCATAATGATCGGTAACTCTTTAAGCTGCTCATCGTGGCGAATGATAGTGGCCAGTTCAAAACCGTCCATACGCGGCATTTCGATGTCGAGTAACATGACGTCGGGTTTGTTATCGTGCAATACACTAAGTGCATCAACACCGTCTTTCGCTAAGATGACTTCGTAATCGTGACGCTGTAGCAATCGCTGGGTAACTTTTCGCACCGTGATGGAATCGTCGACCACCATTACTTTCGGTACTTTATCTTCCTGAACCTCTTCTTCCACCGTGAAGTCTGCTTCAATGACGGCATCGGCTCGACGTGTCAGCGCCGGTACATCGAGAATCAGTACCACGCGACCGTCTCCCAGTATAGTGGCACCTGATAAGCCACTCAGCAAACTGAGCTGCTGTCCAACGGACTTCACAACAATCTCACGGCTACCCATCAGTTCGTCTACCTGCACGGCGGTAGGATGTTCAGCACCGTGTAGTAACAACACCGGCAGTGGTTTGGTTACGCCTTCCAGATCAGCGCGTACATTGTGATCCAACAGATTACCCATGTACCGCATGTGGTAAGCCATCCCAGCGTATTCAAACCGTGCTTCCGGATTGTCGTAATACTCTTGAATTTCGAACGGACTGACCCGAACGATACCTTCGATGTTGGTCAGGGGAACTGCATAAATATCGTCACCAACGGAAATCATAAGTGCCTGATTTACCGAAACAGTGAAGGGTAACTTGACGGTAAAGGTAGCGCCTTTGCCCTGTTCGGAGTGAATTTCGACCACTCCGCCCAATTGTTTTATTTCACTGCTAACCACGTCCATACCCACACCACGCCCAGAGATCTGAGTCACTTTTTGTGCGGTGGAAAAGCCAGCTTCAAAAATCATTTGTTGCAATTCGTGGTTACTGAGTTCAGATTGTTCAGTGATCAAGCCGCGCTCTAACGCTTTTTTACGTATCGCATCCATATTGAGGCCGCGGCCATCATCCTGAATTTCGATAAAGATCTCTGAACCTTCGCGGTATAAACGAATACGGACTTTCCCGGTTTCTGATTTACCGGCTGCTTTACGATCTTCGACACTTTCAATACCGTGATCCATTGCATTACGCAACATGTGTTCAATAGGGGCGATCATTCGCTCCAATACAGTCCGGTCCATCTCGCCTTCAGCCACGATAGCTAAGTCTACCGCTTTACCCAGCTCGTTTCCGATTTGACGCACGATTCGACGCAAGCGTGGAACCAGGCTTTCAAAAGGCACCATGCGGGTACGCATCAATCGTTCCTGCATTTCGGTATTCACCCGACCTTGCTGCAAGAGCAGGGTTTCAGAGTCGGAAGCGAGGTTGTCCAACGACTCTTTTAAACTCGATAAGTCAGCGGTAGACTCACCAATAATCCTTGTTAATTCCTGCTGTCGGGTATAGCGGTCAAACTCCAGCGGATCAAACTCTTCGTAGTCAACCCCAGCGATTTCCCGACGATATTCAATTTGCGCATCGGTTTCAATTTCAAGGTTTCGTAGCTGATCCCGAAGTCGATCTAGTGCTTGTGACATTTCATCGAGGTTGTAGCGCAACACCGATACCTGTTGTTCTAAGCGCGCTCGGAAAATCGATGTTTCCCCGGTAAGGTTTACCAAATCTTCCAACTGATCGGCCGCAATACGCACCAACTCTTGCTGTCTGGGTCGACGTGCTTCTGCCGCTTGAGGCGCTTCTTTTGCCGCTGACTTTTTCTTTGTCAGAGGCACAACCTTTGCGGCTTCTTTTGGCTTTTCTACAAGCTCTGATTTTGGCTTTGCAGTAGGTTTAACCGCTTCTTGCGCTGCCGGTTGCTCACCTTTAATCACGCGCTTCAAGTCAGCCATGTAACTGACTGGCGTAGTCAGCATACGAGATGCACCCACTTCATCGATCATTGAGTGCACTACGTCGTAGCCCCGCATAACAAAACGGACCTGATCATCCGTCACATTAATTTTTGCTGCAGCCACCTGCTCAAAATAGGTTTCCAACTCGTGGGTAATATCACCTAATGCGGTAAGGTCTGAAAGTCGTGCACCACCTTTTAACGTGTGCAGACTGCGCTGCAGCGTTTCAATGGATTCACTATTAGCTGGTTCCTTACTCCATTGCTGTAAAGCTTCATCCATGCTTTGCAAAATTTCAGCGGCTTCTTCGAGGTAGATTTCTAAAACTTCTTCGCCGTCTTCATCGAGCTCTATTTGTTGGACCGGCGCTTTGACTTCTTCTGCTGGAACAACCTCAAGAGCGTCTTCCGGCTCAACTTGAGTTTCCGGCGCGGTATCTACTATTTCGTCACTGATTGATTCACGTGTCGCTTCAGGCGCGGCTTCTTCCGCAGCCATCGATTTACCAGCAATGGCATCGCGCACTTTTTCAATAAGTGACTCATCGATCTGATATTGACCGTGATCTCGCAATTGTTCAAGCATGCTGCGGAAGTGGTCAAGAATTTGATAAGACAAAACAAAATGGTGATCAGCAACTTCAATGTGACCACTGCCGAGAGCTTCGTAAAGATCTTCCAATGCATGGGCCAAGTTACCACCGCTCATCACACCTGCCATGCGAGCGCTGCCTTTAAAGGTATGCAGGTTACGCTGTAAGTTGTTCACGGGCAGTAAATCTTGCGGATTAGCTTTCCATTTCTCGAAGTTTTCCTCAATTTCTTCGATCAGTTCTTCGGCTTCCTCTAGGAAGAACTCCAGCAGCTCTTCATCAATTTCGTCTTCTGCTTCATGAACGTCTTCAGGTAAAATGGTTTCACTGACACCTTCCCTATGTGACTCGACTTTTTCAACCTGAGGTACCACCACCGGCTTACTGTGCCAATCTTTTAGAGAGTCAATAAGGCTGGTAGGATCCGGTAACGCGTGTTCTACAGCGGCACTGTTAAGCAATTCCAATACACAATCGAGCGCGCGAGTACCCAACTGATAAAACTCTTCATCCATGGTGAGTTGATCGGGCTTGGAGACAAACGATTCCAGTGCCGTTGCCAAGGCTTCCACTTCCGGTAGCATCGCCATGTTAGCGCCACGCTTTAAGGTGTGCATTTCGGCTTGTAAGTTATGTTGCGCTTCCAATGAACCTTTATGTTGCCACTGTCGCAGCAACTCCTGAGCTTCGGAAACGATATCCATACCTTCAGCCAAAAAGATACCCAGTAACTCCGGATCTCTTTGCACCGAGTCAATGGCTTTGACTTCACTGTCTCCACTGAGCCGGATTAACTGTTGTCGCTGTTCAGTAAACAAGTCAATTAACTGTTGTTTTACATCACTTAGATAATGGCGCTTATTTTTTAAGGCTTGTAAACAACGTTGTAAATACTCTTTCGCCTGCTCAAGCCCTTGCTTAAATTCTTCGCTTAAATTAACTTCACGTTGCTTGTACTCTTTAACTAAAGTCTCAAGTGGACCTGCAACATCGGCAATTTCGGGCACCTCGGCCATATGAGCACTGCCTTTGAGTGTGTGCATGGCTCTAAGCAAATCGTCGCTCGCTTTTACCTGACTCGCATACGCCCAAGATGCAATACATAAATTAATCGCTTCGATATGACTTTCGGCTTCATTAACGAAAATTTCGAGTAACACGGGGTCCAGTTCAGAACTGACTGCAATTTCCTGTGCTGAAGTTTCAGTGTCTGCGGGTTCAGTTTTCGCCACTTCATCCAGAGCATACTCTTCAAGCTCTTGCGAACCTTCACTTTCTACTTCCTCACTGAAATCAAGGGTTGGTACTTCTTCTTCGTCGAGGCTTTCGCTGATTTCAAGTACATCATCTACGCCTATAGGCTCAAAACTTTCACTGGCTTCAATCTCTTCAAGCTCGGGTATGGAATCATCTTCTGACGGTAGTTCAATTTCTATGCTTTCTTCGGGTTCATCTTGTTCAAGAGCAACGTCAAACTCGGCCAACTCTTTATCGGACAGCTCAGGCGACTCGAAAGATAGTGACTCATCACGTTTGGCGATGGGTTCTTCTTCAACTTCAGGTACCAACTCTTGCTCAGTCAGCAAGGGTTCATCTATTTCTAATTCAGACAAGTTGGCTTGAGCTGCTGTAGAATCGGCTTCAGCGATTGGCTCCAGCTCATCTGGGGTTGAGTCCACTAAATTCGATTCGACTTCTTCAGACGCTACAACTTCTGGTTCTGTCGTTTTTGGCTCGACTGCAACAGGCTCGACTCTCTGATAATCTTCACCCTTGGCGTAAGCATGCGCACGCGCCATTATTTCATCGGGTGACTCGCTGGGGAGTTGATTCTTAGAAAACGCATCGATCAACTTTGGCATAAAATCGATGGCATCTTTGATCACCGCAAACACTTTTTGATCGAGCTTAATGGTATCGTCGATTACCCGATTCAACATATTTTCGATGGACCAAGCCAGCTCTCCTGCCAAACTGGCACCAACCAACCGGCCACTGCCTTTTAAAGTATGGAAAGAACGGCGTACTGTGGTCAGTGATTCTTCATCCTGCGGGTTTTCAATTAATCGCGGATAAAGCTCATTAATACTGGCAAGCTCTTCTTCAGCTTCTTCGAGAAAAATTTCCAGTACATCGTCATCGATTAGGCTTTCATCGTAAGCTTTGGTTTCCGGAGGTTGCACCGGTTTGGACTCCACAGGAGGCGAAGGCTCAGCCGTTGCAACAGGTTTTGCCGTTTCATGGTCAACAGGTTGTGGCTTGGCATCGTCGACGGACTTTTCTGTCTCCGAAGCAATTTGCTCTTGTTGCTCAAAACGTTCGATCAGCGTTTCCGTCGCTTCTTCTTTCTGAGTGACTGGATCCGGTTTTGACAGTTCCTGCTCTAGTATCGCTTGACTCTCTTTCGCAGCCTGTAACACAGAATCAAAGGCACGTGATCCGATTTCACCATAGTTTTCAAGGCAGTACTCGACTGAAGTGATAATATCTGCAAGTGCATCCATCACTTCTTCTTGAGGTTGCATCCGAGCCGCCAGCAGTTTACGTTCGACAAAATCTTGCGCTTTATGTAATAGACTTGAGGCGTCTTCAAAACCAACGATTTGCAAACCACCTTGAATTTCAGTCAGCAGAATCGGCACATCGGTAATTAAAGAAAAATCAAATGACGATGCTATAAAATCGACAATCTTTTCTTTTGCTTTTTGTAAATTGCCACGACTTGCTTTCAGAAGTTGCAATCGAGCATCGTCTAACTGGGCTTCTGCAGCCACTTGATCTTGTTTAGCGGCAAGCTCTTCAGGCGTGCTTTCTTCGGAAGCTCCCACATCTTGTGGCTTCACATTGGCGAGATTGGCTTCGACAAACAAAAGTGCACCTGCTACATCCATTACGAGTGCGTCGGTAATTTCATCACCCGATTCAACCACTTTACTCAAGGTTGTAATTTGCTGTTTAATCACATCTCGTGGAATTCCCAGTCCCAGAATGCCTAACGTATCGGTAATTTTTTTCAGGTTGGGTATAAGAGACTGGATTTTACCAACACTTTTATCGCCACCACGTACAAAAAGGTCGAGCGTGTCTTTAACGTTGATCAAATCATCGTTGATGGCTCCAACGACGGTTTCAATTGCCCCAGCATCCGGGCCTTGCATTTTTCGTCTTTCTTCTTCAACTTCGACTTCAGTGGGTAAACTTGCAGCAAGATTGAATCGCTCTTTAAGCCGAATGACTTTTTCATTTTTCGAATCGGATTTTGCAACGTAATACAGCAGGTTTTTCAGTAGGTCATCGGGAATAGCATCGTTTAATGCTTCAACTCCCGCATCGGCTAAACGTTTAATTTGGCGATCGACTTTGCCAAGCAGCGCGTGTACCGCCGGATCCTTGTACAAACCTTTTTCGATGATGGAAAACAGAAAGCCGTCCGCCACCCACCACAGGTGCGCTACCGAATAACCGGATGTGATTTCTTCCAGTTTTTCCAACACTTTGTGCATGCGTTGAATGCCTTCTTTGACATTCTGGCTGCGCATTACACCGAGCAGCCCTTTTTGATAGTGCATGCGAAATTTTTTCGACAGATCAGAAAAAGAACCCGGATCAAGTGGTTTAGCACCGGCTTCTGATTTAGGGGGTTCCACTCCGGAAAGTTGAGGTGCAAAAATAGCGCTTTCTGAAACGGGAGCCGCACCTCGCGAACCACGCAACTCATTCAGTAACGGCAATAAAATTACGGGTAAGTCGCGACGACCTTCTTGAACACGATCTAAGTAAGCCGGTAGTTGCAGCATACTGGCCATTAACACTTCCAGTGCTTTTTCCTTTGCCACAAATCGACCTTCGGCAATCGCTTGTGCCAAATGCTCCATTTCTTCTGCAAATAAAGCTGCACCAAAAAACTCCAGCATTTGCAACGTACCGCGTACTTGATGCAAACAACTGATGCAAAAACGAATTTGAGTCACATCGCTTTCATTTTCTGCGAAGGCCTCAAGTCCCTGACGAGCCTGGTCGAGCGACTTATTGATCTCTTTACGGACCCAACTGAGTGCTAACTGTTCATTCGTATCGGCCATGCCTGCTCCATAAGACTCTTCAATTTATGAGCCACTTCTTCTTAACCACCTGCACGCAAATACGCTTGGCAGTGCCGGGTGGAAACTTTCTCAATCAGCGGATGCGATAGGTTATTCAGTTCGCCGGGGCCTAATACCAACAGTCCACCTGGTGCAAGTCGACTCACAAACTCTTTCACTATTTGTTCGCGTCGCGCATTTTGGAAATAAATTAAAACATTTTGGCAATAAATCACGTCGTACAATTGCTTGGGTTGCGACTCCAATTCCTTGACATTGGCCTGAACAAAACAGGTGCGATGTCTGAGCAGGTTCTTCACCTGAAAATGATCATCGGGCAAGCTTTCAAAATACTTGTCCAACAAATCAGAGGAAATGTTGATCAGTTTACGCTTGTGATAAATGCCTTCTCTTGCCTGTGCCAACGCAGGAAAGCTGATGTCAACTCCGGTCAACCCAAAATAAAAATTACGTTGAGCTCGCTGAAGTTCTGAGGTATCGAGCTCACTCAATAACATGGCAAGGCTGTAAACTTCTTCTCCGGTTGAACAACCAACACTCCAGACCTGAGCACTGAAAGGTTTGTCGGTCTTTTCTTCCGCAGAACGCTGAAGCAGTTTGTATATGTGATTACGAACCAACTCCATCGACGCGTTATCACGAAAAAAACGCGTTTCGTGTACGGTAAGCAAATCGACAAGGTTGGCCCACTCAACAGCGGAACTTAAACCTGAATCGAGACTTTCAAAATAGCTGTTGTAGCTGTCGAAACCACGCTCACGCATGCGCTGTGCTAGGTTGGTCATCAAAAATGATTTTCGGTTTTCTGATAACCAAACACCGGTGCGTTCTTCCAGCAAGGATTGCCAGCGTTTAAACTCTTCGCTGTTCATTTCTGGCAAAGTTTCATATGCAGCCATTTTCAAGGCCGTCACCTAACCTTAGTAGTTCGGTAGTTTGAAACCAGCAACCGAGCCACTTAATTCGTCGGCCAGTTCAGCCAGTTTACCGATGCTGCTGGCTGTATTGAGCGTACCTTGTAAAGTCTGGTTGGTGATTTCTTGAATGACGTTCATCGTATTGGATACGTGACCTGCAGACGCCGCCTGTTGGCGTGCCGCATTGGATATGTTCTGAATCAATTCAGCAAGATTCGACGATACCCGCTCGATTTCTTCCAGAGCTACACCCGCATCCTGAGCCAGACGAGCTCCGCGTACCACCTCGGCGGTTGAGGCTTCCATCGAAATAACCGCTTCGTTGGTATCGGTCTGGATGGTTTTTACCAGGGCTTCAATCTGCTTGGTCGCATTACCCGATCGTTCCGCGAGTCGCTGTACCTCATCGGCAACTACCGCGAAACCACGACCGGCTTCACCCGCCATCGATGCTTGAATGGCCGCGTTAAGTGCCAGTATGTTCGTTTGATCGGAGATGTCGTTGATCAGCGATACGATATCGCCGATTTCTTGGGATGACTCACCCAGTCGTTTGATCCGTTTCGAGGTTTCCTGTATTTGTTCGCGTATCGTGTCCATCCCGCGGATGGTATTACGTACCACTTCGGCACCTTTTTTTGCGATATCCACCGACTTTTCCGCAACCTGAGAGGATTCGGCGGCGTTGGCAGATACCTGCTCGATGGACACAGCCATCTCATTAATCGCGGCTGAAGCTCCGGTGATTTCCTGAGCCTGGTTTTTAGATGCCTGAGCCAGCTCGTTCGAGATCCCTTGTGTTTCTTCGGTTGCGGAAGACAATCGAGAAACCGACTCATTGATGGTCGATACCAATGACCGCAGTTGGTCAATGGTGTAGTTCATCGCGTCGGCGATGGCACCCGTAAAGTCTTCAGTTACCGTTGCATTAGCGGTTAAGTCACCGTCTGCAAGACCTTCCATTTCATCCAGCAATCGAATGATTGCCTGCTGGTTACGTTCGTTCTGTTCGCGCTCACGTTCGGCTTGAACTCGCACAATGCCTTCCCGTTTTTTATCCGCGCTACGGATTTGAATACCCAATAAAAACAAGAAGATAAGTACCATCGTACCACCAGCAATAGAGAACCAGTAGTGGCCACTCATCCAATCGAGTCGGTTACCATGCAGACGATAAGCATCGGCCAATTCTTTCGATTGCGAGAGAAGCTTGTTGGAGCGGTCGAAAATGCGCTTTGACGCCTGTTGTACTTTAAATAAGGCGTCGGTGCTGCGGATAACGTAGTCCACTTGATCTTTTACGGCCTGGAACAACACCGACACTTCTTCCAGGTTGGCTCTTGCCTCGGCATTGTTAACACGCTGAATACCGAGCATGGCATCACCATTTAACATGCCTTCAAGCACACTGCCGAACGTTTCCACATCCTGACCAAAGTTTTCTGCTGAGGCTGCGGCGTCGTCACCACCTTGCAATACCTTCTGGAAACTTCGGTTGATCCGTTCTGCAAACAGCATCTGTCGTGTCGAATAATAGGTTTGCTCACCGGATGCACCAGCATCGAGTAATATGTCGTTTACGGTGTTGTATAAGAACTGGATTTGAGGAATGGTTGCCGAGATTTCCGATTGCGTCTGATACAGACCGGTTACTGTATCAACACTCTCCAATATGACTTGGGCGTCTTTACCAACTTCACCCCAAGTATCCCGCAGTGCAGAAAACTCTTTGCTACGAATATAATCCGGAGTCGGATCAATCTTCGTCATCGGGTTAGAACCCTGTGAGTCTGACAGATTACTGACCAGTAAGTTGAAGCGATCCACCGATAGCTTTAACTCATCAAAAGCGGTTTCAGTACCCTGCGAAGCTTCCGATGCGTTTTTTGAGATTTGCTGTGATATAACCCGCAAATCTTCCGCTTTTTCAGACCAACTTTGTACGTTACGCCCTGTACGCCAGCCATTATATAGGTTCACAATGGTGACTATCAGAAACAAACCCAGGAGCCAGATAACGACGCGTGTTGAGCTCCCCCCATCTTGTGTGCTTTTATCTTTTACCGGTGCATTCATAGTTTATTTCCCAACTACGTTCTTTATAAATATTTCGACACTTGCTGCCAACGGCAGATAATAAGTCAACGTCAAAGTGCGACCTGCATAAACGCAGGATTTTCAGCCAAGGCATAAGGGCTGAACACTTTCCACTCTTCTTCGCCACGGTTAAAGCGACCTGACAAATACGGCATAATGGCCTCATCATCATTCACTTCATTAATACGTTCAACATCCTCAAAATGCTGTAACCCCAGCACTTCATCTACCACAATGCCACTATTAATACCATTGTGATCGATCACCAGTACCCGCTGTCTTCGCATGGTTGCTGGTGCTTTACGGCCTAAATAACCGTGCAGATCCATGATCGGTAGCAAAGTACCGCGGATATTGGCGATGCCTTTCACCCAGGCTCGAGCCCCCGGCACCTTGGTGAAACTGGGCATTTGTAAAATTTCTGCGACTTCTTTCAATGGCGCGACGTAACGTTGATCGTTCAGGCGAAAGCCAATGCCGGTCCAAAACCGACCCGATTGTTCGGAACGTGGAACAGCCGAAGCACTGCTGTAGCTGCGCCGCTCGATATCAGCGAGGATTTCAAATGCGGGATTGGTCGCGCTGTCTACCATTGTGTTATTCCGCCTCTCCTGGAACGATCAACTAAAATCCTGTTAGCCCTCAAGCACCGAATTAATGACTTTCATCAAACTGCTTTCCTGAACCGGTTTGGTCAAGTAATCTTTGGCGCCTTGTCGCATACCCCAAATTTTGTCCGTTTCCTGATCTTTTGTCGTAACGATGATCACTGGAATATTGGACGTTTCCGGATCTTTCTTCAAATGACGCGTGGCCTGAAACCCGTTCAGCCCAGGCATAACGACATCCATTAATACCAAATCTGGCTTTTCAGCTTTGGCTACTTCGATACCTGCTTCACCGTTTTCTGCGGTGAGCACTTCATGACCATGTTTGTCCAGAATACTGCTCAAAACATGCGTTTCTGTAGGCGAGTCGTCTACGATCAATACGCGTGCCATGTAAAAACCCCCTCTTTACTTCAGGAATATAGGAACAAAACGGCCCTTAAGCCGTTTGTTTGGTATTGCTAACATGAGATCGAATTGCATTGAGCAACTCATCTCGACTAAAAGGCTTGGTCAGATATTGATCCGAACCAACAATTCGCCCTTTTGCTTTGTCAAATAAGCCATCTTTACTGGATAACATGATGACGGGCGTTGATTGAAACGCCTTATTGTTTTTAATTAGCGCACAGGTTTGATAACCATCGAGACGCGGCATCATAATGTCGACAAATATGATGTCAGGCTTGTGATCTGCAATTTTAGCCAAAGCATCAAAACCGTCGGTTGCAGTCACAACCTCACAACCTACTTTTTTGAGCAATGTTTCGGCGGTTCGACGAATCGTTTTACTGTCGTCGATCACCATTGCCTTTAAGCCTTCGAAGGAATTCTCCATTCACACACCCTCATCGGGTACAAGCATTTTGGCACCCACTTATATCATTAATTGAGATGTATAACCAATAGTTCACCCACTGTGGCAATGTTTTTACCATAAGTGCATCCATTGATCCACTTTGATTTTACTTAATATAGAATAAGTTAGCTAACAAAGCTAAAGTAAAATCACTATATTTTGTTGGCGAGAAAGTCGGACAAAAATGCAACACATACAAGCATTTTTAATCAGCCTTCCTGCAATAACAAGTTTTCACGTAAAAATCATTGGCTTAGATGACACTTCATTTTACCGCGACACTGTTGATACCGAAACAGTTAAACTTAGCAACTCACAAAGAGTTTCAACCCAGCGATGAATTTACCCAGTTACGTACATTGAAGTTTGTAATTCTTTGTGAAAACCACCGATCACTGTAAAGTAAGTGGCAAAACAATCACCGAAACAGACGTTTGTCATTGTTTTCGGCGCAGGCCATCCATACGCCCACGGGTTGTATGAAAACTAAACATTTAATCAGAGGTATTTCGAGAAAGAATTATGACTATCTCCGTTGGCGTTGTCATGGATCCAATATCCACAATCAATATTAAAAAAGATAGCACTTTTGCCATGCTTCTGGAGGCAAAAGCGCGTAATCATCCCATATTTTATATTGAAATAGAAAACCTATTGCTGCGAGATGGGAAACCCTTCGCAATTTGCCAACCTTTAACGGTTTTTGATGATCCTGAAAGCTGGTTTGAACTTGGCGATGCGGAAGAAATGGATCTCGCCGATCTCGATATCGTTTTAATGCGTAAAGATCCGCCTTTTGACATGAATTATGTTTACGCAACTTATATCCTAGAGCGCGCAGAAATTGACGGATGCTTGGTTGTGAATAAGCCATCCAGTTTGCGAGACTGTAATGAAAAGTTATTTACCGCCTGGTTTCCCGATTGTTGCCCACCAACACTGGTTTCAACCAACAAGCACTTAATTAAAGATTTTATCAACCAGCATCAGGATGTCATCTTAAAACCGCTTGATGGCATGGGTGGAGCTTCTATTTTTCGTGTAAATCAGCAAGATGCCAACACCAATGTGATCATCGAGACCTTGACCAACCATGGGCAACAGCTCGCTATGGCACAACGTTTTATCCCCGAAATCAGAGAGGGTGATAAACGCGTACTCATGGTTAATGGTGACGCTATTCCCTACGCCTTAGCTCGTATCCCTACAGCCGGAGAAACACGCGGAAATCTCGCCGCTGGGGGTCGCGGTGTTGCACAACCGTTAACCGAGCGCGAGCTCGAAATAGCGCAAAAAGTAGGACCAGAGCTGGTAAAGCGCGGACTTTATTTCGTGGGTTTGGATATCATTGGCGGCTACCTGACAGAAATCAATGTCACCAGTCCAACCTGTATTCGTGAAATAGATGCTGCTTTTAATACGGGAATTGCTGGTAAACTATGGGATGCATTGGAACAAAAAATCAGCCCACAGCAATAAACCAACATTATGATAGAAAACGGCGTTTTAAATGAGCAGGCCCCAACCATTCGAGAGTCGGATCGACTGACCTTCGCAGCAATTCTGGCCATCGCTTTTCACGCATTGCTGTTTCTCGGCATTGCGTTTACCTTGCCGGAGAAAAAGAGCCAACCAGTTTCTCCAGTAATGCAAGTGGTACTGGCACAGTATCATGCACTCGAAAAACCAGAAAAAGCAGACTTTATTGGCCAGGACAATCAGCAAGGTGGTGGCGATAAGGAGTTATTGCAAACGCCCACTACGACTGAGCTGGCACAAATTCCGGATCCGGCAAAACAAGCTTCACTGTCTTCGGTCCAATCTGCCGTGGTGAAACAACCACAACCCAACCCCGATTTGCTGACAGGTAATAGCCAGAACAAAGTCTTTTTGCAGGATCAAATCGAAGCCCCAGAACAGCAACAGCAACCCTTGTTGGATACAGCAACGCTCCTGCAAAAAAGCTACCAGCTGGCCGGACTCAACGCGCAGCTGTCCGACCAACAACAGCTGGCTTCGAAAAACTTACGGAAACGACAAGTGTCGGCTGCGATCCATCGCGCCAGCGATGCTCTCTATCTGGATACTTGGCGACGGCGTATCGAAGAAGTGGGTAATCGCAACTACCCAACATTGGCAAAACAAAAAAAACTTTATGGCGAATTAATTGTAAAGGTTGCGGTCAATGCGGATGGAACCATTCGTGACTTAAGCATCATGAGCAGCTCCGGCCATAAAATACTTGATGATGCTGCGTTGCGCATCGTGCGTCAGGCTGCGCCTTTTGCGCCTTTCGATGAGATATTGCGTAAAGATACCGATGTACTTGAAATTGTTCGCTTATGGCAATTTCAACCTGGTGATCGTGTTTCTACACAATAAAAAATGAATTGCTTGTTTTTTTCGACTTTCAGCCCAACAATTAGGGTATGAAAGAATTTACCAGTCTGAAGAATCATTTTCTTATCGCCATGCCCAGCTTGGCGGATCCCAACTTTTTTCGAAGTGTGACTTTGCTGTGCGAGCACAATGAAGAAGGCGCAATGGGCATCGTCATTAATCATCCTACTGAAGTAAAAACCTCGGAACTGCTTGATCATCTGGAAATTGCTGTCGATCCCGATTTTGTGGAAAGACCAGTATTGGCGGGAGGCCCAGTACAAACCGACCGTGGGTTTGTCATCCATCGCAGCTCTACTCGCTGGCAATCGAGCCTCGAAGTCAGTGATCAAATTACCATTACGACGTCGCAAGATATTCTTCGCGCTTTACCGAAGCAGAAACAGCTGAACGATGCCGTTGTCGCATTAGGCTATGCTGGGTGGGGACCAGGACAGTTGGAAATGGAACTCGCTGAAAATGCTTGGCTCAGCACACCAGCTTCGGCAGAAATACTCTTCCAAACCGAAGTCGGCGAGCGTTGGCATAAAGCAGCACTGTTACTTGGTGTTGATATCTCTCAGATCTCATCGCTCTCTGGCCACGCCTAATTTTAAAACGTCATGTCGCGAATTGCTTACCAACGATTGCTGGCGTTTGATTTTGGTGACAAGTCCATTGGTGTTGCCTATGGCCAAGCAGTGACTCAAACCGCCAGCCCACTGAAAGCACTCAAAGCAAAAAATGGTCAACCCGACTGGCAACAGGTTGAGCGTATGCTACAAGAGTGGCGACCGGACGCTCTGATTGTTGGTTGCCCGCTTAACATGGACGGTAGCGAGCAGCAACTTACTCTACGTGCTCGAAAATTTGCTAAACGGCTGCAAGGACGATTTGCACTTCCCGTTGAAATGATGGATGAGCGTTTAACGACCGTTGAAGCGCGCTCTCAACTCTTTGAAGAAGGAGGCTATCGGGCTCTACAGAAAAGTGCTGTCGATAACCTGTCGGCCGTTTTGATATTGGAGTCTTGGTTTGCGCAGCAAGGGTAAGTTCTAAGTTCTAAGTTCTAAGTTCTTAGTGCTTAGTGCTTAGTGCTTAGTGCTTTAATCAAAAAGGATTATCCTCAGCATCTTCAAGTGTCATACCACCGGCATTAGCACCCAACTGCAACTCAGGATCTTTTTCAGAGCTGTCGAGTTTAATCATCAAACGCAGATCGTTAGGTGAGTCGGCATGATGCAATGCATCTTCATAGGTAATTTCACCCGATTTATACAGTCGAAACAACGCCTGATCAAACGTTTGCATACCGTGTTCGGTCGATTTGGCCATCAAATCCTTAATCAAGTGCATTTCACCTTTACGAATGTGATCGGCCACCAGTGGTGTGTTGATCAGAATTTCCACTGCAGCGCGTCGCCCTTTACCATCTGGTGTTGGAATCAACTGTTGAGCAACTACAGCTCGCAGATTGAGCGATAAATCGAGCAATAACTGATGCCGTTTCTCTTCTGGAAAAAAGTGAATGATACGATCCAAAGCCTGGTTTGCGTTGTTGGCATGCAAGGTACACATACACAAGTGTCCTGTTTCCGCAAAAGCAACCGCATAATCCATCGTTTCTGAAGTCCGCACTTCACCAATGAGGATCACATCAGGAGCCTGTCGCAAAGTGTTTTTCAACGCGGTTTCAAAAGAGTCGGTATCCAAGCCCACTTCGCGTTGAGTGATAATGCATTTACCGTGTTGGTGAACAAATTCGATAGGATCTTCGATGGTAATGATGTGGCCCGTTGTCGTGTGATTGCGATAACCAATCATTGCGGCCAATGAAGTGGATTTACCAGTGCCTGTCGCACCCACAAAAATGATCAGGCCACGTTTTGTAAGCGACAGCTTTTTCAATACCGTTGGCAGGCGTAATTCGTCCAATGTCGGAATAGTCGTTTCGATACGCCGCAACACCATACCCACTTCATTGCGTTGCTGAAACGCACTGACACGAAAACGACCTATGCCAGACGCACTGATGGCAAAGTTGCACTCGTGTCCACGCGCAAACTCACGTCGCTGCTCTTCGTTCATCACCGACAGCACCACCTCACGCGCTTTTTCGCCGTTAAGCGATCGCTGTGTCACCGGCATGATCTTACCGTTGATCTTAATTGAAGGTGGAACGCCCGCGGTGATAAAAAGGTCCGATGCCTTTTTCTGTACCATCAATTTTAATAACGCTTCAAAATCCATCCGTTAATTCCTAACTAAAAATCTTCTTTGGTTTTGGCTTTTTCACGAGCATCTTGTCGAGTTATCAACCCTTTCGCCAAAAGATCTTTCAAACATTGATCGAGTGTTTGCATACCATGCTGCGCTCCGGTCTGGATCGCTGAATACATCTGGGCAATTTTATCTTCCCGGATCAGATTACGAATCGCCGGTGTACCGACCATAATTTCATGCGCCGCCACTCGACCACCGCCTACTTTTTTCAACAGTGTTTGTGAGATAACCGCCATTAACGATTCCGAGAGCATCGAACGTACCATGTCTTTTTCAGCAGCAGGGAAAACATCAACAATACGGTCGATGGTTTTTGCAGCGGAAGAGGTATGCAAAGTACCAAACACCAAGTGACCGGTTTCAGCGGCGGTGAGTGCCAAGCGAATGGTTTCCAAATCACGCATCTCACCCACCAGTATAATATCGGGGTCTTCCCGCAGCGCCGAGCGTAAAGCTTCGTTGAATCCCAAGGTATCTCTGTGCACTTCACGTTGGTTGATCAAACAACGTTTACTTTCGTGCACAAACTCGATGGGATCTTCCACCGTTAAAATATGACCGTAATCATTGTCGTTAATGTAATCAATCATAGCCGCCAGCGTAGTACTTTTACCGGAGCCGGTCGGCCCCGTGACCAATACCAGCCCGCGCGGATGCATACAAATATCTTTAAAAACCGATGGTGCGCCCAGTTCTTCTAAGGTTAACACCTGCGAAGGAATGGTCCGGAACACTGCTCCAGCACCGCGATTATGATTAAAAGCGTTCACACGAAAACGAGCAATACCCGGCAACTCAAAAGAGAAGTCTGTCTCCAGAAATTCTTCGAAATCTTTTCGCTGCTTGTCGTTCATAATGTCGTACACCAAACTGTGTACGGTTTTGTGATCCAACGGTGGTACGTTAATACGTCGTACGTCACCATCAACCCGGATCATCGGTGGTAACCCGGCCGAAAGATGGAGATCCGATGCTTTATTTTTAACGCTAAACGCCAGTAATTCTGTGATATCCATTGTTATTGACCCCGGAAGTGTTCAGTTCCAGTTTATTCGAGTAGATAATAAGTACTTTTACAGTTTAGACTGCTGAGCCGGTTTCTACCTCTCATTTACCACTGAAAAAGTTAGGAGTTTATGTCGATTCAACAAAACCTGTACCGCATAAAACAGCAAATAGACGATGCCACGCATAACGCCCATCGAGCTATTAACTCTGTCACATTGTTAGCTGTGAGTAAAGCTCAGAAAATCAATCACATAGAGCAAGCTTTTAATGCCGGTCAAAAACTGTTCGGTGAAAACTATCTGACCGAAGCCTTACCCAAAATCAGTGCTTTAGCAGCGCTGGATATCGAGTGGCATTTTATCGGCCCTATTCAGAGCAACAAAACACGCGACATTGCAGCGAACTTTCAATGGGTGCAAAGCATTGATCGTGAAAAGGTTGCGCGACGTTTAAACGAGCAACGACCCGAACATTTGCCACCTTTAAATGTGACTCTGCAACTTAACGTGTTTGGCGAGTCGAGCAAGCAAGGTATACACAGTGACCAGCTAATGGATCTATTGGCATTGGTTGATGAGCTACCCCGCTTAGCATTACGGGGCCTGATGAGCATTCCACCACCACAAACAGATACCAATAAACAACGCCAACAATTTGAGCAAATAGCCGACCTTTTTACTCAAGCTAAAGCGAGCTTTCCTCATCTCGATACCTTATCAATGGGGATGTCCGGCGATATGCGGTCAGCTATTACCGCTGGCAGCACCATGGTTCGAATTGGTACGGCGCTGTTCGGTGAACGTCCAGCCAACTGGAAACAAATGATTAAGGATTAACGACTATGTCATCCAATACCTCATCACCTTCTATACAAAACGCGGTCATTGGTTTTATTGGTGCTGGAAATATGGCTTCCGCCATTATTCGCGGGTTATTGAAGCGAGGACACCCTGCGCAAAACATCATGGTTTCTAACCCAAATTTGGGCAAACTGAAAGCACTATCACAAGAAACACAAATCAGGATCACACAGCTCAATCAAGAAGTTGCCGATGCATCCGACTTGCTGGTTCTAGCAGTTAAACCTCAAAAAATGGGAGAAGCATTGCAAAATTTAGTGTTAACCCATCCCAGATGCGCCATTTCAGTCGCTGCAGGGTTAACCGTTGCAAACCTAGAAGAACTGTGTGGAAATCAATTACCGGTGATCCGCACCATGCCCAACACACCGGCCATCGAGCTCTGTGCGGCGACGGGTGTCTATGCCGAGCTACACGTGCGGCAAAACTTTTTAGCTGAGGTGGATTATATTTTCGGCGCCATCGGTCAATATCAGTGGCTAGAAGACGAGGCGCTCATGGATGTCGTCACCGCATTGGCTGGTAGCTCGCCAGCTTATTTTTTTCGCTTTATGGAAGCTTTGATTGATGCTGGGTGTAAGCAAGGTATGCCAACCGAAACGGCAAGAGCTTTAGTGGTACAAAGCGCATTAGGAGCGGCGACATTAATTGCAAAGCATCCGGAAGTCGCGATCAGTGACAGACGCCAACAAGTCACTTCACCAAACGGTACGACGGCCGCGGCTTTGCAAAGTTTCGAAAACGACGCTATTGGCGATGTGATTGAACGTGCGGTCAAAGCTGCCATTGTGCGCGGCAAAGAATTGGCAAAACACCGCTGACTTGAGATTTAACAGTTTTTTCCAAAGAATTCCTTTAGACTTTACAATAAACCCATATAATTCAAACCATTAACCGACAAAAATCAAAATTATGAATAACCCTTTCGCCTTTTTACTGACTCAACTGTTTGAGCTTTACCTGTACGTTGTATTACTGCGCTTTTTCCTACAGGCTGTTCGAGCTGACTTTTACAACCCGATTTCTCAATTTGTGGTCAAAGCAACGAATCCTCCGCTGATCCCACTGCGTAAACTCATACCTGGGTTCGCCGGTCTGGATGTTGCCTCGTTACTGCTCGCTTACATTATTAACCTGGGAAAATGGCTAACGCTCTCTTCACTCGGGCTGGTAGGCTCAGCCAAAATGATCACCTTGGTGGTCTTCGCGGGTGTCGAACTTATTTCTCTAACTCTGGGTTTGTACATTTTTCTGGCGTTTATTCGTGTGATCATGAGCTGGATCAGTCCTGGTGGTTATAACCCCATGGTGATGGTCATTGCACAACTTACCGACCCTTTATTTCGTCCGTTTCAACGACTGTTACCGCCCATGGGTGGCTTGGATTTATCGCCGATATTGATGTTCTTAGCATTGTATTTCACCAAGAGTCTGATCAGCTATTACGTCTATCCTTTGGTGTTCGCACTCGGCTAACGGTAATTTGCACTTTATATTCGCGCAGAATCTGACAAAATGTATGCAAAGTCACGTTTTCACTCATTTTATCTGCTAGAATAGCTGTTCAATATTTGTTCAGCAGATGCATTGCTTTAGGCGGTTTTTTTATGGGGTCAAGTCAGTTTACTGAGTCAATCGGCAAGTTCGAGCATTGGAAAAAATCCATTGCAAAAGAACTCAAAAGTTTTCGTTTGTGGTTACGCCGCAACCAGTTATGCGACGATGATAACGACACTCGCATCAAGCACATGCTGGATACATTGAACAGCGAATACCTAACCATTGCCTTTGCTGGTGAGTTTTCTCGCGGTAAAACCGAGCTGATTAATGCCATTTTCTTTTCCGAATACGGTCAACGCATTTTACCGTCTCAAGCGGGTCGCACGACCATGTGTCCGACCGAGTTATTTTTCGACCAAAACAATCAAACGTCTTATTTACGCCTACTACCCATTGAAACACGGTTGCAAGACACGCCTATGTCGGAATACCGCAATTTGTCCAATCATTGGGTAGAAATTCCATTAATCACAGACGCTCCGGAAGAAATGGCTCAAGCGATGCAAAGCATCACCCAAACCAAATCCGTTTCCCGTTTGGAAGCACTGGAGCTTGGCTTTGATGCCACCATGCTTGACGAAGACGAAAGCAATCCAGAAAAAGTTGAAATTCCGGCCTGGCGACATGCCATGGTCAGTTTTCCTCATCCGTTGCTACAACAGGGTTTACGCATTATCGATACGCCTGGGCTCAATGCATTGGGTAGCGAACCCGAACTGACTTATCACCTGTTACCGCAAGCACAAGCCGTGGTATTCGTGTTAGCTGCGGATGCCGGCGTTACGGCCAGTGACTTACAGATTTGGGAAGAGCACATCGAACAACTGAAAAACCGGCCAAACCTGGGGCTTTATGCGGTGTTGAATAAAATTGACGTGCTCTGGGACGAACTCAGTGGCCGCAAAAAAACCGAAAAAGCCATCAATCGCGTGATCCGTCAGACCGCGCGTCACCTCAAAATCCCTGAGTCAGATATTTTGCCTGTATCGGCACAAAAAGCATTACTTGGCCGTGTAAAAGACGACAAAGCGCTGATCTTAAAAAGTCAAATTACCGACATCGAGTCGGTCTTGTCAGAAACCATACTTGGCAACAAAGAAAGTGTGATGTGGGACAACGTGATTGCACAATCCACACGCATGATTGAAGACTCGCAACAAATTTTGCGTTCACGCAAAGAGCAGCTGGAAAAGCAAACGGTTGAAATCGAGGGTATGCGCGGTAATACCGAAACTGAGCTGCACCGCTTGGTTGAACAAAGCCGCCAAGCACAAGCTGAGTTTAAAAAGCGTCATATTGCTTTGAAGCCCAGTCAGCGATTGCTGGAGCGTCAAACCGAAGTGTTAATGCATAGCATCAGTCGAGAAGCACTGGACGATGTGATCCAACGTACTTTGCACGAAATGGTCGAAAGCCGTACCAGCGTTGGCATGATGCGTACAACCAAGCGCTTTTTCCAGGCCATTGAAGCTTTGATGAACGAGTTTTGTCGCGAAGCAGAGCTTAGCAACAAAATGGCCGAGTCCATGTACACCAAGTTTTCGCACGACTTTGGCATCGAATTGCTCGAACCTCGCTACTTGAAAGGTAAAATCTACCGTCGTCAGTTACAACAGTTAATTGATGAGTCAAGTCAGCTTAATCGTAACCTGGCTTTAACCCTGACGGAGCAGAGCGTTGCAGTAAAACGCTTTTTCACCACCACGGTCAATCAGATCGCCATGTTCTTTAAATACTTACGCGGCGAACTACGGCAATGGTCTCGCGAAGTCATTTTGCCGCTGGTTCAACAAGTCAACTCATTACGCCACGTGCTGGATGAAAATCATCAACAATTATTGGCGGTGCAACATAACGAAGCGACCGTAGAAGGTCGCTTGAAAGCACTTAAAACCCTAGTGTTTGAGTTGGATACCGAACTGCACAATGCCACCCAGACGCTGGAAAAGCTGCATAAAGTCGCTCCAAAGCGTGAAACAAACAATGTTGTCAGTTTAGCCAGCGTTCGTCGCTAATTATTCGATCCAGATCTATACTTTCCAATACTCGTTCTTACGGTGCTGTTTACCACAGCACCTCACTTTACTATCAGGGAGACAAACATGATCGTGAGGCCTGGATATCTTGTGCTGCTTCTGGCGCTTATTTTCTGTCTGGTTACCCGCGCCGAAGATAATTTAAAAAACGTTGATCATTACACGATCCACTACAGTGTTTTTAATAGCGACTTTTTAAAGCCAGAAACCGCTCGGGCTTATGGCCTGAGCCGCTCCAAATCACTGGCATTGTTGAACATTACTGTGATGGATAACAAACTCGGCCACGCTGTTACAGCTAATGTCAGTGGTAATGCATACAACCTTGCGGGACAAAATAAAGATCTCGCTTTTAAAGAAATAAAAGAAGAACACGCGGTTTATTATCTGGCAAATTTTCGCTTCTATAACGAAGAAAAACTCACGTTTAAACTGAAAGTGAAACCTTCTGGGCAGCCCAAAAGCTACGATCTGGAATTTCGCCAAACCGTTTACAGTCCGCAATAAACACAAAGTAATCGACTGCTTCCGAATCGGGTAATAATCGCAGTTCCGGTTTTTACCCGTAATCCTTTACAATATCCATTTAAACAACTCCCCGCTTAATCGTTGAAAATCTCATGTCGAAAATTGTTCTCGCCAGTGGTAATCGTAAAAAAGTTGCCGAGCTCCAGGAAATTCTAGCGTCCTTTCATTGTGAAATCGTGCCACAAAAAGAACTGGGCATTGAAGATGCCGTAGAAGATGGTTTGAGCTTTGTCGAAAATGCGATCAAGAAAGCAAGGCATGCCGCTCAAAAAAGCGGTTTACCTGCTATATCGGACGACTCAGGTATCGAAGTAGACGCGTTAAATGGCAAACCGGGAATTTTTTCAGCTCGCTTTTCCGGTGAAGCAGCAACTGATCAATCCAATAATGAAAAGTTGCTGCAACAAATGGAGAAAGTAGCAGCAAACGCTCGTAGTGCGCGCTACCAATGTGTGATCGTATTTATGCGTCATCACCTCGATCCCACCCCTGTGATCTGCCAGGGCAGCTGGGAAGGAAAAATCTTAACGGAGCCCGATGGTGAAGGAGGCTTCGGATACGATCCCTTGTTCTGGTGTCCCGAGTACCAAACCAGCGCCGCCCGCTTGAGTACCGAGCAAAAACACGCGATCAGTCACCGAGGTAAAGCTTTAGCTCAGCTTAAGACCTATTTCGACTCGATGAGGCAACCATGCAATCATTGACAACCTTGCCTCCATTGTCGCTCTACGTCCATATCCCTTGGTGTGTACGTAAGTGCCCTTACTGCGACTTCAATTCTCACACCGCATCCCAAGAGTTGCCGGAGCAACTTTATGTCGATGCCCTAATCGCCGATTTAACGCAGCAGTTGCCTATGATTTGGGGTCGCCGACTGACCAGTATATTTATTGGAGGTGGAACGCCAAGTTTGTTTTCAGCTGCAGCAATCGAAAACCTGCTCAGTCAAATTCGAGCATTAATCCCTTTTCAAGGTGAAATAGAAATTACATTAGAAGCCAACCCTGGCACAGCAGAAGCGAATAAATTCAACGGCTTTTTCACCGCTGGTGTCAATCGTTTGTCGATCGGTGTGCAAAGCTTTAATGATCAACACCTGCATGCATTGGGTCGTATTCATAATAGCCGCGAAGCCAATAAAGCCATTCGGTTCGCTCAAGAGGCCGGCTTTGAAAAAATTAATATTGACTTAATGCACGGGTTGCCAAATCAATCTTTGCAAAACGCAGCAGATGATCTAAAACAAGGCATCGACAGTGGTGTAAGTCATTTATCCTGGTACCAACTAACTCTGGAACCAAATACGCTATTTTATCAGCATCCGCCGAGATTACCGGAAGAAGAAATTCTGGTGGATATTCAGGAACACGGTGAAGCACTGTTAACGACCAACGGTTTTAACAAATACGAAGTGTCTGCTTTTGCTAAATCCAGCCATGTGCAGAGCCAGCACAACTTAAACTACTGGACGTTTGGTGATTACCTGGCGATAGGCGCCGGGGCACACGGCAAACTCACTCTTCCTGCTGAAAACCGCATACTTCGTTACAGCCAATTTCGTAGTCCGAAAGATTATTTGGATAACAACAAACCTTTCACGCAAAACTCGAAAGCTATATCACTTAAAGAATTGCCACTTGAATTTATGATGAATACATTGCGGTTAACCTCTGCTATTCCACAGCGACTTTTTTTTGAACGGACCGGTTTGGCGCTTTCGGTAATTACTCCGCAATTGCAAGAAGCGCATCAAAAAGAATTGCTCGATTTGTCGGATAATCGTATTCGTGTTACTCAAACCGGGCATCGTTTTTTGAATGATTTGTTGGAGATTTTTATGCCGGAGAATATTGACGTGGGGGAGGTTATTCCGGTTCGGGAGATTGAGTGATTTTTTAAACTATTAATAGGTATCCAAACCCAGTTTGAATATTTAATTGTCGGATAGCTCTGGTTTCGCCCTGCCCGGCGACCCACTTTTTTCAAGAGCAAAAAAAGTAGGCAAAAATGCCCAGACGCTAGCCGCTGTGGCAAGAGATCTAAGTCGATCGAAATACATTAAAAATCCTGAGGCCTTAGAATTGCTTGAAGATTGCTATCGCTACTGGCTAAGACTCCATTTTTATTGTTTGTTAAACCTAAGCATCCAGAAGACTCTGAGTTTGAAAAGTCCACGATACCCAGTTTGATCACTTGCGACAGCATTCAACAGCAAAAACAAATATTTCAGGAATATATTAAAATGTCAGAATATTCGGAGCAAGTGCCACAGCGGCTAGTGTAAAGCTCTTTTGGTTACTTTTGCAACGTTTGGCAAAAGTAACTCGCACACAGCATAGCGGTGCGAAAAGCTTTTAATAAATAAAAAGCTTAATTTAAAACACAACGAAAAACACAAACCTCAAAATCCTCACCAGGCATTACCCTTGATTCAATAAACTCAAACCCCACTTTTTCCAAGAGTCGAATAGAAGCTGCATTTTCAGGATTGGTGATCGCCAATACCAAATCAATACCCAAATCATTAACCGCATGTTGCAACGTCAACTGCACCGCCTGGCGCGCATAACCTAAACCGCGAGCATCCGCCGATAGAGCATACCCCACATCAACGGCTTCCAATCCATCGCGCTTGACCAAACCACACAATCCAACGGCATTACCTTGCATAGATTCGATCACATAAAGTCCAAAACCGTTGTTCTGGTAACTGTCTAACAGGCGGCTTTGAATATACTGTTGTGCATCGTCTACATTATGAATTTGTTTGTCACCAATAAAACGGATCCAGTCGGGATCATTGACTAAACGAAAAATAAACTCCGCGTCATCAAATGTAGCAAACCGTAATTTTAATGTATCATTACCGGCGATATAACGTGGCTCACTCATGAATCCAAATTTCCCTTATTTATTGTTTAATAAACATTAAATCCCAAACACCGTGACCAAGCTTATGGCCTCGATTTTCAAATTTAGTTAAAGGTCGATCGTCCGGCCTTGGAATAAAATCGTTTGTTTCCGATAGGTTTTTCCAACCATCGACCTGATTCATCACGTTTAACATGTATTCCGCATAATTTTCCCAGTCAGTAGCCATATGCAAAAAGCCACTTGGCATTAACTTTTGTTGCAGTCGATCAACAAAGTGTGTTTGCACAATGCGCCGTTTATGATGACGCGTTTTGTGCCAAGGATCAGGGAAATAAATTTGCACACCACTTAATGAGTCATTAGCGATCATATGCTCGATGATTTCAATCGCATCATGGTTAATAACACGCAAATTTTTTAAGTTGTGCTCTTCAGCCAATAACAGACAAGCACCGACACCGGGACGATGCACTTCTATCCCCAGATAATTTCGCTCTGGATGTTTACTGGCCTGTTCCGCCAGAGAACGCCCCATACCAAAGCCAATTTCAAGAATCACTGGCTGGTCATTACCAAACACTTGCTGAAAATCTATCGTCTGTTGCGAATACTCGATACCCAGTTGAGGGAATAACTCATCCATTGCGCGTTGTTGACCTTTGGTCATTCTTCCTTCACGCAGTACAAAGCTACGAATACGACGCATAAATTTAGGCGGTTGCGATTCGGACATAATTTCAGACCTTACAAAACATTAGCGCCGCAATTTTAGCAAAAGCCATCTTATTTAGGGATATTTTAGTGCGTGTTAACTGCTCGGCATCTCAAATCACAAAAGTTATATGCTCTCTTCACTTGCGAATCAGTCAATCCCCGTTATTCTTACAAAAATGGCATTTTCAAATCGTGCAATTGAAGGTACTCTGACTTCAAGTGCACAATTGCGAACAATTCGAAAAAACACTTCATGTTAGATCTTCCCCCTATTCCAAATAACCATGCGCTGAGCGTTTTACTTTTAACTGTATTCGCTCTTTATTTGTTTCGGCGCGATGATATACCGCTGGAAACCAGTTGTTTAGCGGTATTGCTGGTGTTGATCGTTGGCTTTGAAGTGTTTCCCTATGTGATAGATCTCGAAAGTGGAAAAACATTACACGCTACCGCTTTTTTCTCTGGTTTCGGTCACGAGGCTTTGGTCTCGGTATGTGCATTAATGATGGCGGGGCAAGGATTGGTGCGTACTGGTGCACTGGAGCCTATTGGCCGCATATTAGCAAAGTTATGGAAAAGCTCTCCCGCAATATCTCTGCTATTGACCCTAGTGATTGGTGCCATTTTAAGTGCGTTTATGAACAATACACCAATTGTTGTTTTACTGTTGCCGATTTTAATCAGCGTTTCGCTACGAACCAATACTTCTGCGTCGGCAGTGTTAATGCCCATGGGTCTTGCAACCCTGGTTGGTGGTATGTCGACCACTATTGGTACCTCAACCAACCTATTGGTGGTATCGGTAGCCGCAGACATGGGTATGCGACGGTTGGAAATGTTCGACTTTTTACCAACCGCGGCCATTGCCGGTGCTGTTGCCATTGCCTATTTATGGCTGATTGCGCCACGTATCATGCCGGAACGCAAGTCGTCCATGTCAGACAGCTCCCCTCGTTTGTTCACCGCGCACCTAACCATTCGGGAAGATGGCTACGCTGCTGGTAAAACGCTGTCAGAAGTGATTGCTCACACTGGCGGAGGCCTGAAAGTCGAACGCATTCAACGAGGTGAAGAGAACGACTCGCGCATCATGCCAATGCCCGATGTGGTCCTTAAAGCCGGTGATCGACTTCGAGTTTCCGACACTCCGGAAAATCTAAAAGATTATGAAAAAGCCATCGGAGCACGCCTGTTTATTGGAAAGCAAGCCGTTGATGAAGAACATCCGCTCACGGCTGAAGATCAACAGTTGGCAGAAGTGGTTGTCGTTCCCGGCTCCCCCTTAGCTGGTTCAACGTTAAAAAACGTTCGCTTTATTGATCAATACAAACTCGTGGCTATTGCCTTACACCGAGGCGGAAAGGCCATTGATCTGTATCGAAAGCTGGGGAATGTTTCCTTGTTTGTGGGTGATGTATTGCTGGTTCAGGGGCCGCGAGAAAACATCGCACAAATGAAAAAACGAGGCGACCTGTTGGTGCTGGATGCCACAACAGATTTACCGCACTCCGAAAAGGCGCCTATTGCGCTGGCCATTATGGCGAGCATTATTATTTTGGCAGGTGTTGGCATATTGCCTATTGCGGTCAGCGCTTTGTGTGGCGTCAGCTTAATGTTGATCACTCGTTGCATGGACTGGCGCGATGCTTCATTGGCACTTTCAACCCAAGTGGTACTGATCGTTGTGGCTTCACTGGCACTCGGAGAGGCTTTACTGAAAACGGGCGGCGCAGATTATTTGGCAGAGTCATTTGTAGCCATTATGTCGGGTGCGCCACCGGTTGTGATTTTGTCCGGATTAATGCTGATGCTTGCGATCTTGACCAATGTTGTTTCCAACAACGCTGCTGCTGTCATCGGCACCCCTATCGCAATTTCCATTGCCAACCAGCTGCAGCTGTCACCCGAACCCTTTGTCATTGCAGTCCTTTTTGGCGCCAACATGAGTTATGCCACGCCCGTCGCCTATAAAACCAACCTGTTAGTAATGAACGCCGGCGGATACCAGTTCTCCGACTTTATGCGCATTGGTGGGCCACTGGTATTGCTGATGTGGTTAGTGCTTTCATTTGTGGTTCCCATGATGCACCCACTACTACCTGGCTAAAACACGATTCAGGGTTAATTACTCATTCAAATTTCTGTACACTGCGCTTCAAATTAATCAGTGGAACGGTCGATTGGATCCCAAAGCTTTTCAGAAAGCCATTCTGAAGTTTTATCGTGAGCGTGGTCGCAAAGATCTGCCTTGGCAAGAAAACAAAAACCACTATCGGGTGTGGGTATCGGAAGTTATGCTGCAACAAACACAGGTTGCTACAGTGATCCCTTACTACCAGAGGTTCATGCAACGATTTCCCGACCTTAAAGCGTTGGCCAAAGCTTCGATAGATGAAGTGCTCTCACTCTGGACAGGTCTGGGTTACTATTCACGCGCTCGAAATCTCCATAAATGCGCGCAAACGCTCATCAATACCCATCAGGGTAGGTGGCCGAACACTGTCGATGAATTAGAAGAGCTGCCGGGCATAGGCCGTTCCACAGCAGGCGCTATTATTTCCCTTTCAACTGGAAGGCCAGCCACCATTCTCGATGGTAATGTAAAACGTGTTTTGTGCCGTTTTTACGCCCTTAAAGGCTGGCCAGGGCAAAGCAAAGTTCATAAAAAACTATGGCAATTGGCCGATCGGTTAACTCCCCAAAAAAACGCTGATCAGTATAATCAGGCAATGATGGATCTTGGTGCCACTTTGTGCAGTCGTCGCAATCCAGATTGTCAGCTATGCCCAGTGATGAATCACTGCCAGGCTTTTGCTGCGGGCACACAACACCAATACCCCAACCCTAAGCCAAAAACCACCAAACCGGAACGCAACGCGCGATTCGCCATTATTCGCCACCGCAACAAAGTGTTACTTGAAAAGCGACCCGCTAAAGGGATCTGGGGTGGACTCTGGTGTTTGCCCAATGCAAAAACTCAAGCGGAGCTGGACATTTTACTACCCAGCGCCATTTCATTAGAAGGTGCAGACGAACTGCCCGCTTTTCGTCATACCTTTAGCCATTTTCATTTGCAAATTGAGCCCATCTTATTGGACTTGAAACGCCTACCGACTCAAGCCATGGACTCGGATCGGTTAAAGTGGCAGGATCTCCATCAACTGGATCAACTGGGTTTACCCAGCCCGGTATTAAAACTGTTATTACAACTGCAGGAGCAACCATGACACGAACCGTGTTTTGCCAAAAACTGAACAAAGAGTTACCAGGGCTCAATGCCCCCACGTACCCTGGTGAACTAGGACAAAAAATATACAACGAAATTTCCGTTGAAGCCTGGCAAATGTGGCTAAAACATCAAACCATGTTAATTAATGAAAAGCGATTGAATGTTATTGAGCCAGAAACACGACAATACCTTGCAGGTGAAATGGAGAAGTTTTTGTTCGGTGGTGATTACGAAATGCCCGAAGGTTACGTGCCACCAAAAAATAGTGAATAGAAGGCTTGACTTCAAAGCGCTAAATCGGTTTAATACGCGCTCTTTGACGAACGGCCCCGCTGGCGTGCGTTAAAGCGACTGTTTACAGTCTGGCCTGGTAGCTCAGTTGGTAGAGCAGAGGACTGAAAATCCTTGTGTCGGCAGTTCAATTCTGCCCCGGGCCACCATTGAATTATTTGAAAAGCCTGAGTTAACGCTCGGGCTTTTTTTATTGCCTAAAATAAATCGTATAAATTTCAATCTTCCCACGCTCGAAAATTGAATGTTGCAAGTCCTTTCTTTAAAAAATCCGTTCGATTATTCACTTCCAATATGCCAAGATCGCAGAACTTCACATAAAAAATATGAACTATGACCTCACAACATCCTTACGGCACACTTGACGCTTCCTACAAAGCCGCCGGTGGAGAAAGCGGCGTTAAAAAGCTTGTTAACGATTTTTACGATTACATGGAGCAACGTTCCGAAGCAAAAAAAATTTTAGACATGCATCCGAAAGAATTGAACACTTCACGCGATAAATTGTTTCGCTTTTTATGTGGTTGGATGGGCGGTCCAGCTCTTTATAGAGAAAAGTACGGTCCTATAAGCATACCGAGGGCTCATGCACACTTATCCATCAGCGAAAAGGAACGTGATGCTTGGTTAAAGTGTATGAAACTGGCTATTGACGATCAGAATTATGAGCCAGATTTTAAAGCATATTTGTATCAACAACTTTCTTTTCCAGCGAATCGAGTCGTTAATACTTAAATACATTATCCGAATTCCAAATAAGTGCTTAATAGCTAAAAAGCCGGTGAATGTATAATTTTGAGTTCGAACACGAATTTTTTAGTCATCATGCCTAGAAGGCGCTTCAATGAGAGCCAAAAAATCATACATTTATCGGTTTTAATCTCCGACTTATTTTATCTTGAATAAAAACAGTTCAACGTTTTTCAACACCAAGTTCCAAGACTCGACCATCGGAATGCTCAATCCGACAAATGTATTGATTTAACAGTGGAATAGTTGGTTGATACGCAATGAAAAGCACACCATCGTGATCCGATGCTAATAACGTTAAGCCGGCATCACTTACCGCTTTTTCTATAGGCTCTATAAGATTGCTTCGACTCCATCGATCGCAAAAACGATACACTCGTTCTTCATTTTGATGATCAAGATAGAGCCATGTGCCCAGCAGCACAGTCACCAATATCAAAAACACAAGATAGAGCTTCAATATTCACCCCTTATAAATCCGTTTCCAGTTCATGCAAGGTTTTTGCTTTCGGCAAAGTCACTAAAGACGAAATTAATAAGCCTGCCACCAACGAAATACCGACCAAGCTCATATTAAATGCGGTATCAAGACCTCTTACAACATCGTGCTCCACCAAAGCCGTTAAGCTTTTAAAACCGACTGAGCCAGGAACCAGAATAATAAAGCCAGGCACCACTAAAGTCGCACCGGGAACACCGGTAAAGCGCGACACCAGATTCGCGCAAACGCCTACCGCAATGGCACCGGAAAATGCAGTCATTGCATTATTGAAATAGAGCGACGCGTATTTCACAGAAGCATAAGCGACCAAGCCACCCAATATCACCCAACCGGTATCTTTCACACGCGCTTGAAATAAGATCACCAAGGCCGAAGAACCAATAATCACAGCTACCCAGTCACTCCATACGGGTAAAGGGTGAATCAACTTGTGCTCGATACCAGACGTGAGCGAAAGGATACCCGCCAAATGATTACCAATCACCATGCCAAACGCCATCAGAATAAATACCGTACCGGCTCCAAACAAGCGAGCCGTGCCCGACATCAGGTTTTGAGTTGCCAGCTCAGCCATAGCAATCGTAAGCGTTAATCCGGGCAGCAAAATAATCAAACCAGAAACAATGGAAATATAAACTTCTGTGCCGGGCAGAAAGTGCGCTGTCGCGTAAGCAACCAGAGTTGACACCATGGCAGCCGTAGCCGGTAATAAATGCGCTAACAAAGAATGGTGCAGTGAAACCAAAGTTAATAATCCCAGTGCCGTACCAGCGGTTAACGAGCCAATGAGCTCATTCACGCCGCCACCAAATAATCGACAAACGGCTGCAGATACCAACGCAAAACCCAACACCACCAGCCACTTTGCGTATTGGGGTTTCGCATTATTGACCTGCTTTAGTGCATCAGCGCCTCGGGCTGTTGTCATTTCACCACGCATGACTTGATGTGCAATTTCACTGACCCGTCTTAGCTTTTCCAAGTGAATTTCTCCAGGTGCTACCCGGATAACAAAGGTTTGAATATCTTTTTCACGCATTAATGTCAGCATAATGCTGGTAGGCTGCGACAAACATTGCAAACCAAAACCCAGCTTAGCTGCACAGGCGGTCAATGTGGTTTCTAACTCATACGCAGGTACACCATAAGTATGTAACGCTTTTGCCAGTCTTAATAAAAAACCGACAGGTTGGTGTCGGTCAGGAACATTGGGAACATCATCTAACGATCGTTCATCCATTGATGCCTGTGGCATTTGCGCCATAACATTCTCCGGTGCAGTAAAATTGCCGTTTCATTGTGAATAGAATCAGTTAAACTATGATCACAATGATGATTTGGTTAGAGCGTATTTATTAACTGTTGGTTGACTAGGCAATTAATAAACCTAATTCACTCGTAATAGCATAATTTTAGTCATAACTTTAACCATTCACCAATCAACCAAAATAGAATAACGTAACCTCTGTGCATGAATTACAGATTTTTCCTCACCAATCCGTTCAACAAACCACTGATCCGAACACTGTTTGGACTCGTACTGGTTTGCGGCTTGATTGTGCAGAACAGCGCAGCCAACAGCGGCACAGAACAACTCAGTTTTAACCACATCACCAGCGCCGAAGGATTACCGCAAAATACAATATCAGCGATGCTGCAAGATCAACATGGCTTTTTGTGGATAGGTACTCACGATGGACTGCACCGCTACGACGGTTATGAATTTACATCGTTTAAAAATGATTCACGAGATCCCAACTCCATTTCCAGCAATGTGATCACCGCACTATTGGAAGATAACGCGGGTAATATCTGGGTTGGAACGGCGCAAAATGGACTGAATAAGTTAAACCCGGAAAGTGGTCACTTCACACGATTCATAGCTTCACCTAACAATTTCAATAGCATCAGCCACAACCACATCACTGCGCTTTATCTGGATAACAATCAACATTTGTGGATCGGTACTTACAACGGACTTAATCTTTATATTCCTGAACGCAACGAGTTTTTTCACTTTTTTAATAATCCACTCGATCAGCAGTCGATTCCAGAAGGCAATGTCACGTCAATCGTCAGCGATGGCAAAGCCAACTTATACGTGGCTACCACCAATATGTTGAGCTGGTTTGATACCGAGCAACAAATATTTTTTCGCTACGACTCTGTCGACGCACCCGGACGCATTAACGCGCTTTATCTGGATGAAGATCATTCGCTTTGGGTAGGCACACAACTCGATGGCTTATATCATCTCCCCAAAGACGGCCGAAACTTCAGTCAGTTTTCACACAACACATCGGATATTCGATCACTGAGCTCAAATAACGTCAAAGCCATACTACGTGACTCGCTTGGTAATTTATGGATTGGTACAGAACTCGGAGGGTTGAATTTAAAACCACGCGCCAGTAACGACTTTATAAACTTCCAGAAAAATTCAGCGGACATCCATAGCTTGTCCATTAACGATATCTGGACGCTACTGGAAGACGACAGTGGCCAGATCTGGATAGGAACCGCTGGTGGAGGTTTAAATAAAACCAGTCCTTATTTTCAAAATTTTTCTCGGCTTCAACATTCACCGTTCAATTCCGATTCATTGTCGCATAATTTCGTCTGGAATATAGAACAAGACAAACAAGGTTTTATCTGGTTTGCCACATTGAACGGTATTGATCGCTACGATCCACAAACACGTCGTTATCAACATTTTACCCATTTTTTTGATCAAGAAGGGCGTCAAGTCAGCAATCGGATCACCACGTTAACGCTGGATGAGCAGGGCAATGTATGGTTTGGTAATCAACAAGGGCAGGTGGCTCGATTTAATCCTGAAAAATCACCCATGCATGTCAAAACCATTAACCGCGATCGATTTTCACACGGCAACTTCAGCAACAGTCGAATACGATTACTGAAACGCGATCGCATGAATAATATTTGGGTCGCTACCGATGAAGGATTGGTACGAATCGATCATCTGAGTGGCAACATCATTGAAGACTTTCGTAATGCCAACGTTGGTCAACTAGGCACCTCTGCCGTTTATACGATGTTCCAAGACGATCAAGGCATCATGTGGTTTGGTACTTGGGACAGCGGTTTGCAACGTTACGATCCTGAATTTCGTCAAACCATTAATTTTAAGAATAATCCGGAGCAGTCGCTTTCGCTGAGTGATAACACGGTGCGTTCCATTTATCAGGACGATCAAGGCAATTTGTGGATAGGGACTTACAACGGTCTCAATTTGCTTAAACAACAAAACCGCATCAAAGGCGAATTTAAATTTCACTCGTTTTATGAATCCGATGGTTTGCCAAATAACTCCATTTACGGAATTACCAGCGACGATTCCGGTCATCTTTGGCTCAGCACTAACCGTGGCTTGAGTCGGTTTGATCCAGCCAATAGTGAGTTTCGAAACTTTACCAGCGTTGATGGCTTACCTGCCGATGAATTTAATGGCAACGCGGTTTTAAAGGCCGTTAATGGTTTACTCTATTTTGGTAGCGTATCAGGCGTTGCCGTAATCAACCCTAAAGGCATTACGGCCAGTCAATATCAACCCAAACCAGTAGTGACGCAATTGCAAATTAATGGTGAGCCCTACTTTAACAATCACAACTGGCACCCCTTAAAAAAACTGGAACTCGCACATTATCAGAATAATTTCAGTATCAAGTTCAGTGCGCTCGACTTGCAAATTCCACAGCGCGTTTCTTACGCTTATCGCTTACTACCTTATGATAAAGAATGGCGAACCATCACCGGTAAAAATGAAGTGCAATACGGGAACTTGAGTTCAGGTGATTATCGATTCCAATTAAAATCGACCAACAGTGACGGTATTTGGTTCGATCAACAACAAGAACTCTTGCTCACCATTCACCCTCCAGTATGGGCAACCTGGTGGGCTTATACGCTTTACCTATTGGCCGTGCTTTCCATTTTTGGATGGTATATTCACAACCACGCTAAAAAACTTCGCGAACAACAGGAATTGAACGAACACCTGCGCCGCATCGATAAATTAAAAGATGAATTTCTAGCGAACACTTCGCACGAACTGCGTACACCGCTGAATGGCATTATCGGAATCGCAGAATCATTGCGCGAAGGAATTGCCGGCCCCTTAAACGACAAAGCACAAAATCATTTAAATTTAATCATCGACAGCGGTAAACGACTGGCGCATCAAGTCAATGAAATTCTCGACTTTAAAAAGTTACGTCATCACGGTTTACTGTTGAATAAGGGCACCGTAGACTTACGAGTCGCCGCTAAAGTAGTAATTAACTTGTTGAAGCCATTGGCAGAAGAAAAACAATTACAAATCACTAATTCACTGCCACAATTTTTGCCGCCCCTTCTTGCCGACGAAAATCGACTGCGCCAAATTTTGTATAACCTACTCGGTAATGCGATTAAATACACCGAACAAGGATTCGTCGAGTTAACCGCACGAGTCGTCGAAAATCATATCGAAATTTGTGTTAAAGACAGCGGGGTAGGGATCCCACAAAACAAACAAAAAGTTATTTTTCAACCCTTCGAACAACTCGAAGCCAGCGGCAAAAATCTGAAAAGTGGAACCGGACTAGGTCTTGCTGTTACACGACAATTGATCGAGTTACACGGTGGATCCATCTGGTTGGATTCGTCACCCGGTAGCGGTTCCTGCTTTTACTTTACCTTACCGGTTGCAGGCGATGGCCAACTGCTCAATGAGCAAGTGATCCTGGACGAGCCGAAACCGGTTGCTCCAAAGTTGGCCGTAAACAAGAAACCAGAAAAGCAAAAACTCTCATTGGCACACGATCGTCCCCATATACTCGTTGTTGATGACGACGCCTTAAACCGCCAAGTGTTAAACGACTTTTTATTAATGCGCAATTATCGCGTCAGCGAAGCAGTAGACGGTATTCAAGCACTGGATATTCTTGCAGAACAAAGCTTCGACTTAATCATTCTTGACATAATGATGCCCAAAATGTCGGGCTTTGAGGTGTCTGAAAAAATTCGAGAAAAGTACAGTCTATTAGAACTGCCCATTTTACTGCTTTCAGCCAAAAATCAACCCGAAGACATTGATACAGGGCTTGCCGTTGGCGCCAACGACTATGTCAGCAAGCCTGTTGATCGCAAAGTACTGATGGCCCGAGTTTCCAATTTATTGATGCTTCGCGAAGTTTACCGTTCACAACAGGAACGCGCACAATTGCGCGCTATGGAACAAACGTGTGATCATTTGAGCCGATACTTCCCCCGTCCATTAGTGGAAAAAATTCTCGAGGGAGAAGAAGTAAACGATATTCAACCGGAACGTCGCTGCATTACCGTACTGTTTGCTGACTTAGTCGGCTTTACGGAGTTCTCTGATCGTTTCGAACCAGAAGCCGTTACCGACGTACTCAATGAATTTTTGTCTCAAATGAGTCGAATTGTTGCCGAGCATCACGGACTGTTAAACGAAGTGCTTGGCGATGGTTTGGTGATTTTATTTGGCGCGCTGGAACATCTCGATAAAGAATCGCAAGCGTTACGCGCCGTACATCTGGCGAAAGAAATGCAGCAGATCATTGTAAAACTGTCTGAAAAATGGCGTGCTACAGGGTTAGAACAAAACTTGAGTTTGCGAATAGGTATTCATCAATCTTATGTTACATTGGGCAACTTCGGTTCACAGGAAATGATTGTGTTTCGTGCGGTTGGTAGTGGTGTCAATCTTGCAGCACGTATTCAGTCTTTATGTAGCCCTGGAGAAGTCATGGTCAGTTACCCCATCTTTGCACAAACAGAAGTAGAATACGATTTTAAAGAATTTGATGACGTGCAATTTAAAGGATTTAACCACAGCCATAAAATTTATCGGCTTTTGTGATGTTCTAAGTTCTAAGTTCTAAGTTCTAAGTTCTAAGTTCTAAGTTCTAAGTTCTAAGTTCTAAGTTCTAAGTTCTAAGTTCTAAGTTCTAAGTTCTAACAAAGGATGTTTTCAGCGAACCTGCGAGGCAACTTTATTTCTAATTTTCTTATCACTTATCACTTATCACTTATCACTTAGTGCTTAGTGCTTAGTGCTTTCAACCCAACTCAGGAAGTTTAGCCAGTCGATAATTTTTATCTTTAATAATTTTGCGATATTCGACGATCCAGTCTTTCGCCTGTTGAACATCCTGCTCACTAAGTAATGCTTGTAAATTCTGCAATGAATTTTGCGCATTTCGTTTGACACTTTTTGCAACCGGACTGGTATTTTCTGCAGCGATGGTAAACCAAACAGAAGCCATCATCTTGCTTTCTTCGACACCGCTACCACGATAATAAAGCACACCAAGATTGTATTGAGCCCCAGCATGATTGCGAACCGCAGCTTGGAAATAATAATCCACGGCTTTAGCCAGGTTTTGCCGAATGGAAGTGTCTTCTGGAGGGGCAAGATAGAGATTACCTAATAAAAATTGGGCATTAGGATCACCCAACTCCGCTTGGTGTTTTAAATGCCCAAGCTGAGTAAAGTATATTGAAGTACCACCTTGTCGATAGCTGCTGCTACCGGCAAGTGCGATTCCGCAATATAAAAAAATCAGTATAATAAATAATCTAATCGCCATAAAAAGGCTATACTTCTATTCAAACATCCAGTCAGGGATAGGTTTGTCGTGTAATCACTACACAGATTTCCTCGCAATAATGCGAGAGTGAGCGCAACAAGTCAAAACTGTTCTCAGGTTTAAGTGTATGCCCTGGAACCAAGTTGATAATACAATAATCAATCTATACTAATAATTTTGGATCTGTAACAATTGGTACTATTCACACTTGCGCTGAAGACTGACTGATAGTCTCCTATAGTCATTCGTTGTTGAGCAAAAGGTCGCAAGTGTGAGCATGTTAATAGCCAGTCGAAATCAGAGCAGATATTTTATGGAATTAATCGAATTTCCAATCTTCAACGACTTGGACCCTGATATCGTACGCGACATCAGCCAAAAACTGCACTATCGACAGTTTCCCAAGAAAACACAGATAGTGGTCGAAGGCGATCCGTCTCACAGTATGTATTTTATCTTGGAAGGACGCGTCAAAGTATACCTTGATGATGATTCTGGCAAAGAGATAGTGGTAAATATTCACGAAAAAGGTCAATTTTTTGGTGAATTAGGCTTAATTGAAGGCATACCACGTACAGCATCCGTCATTACCATGGATGATACGCGCCTTGGAATCCTTAACGAACAGGACTTTCAAGCGTTAATGATGAAGTACCCTCAATTTTCCATGAAAATGATGCACAACCTGGTAACACGACTGCGTGAAGCTACCGAAACCATTCGTCGGCTGGGTCTAATGGACGTGTATCGTCGAATTGTCGTCACTTTTTTGAATATGGCAGAAGAAGTGGATGGCAAGTGGATGATTCCGGAAAAACTGACACAACAAAATATTGCCAGCCGAGTGGGTGCGTCACGCGAAATGGTGGCTCGAATTTTAAAAGACTTGCGTACAGGTAATTACATCACCATGGACGATGGCTATATTGTAATCAATAAGTCACTGCCGCATTCTTGGTAAATATTTTAATTCGGTTGATTAAACGCCAACTCGAGATATAAACCGTTGGTTAAATAAAGCGGATGAATGTTTCATCCGCTATAGCGTCCAAAACTTCTTATTCCAAATCAGAGAACGTTAGTTCAACATGGACATGGCTTCGGTATAACTGAAAGCACCATCAAACAATGGTTTTCCCATTGTCACACCGTACAACCGATTAAAGTTAGGGGCCGATAAACTCAACAAATCATGCCGTGAAATCACGCCACCGTGAGCGATCACCGGTAAATTAATTTTCGCCGCCAGCTCTGCCGCTGCCATCAGGTTATGCCCATTAACGTGACCGGTTTCTGGAATTTCCGTAAACATCAATGCGGCAACACCTTCATCTTCCAGAGCTTCTATCCACTGTTCAAAATTCATTTCCGGTGCAGGGCAATAACCGTTTTGCCACAACGTAGCTCGTACATCCATGCCAACTATAATATTTTCGCCCATTTCCACCAGAATTAACTCGACTTTGTCCTGTTGGCGTAGCATACGTCCACCAACCGTAACCCAGTCAGCCCCAGTGTCGAGCCATATCTGTATATCTTCCGAACAACACACACCGCCTGAAATTTGGATTTTTATGTTACTAAATTGCTTTTTCAAGTTACTAACCAAAGACAAATGCTCAGGTTGTCGATTGCGAATTGCATCAACATCAACCAGCTGGATTTGACTGGCGCCTTGTTCGACCAACTGAGCAAAGACATCCACAGGATCATCCATTACCACTTTGTGTTTGGCCGCTTCAGTTTGGGTATGAACACAGCGCCCGGATTGCACTTCAATCACAGGAATCGCTAACATCAAGAAACCCCAACGCTTTGGTGTTTTTATTACTGCTGATTCATTATTTTTCAGAGTTCGTGCCTTACTTTTAACAGAACCCTTGTTTCAATAATAGTCACTTTTCATAAAAATTGCGTTAGCAAAATCTGCTCACACTTTCGCAATTAACTTTGATTGAACTATTGCCTTTGCGATGACAAAATATGCGTCGACTGATAATCATTGATTAATTTCTATGAAACTTAATCGTAAGTCCTTGTTTACAGGGTTATTCATTGCTAGTTGGGCCATCGCTCAACTTGCGGTGATTGATCATGTCTACTCAACGGACCATACGATAGATACCGTTTGTGAGTGGTGTAGCAGTCACAGTAATACAACCGATCCCATTGCAACTGCCCCAGCATCCAAGTTTCCTTGTGCAACACAGCTCATTCCCCATCGCTTTGTCGCTGTCTCATCCATTCTTTCAACTCAGCGATTTGCTCGACCTCTCAGTCGAGGTCCACCGGTTCTTTCTGCGTAAAACCCTTACTTCACCAACGACTTGTATGACAAGAGTAACGATTGTCATGCCGATTTAACTTCGGAACCGCATTGCAAGCGGCATCCGACTCGTTCAATAAGCAGGATTTACCATGAAAGCAAAACATATGGCGGCCGTTATCGGCACTTTACTTATCGGCCAAGGCTGGGCCGCGCAATACTCAGCGAAACTGGTCGGGCACGATAATCAACCACTAACCAACACACTGATCAAAGTTCGCGAAACGAATACAACCGCTCGTACCGATAGCTCTGGGCGTTTTCAGCTACAACTCGATCAGGGTGCTTACACACTGGATATCGAAGCCGGTAACTCGGGCCACTTTCATCAACGCATAGAAGTTACCAATGACGGCTCACTGAATATCATCCATCTTGATGTCAACCACGAAAGAAAAATCGTCATCACAGCGAATCCATTAGAGCACACCAAACTGGATATGGCGGCACCAGCAATCGTCTTATCCGGTGAAGAGCTGACACTAAAACGCGCATCAACGCTTGGCGATATTTTGGAACTTGAGCCGGGCATGAGTATGTCTTCATTTGGTCCTGCCGTTGCCAGGCCAGTTATACGAGGGTTATCTGGTGGTCGAGTATTAATGACCAACAACCAGATGACCGTTCAGGATGCTTCCACCACCAGCGTCGATCACGATGTATCGATTGAACCCTTACTGGCTGAGCAAATAGAAGTTTTGAAAGGCCCGGCCACCTTACTTTATGGCAGTGGTGCCATCGGAGGTGTGGTCAACGTCACCGATAAACGATTCAATCCAAATGGCGCACTGGAAACCAGCGGCGGTTTAGAACTTCGGTTGGGCGACGCAGCAACAGGAGAGCAATCCTGGGTAGGGGTACTCGATGGCGGTACTGCTAATTTCGCCTGGCATCTCAACGTATTTGATAGCCAAACCGATGATCTCGAAATTCCCGGAGCGGCCGAATCCCACTTCCTACACGAAGCAGAAGAGCACGATGAACATGAAGAAGATGAAGAAGTCACTGGCCTGCTAGAGAACAGTCACTCGGAAAGTCAGGGCGGCACTCTGGGAGCAACCTGGAATGGAGACTGGGGTTATTTCGGCCTCGCCGCCAATCGAGTCGAAAAACGGTATGGAGTCCCTGGTCACCATCACGAAGAAGAAGCGCATGAAGAGGAACAAGATGAGCACCACGACGCTGGTGTTTTTATCGATCTTGAGCAGACTCGATTCGATTTACAGGCGGGCCTAACTCAGCCTTTTCGTAATATCGACGAATGGTTTATTGGCTTGTCCAATACCGACTATCAGCATCGCGAGTTGGAAGGTGATGAAGTGGGTACCCTGTTTGATAATCAGGCAATAGAAGTACGCAGTTATTTGAAACACGAAAGCTTTGACCAGTGGAACGGGATCATCGGCTTACAATACAATCAACGCGACTTTTCAGCCATTGGAGAGGAAGCTTTCGTACCTCAGTCCGATGTTGATAGTGCGGCCTTGTTCATGGTTGAAGAAAAACGCTTTAACCAACTTAAACTGGAACTCGGAACTCGATTGGAACACCACACTATGCGCGTCGAAGGTTTTGGTAAGCGTAGCGAAAGCCTCTTAAGTTTATCGATTGGCTCAGTCATAGATCTCACTGAAACCGAAAAATTTGCTATCAACTTTTCACACGCTGAGCGCATGCCCAGCGTAGAAGAACTTTATTCTTTTGGTGAACACGCCGCGACGCAAACCTTCGAAGTCGGCAACCCTAATCTGGATAAAGAAGTCTCTCATAACCTGGATGTTTCATTTCGTTTTGGCAACGGTCATCTGCGTGGAGAAATCAATGGCTACTGGAATCGCTTCCACGACTTTATTTATGGTGCGGTTACCGAAAACACAGGAACTCTGATCGATCTGCAAGGGCAACTTCAAGTGATTGAAGAAGCGATACCAGTAATCACTTATCGACAAGACAATGCCGATATTCGCGGTATTGAGATCCAACTGCATTGGCCTTTGCTTGATAGCCAGGATTACGATTTGGAACTGGGCGTGTTGGCCGATTTTATCGAAGCCGAACTGTCAAACGGCTCCTACGTTCCTCGAATTCCGCCGTTAAAGTACGGCCTGAGTCTGCGTTTTGACCGCTCGGAAATCAGCGCTGATTTAAGCTGGACACATTACAATGAACAAACACATATTGGTCAGGGTGAATTGCCCACGGAAGGATTTGATATGCTAAATCTTGAGTTGGCTTACCGCTTAAACAGCGAACACAGTGACGCCTTGATATTTCTGCGCGGGAAAAACTTACTGGATGAAGAAGCACGCGATCATGCATCCTTCCTGAAAGATCTAGCACCGCGCGCAGGCAAAAGTTTTATGGTGGGAGTGCGCTACAGCTTTTAGTACAAACACGAACAGTAAACGCGATCATAAAAGCCGGGATTCATCCCAATGGAATCCCGGTTTACACTCTTTAACCTGATAAACCCATTTGTTTACGAAAACGCCGCAACATCGAATCCAATAAGTAAATCGCCAACGCTAACCAAATTAACCCAAAAGTTATGGCTTTTTGCCAACCAAAAGGCTCGTGATACACCAGCACGGCCAACAAAAACGTCAACGTCGGTGCAATGAATTGCAAAAAACCAATCGCATATAAAGGTAAGCGACGTGCACCGATAGCAAACAAGATCAGCGGAACCGAAGTTACTAAACCTCCGGCCGCTAAAGTAAGATCCGTCGCTAAACCGTCATTCAAAAATGAAGCCTGCCCTACCCATATCCAGTAAACAATAAATCCGAAAGCAACGGGAAAAGCAATCAAAGTTTCCATCAACATACCGTTCATAGAATCCACAGGTGTTTGCTTACGGATCAATCCATAAAGCCCAAAAGTCAACGCCAATGCCAAACTTAACCAGGGTACCTCACCCAACAAAAGTATTTGATTAAACACTCCCAGCGCTGTGATACCAATGGCAATCCATTGCATCGCCGACATACGCTCTTTCAAAATCAACACACCGAGTAACACCGACAACAATGGATTGATAAAGTAACCGAGGCTGGTATCCAACACACGATCATTAACTACCGCCCAAGTAAAAAGAAACCAGTTGTTCGAAACCAAAAGCGTACTGCCAACCAGCGCCCAGCGTAATCGCTGGTTTTGCCAAATCGCATTTATTGCTACAGGCTGCTTCATAAACCACATGATTAATAATACGGTGGGAACACACCAAGCAATCCGGTGCATCAAAATTTCCATCGCACCAACATGTGATAAAAGTTTGAAATATATTGGGATTAAACCCCACAAAATATAGGCAGCGATCGCTGCACTATAACCTTCACGTTGTTGTGTCATAATTAAAAGAGATTTTTGAAACCGTTTAAAATGAAAAATACTACCCGATCAAATAGGTACCCGTACCCAGCGCAATCAAGGTTTTCTGCTCGTTATGCAACTCCATCCGAACTACGGCAACCTTATTGCCCGTGCGTAAAATTCGCGCAGATGCTTCAAAAGCTTCGCCTCGACCAGGTCGTACATAATCGATACGAATATCAATAGTGCCCAGTCTGGAAAGTTTGTCCAATAACTCTTGAGGATGAGACTCAGGATTTTTTGCCATTAACCCGATGGCAGCCATCGTCCCACCGGCAACATCAATAGCACTGGCAATCACACCGCCATGCAAAATACCTTGAATATAATTGCCTACCAGTTCCGGCTTATTATTAAACGACACTTTACAACAGTCACGATTCAGCTCGGTAAACTTCAACCCCAACAGTTTATTGAAAGGAATTTTCTCACCAAAAGTATCCGCCAGTTGTTTGATTAATTCTGGGTTGGGCATAGGCATCAGCCTCCGAAAAAAGATGAAGGTAGTCGTGTTGCAAAAAACATCATTGTAATGCATTTTAAAGATGTACGACCGGTTGCCACGGTAAAAATCGGTAACTATCTCACTTAATCTCACACCCGGTTTGCTCTCGGTCGCAAATACTCTAATTAGCAAGCCATTTATCCGTAACTACTTGACAATAGTAGATTTTTTCCCTAAGAATCATAGTGTAGATAACAAAGCTGGATATTATGCGCATTATTAAAACAGGCAAACGAAGCCTGAAAAAACCTCAACCCAAACCTTCGGCTCAGCAAAAGCTTAACGAGAGCTCGCATGAGGCAGTGATCGCGCTTGAAGAAGTACCATCGAAGCCAGAAGACGATCAACCAATAAATACAACCGTCGAAGTCAACAATCAGGCCGAGCTTGACGATCCAATTGAGTCCGAGGATTTCATTGAGCCTATACCTGAAAACACAGCCACAGAAAGTGCGACTCCGTCGTTAAAAACCAGCCTGATTTTAGAAGCAACCAGAGCCGGATTTGAGGAACCACAGCAGATTTCACCAACGATTAAAACGGAACAACCGACTCCTACGGAGCAGCCTGTAGAAGAAGAATCTGTTGCAACTGAAAATGTGATAGAAGAATCGGTTGAAGACGCAGAAGACGCAGAAGACGCAGAAGACGTAGAAGACGTAGAAGACGTAGAAGACGTAGAAGACGTAGAAGACGTAGAAGACGTAGAAGACGTAGAAGACGTAGAAGACGTAGAAGACAATGAAACACTAGTGACTGAGTCGCAGCAAGATTCAAAATCAGAATCACTTTCCGAAGTCGATGAGCATGACGATAAAGAATTCAATGACATAGAACTCGATAAAGCGCCTCTCGAAGCTGAAGACCTAAATGATTCATTCATTAACGATTTAGAAGCACACACTCCTGAAGAAATACCGGAAACCGCTCCCGAAGAGACTCCTCAGCAAACACCCGAAGAAATACCGGAACAGGCACCACCGGAACTGCCTGATGAACCACCCGAAGCGCTTCCAATAGAACCAGAGCAAACAGACTATGATGCTCCCGAAACTAACAACGCACCTGCCGCACTAGAGATCGGAGAAGCAAAAACAGAAACAGAAACAGAAACAGAAACAGAAACAAGCGATTATGCTTCGAGCAATGAACATGTCCAAGCAAAATTTTCAGCTACACCAATCGAAGCAAATGAAAGTCACTCAGTAGATGCAGCAACTGATTCTGCCGAGAAATTGGCGGAAGAAACGGCGGAAGAAACGGCGGAAGAAACGGCGGAAGAAACGGCGGAAGAAACGGCGGAAGAAACGGCGGAAGAAACGGCGGAAGAAACGGCGGAAGAAACGGCGGAAGAAACGGC
>NZ_JBUZOU010000004.1:0-302468 GCF_055326765.1 Pleionea sp. WD8-19 | reverse complement strand
GGCGGAAGAAACGGCGGAAGAAACGGCGGAAGAAACGGCGGAAGAAACGGCGGAAGAAACGGCGGAAGAAACGGCGGAAGAAACGGCGGAAGAAACGGCGGAAGAAACGGCGGAAGAAACGGCGGAAGAAACGGCGGAAGAAACGGCGGAAGAAACGGCGGAAGAAACGGCGGAAGAAACGGCGGAAGAAACGGCGGAAGAAACGGCGGAAGAAACGGCGGAAGAAACGGCGGAAGAAACGGCGGAAGAAACGGCGGAAGAAACGGCGGAAGAAACGGCTATTGTCAAAAAAGACTCATCCGAATCGAAATCCGTGTCAAGCCCTAATGTCACTCAGCGTGTCGAAGAAATAACAAAAACCACTGCGAGTGATAAACTAAAAGCATTTTTAATTAAAGCGGAATCCAGCGCACGTTACTTTAAGCAGTGTTACGACGAAGATAAAAAAGGTGCCTTTAAATGGTGGTTAAAAACCAATAAACAACATGAAGATTTACAAAACGCCATCAACAAATTGTCTTATGAAATGAACGATGAGAATTTCACCCTGGATAAAATTTGGGACTCATTGTCCAGCTTCACTTTAAAACATGAAGATGTAGCAAAACTGAAATGGTTTGAAGATGCCCACCACAAAATCATTAAGATCACAACATCTTTAAAAACACAAAAAAGTGTTGACCGTGTCGCGCTGCAAAAATTGCAAAACCAATTGCGTTTTATTGCCAACTCAGAAGACTTTTGCGTAAAGTTTGGCTTAGAAAAAGCGCGCAAAGAGGTATTTCGTATGTATAAAGACTTAACTCGTGTGCTCGACGAACTGAAAAAAATTGAGCGAGAAAAACAGGCTCTGAAAGAAAATGAAATGAAACTCGAAGCCAAACGGCTATCCAAGGAAAAAGCGGAAGCGGAGCTGCAAAAAGAAAAAATGGAAGTGATTAAACAAAAAGAAGCGCGCTTGAAAGCACAAGAAGAAAAGAAAAAAGCCATTGCTTTTAAACAAGCAGAAGAAGCGGAGCTGGTTAAAGAAGAGAAAATGGCGGAACTTCAAGCTCAGGAAGCGGAACGACAACGCCAGTTACAGTTGCAGGCTTCTTATGTGGATATGCAGGTTCAGGATAAAATTTCTGCTCTTTCCGTTAAGGAACTTGCGGTTATGTTGGGAGGGCGAGTATTGCAGTCTAATCTTTCGGATGAAGACAGACGATCGATTGAGGAGTTGAAGGTTAAGTTGATGGGGCTTTGAGTTTTTCTTTTTTTAATTTCATGAATGTTTGATTTTTTGGTTTCGCACCGCTAACGCTTGCGTGCGAGTTACTTTTGTCAGTCGACACAAAAGTAACCAAAAAGTCTTTAACGCTCGCCGCTTGGCGAGAGATCAGCGTGTAATGAAATACTTGTATTTCTACAGAAGATTAAGTACCACCCGATGACTGCTGTCGCTACTGGCTAAGACTTCATCCCAATAAGACTCAAATTCATAGCTTCCAGAAGACTCAGTAATTAAAAAGACTTCGAAACCCAGTTTGATCATACGCGACAGCATTCATCAACAGACTCACTCTCTTCAGTAATACACTTGAGTCATCCAAACACTCAGAACAAGTGCCACAGCGGCTAGCGTAAAGCTTTTTTGGTTACTTTTGCAGCGCTTGGAAAAAGTAACTCGCACGCAAGCGTTAGCGGTGCGAAACCAAAAACCAAAAACCAAAAACCAAAAACCAAAAACCAAAAACCAAAAACCAAAAACCAAAAACCAAAAACCAAAAACCAAAAAATACTACAAATCCCGCAATAAAGTATCAACCGTCCGACTCGCCTGCAAATCCCCCGATCCACAAACGCCTTCACTGCTCACTCGATAATAATTCTCGGCATTGGCCACAAATGAAGTACACTGAACGGTAGCACTGCATCCGATTAACCCAGCAACATTAAAATTAATGGTTTGATTATTACAAGCTCCGGCACCTGCAATTGGAAAAATTTGCATGGCCGCTGTTTGCGCACCACTTTCAGCCGCAAAAAAAGCGCGAATTGATAGCACTTCCTGAGCAACCGCAATATTAGATCGTTGATTCATTTTAAAAAGCGCTGCGGCTAACAACCCCAGAACCACAATAATAAACAGCGCAGCAATTAAGCTGAAACCAGATGCTCGTGAAAAAGAATTTGATTTAAGGAAAGTTTCGGACATGAACTTCATGCTCCAGATTGATGGACTCTTTTCGTCCATCCAGGTGAATATCCATCACCAATAAACCACTGCGATTCAGCGTACCTGGATCGTAAGTAAAAACATCTACCGGATTGCCATTATCCACCAACAAAACTCTATTTAATATCAGATCCGCAGCGCCCATACTGCCCACTGCAGGCTGCGACACATTAAATCCGTAATTACTGTATCGATTTAAATTATTGCCAACAACACAAAAACTTACTGGCTGTCGAACAAAGAAAATTCGATTTTGTGGCGACTTTCGATTAAATCGTGTAGAACTGATGGTCACTTGAGTTTCATTACCGCCGAGCTTCGCAAACGCACTCACCGAAGCAACATGTCCAGTGGCAAAGTTATAGACTTCGTTGGTATTTAATGGAATAACCATCACATACAAATCGGTGGTATTTAGCCCACTGACTTCGGTACTGGCATCTTCTTCAATAACCGTAATACTGGTTCCAGGTGAAGTGGTTGGGAGTTGTGTGTATTGCGTCGCTACTTCAATGGGTACAAATTCAATGCACTCGTTACTGCCATTGACTCGAATACTGTTTGGCATTGACTCTCGAATTTCTCGGCCAATTCGCTCTAATGCCAGCCGACCACTTGATGACATGCTGATCCGCGCTTCCGACTGCATATAATTTTCGGTTGTATCTCTAAATAGCGTCGTCATCGATACCGCTAATACCGAGAGCAAAACCATCACAAGCACAAGCTCGATTAATGTGAATCCTCTTTGGCGATGGGTTTTATGCATTAGAAATTGGTTTTGTAAAAGCTGAAATCGTAACGACCATTATTTGGCCCCGTAACGACTAAATCGATACGTTTGGCATCGTTCGCATTTAATCCAAGGTCAGCACCAGCGTAAGCTACGGTAATAGACACCTGGTAACTGTTATAATTCACGCGAACATTGCCCTCTGCGTCTGTCGGTACCTCAGCGATTCCATCATAGTCGTCAACATCGTCGTAATTCGCACGTGTTTCTCCACCATCGCTGCCGATAGCGCTACACGCCGGTGCCACACCATCACCACAACGGGTTTGTGATCCGGTGCCATTGTTTTCATCAAACTTTTTGCCAAGAATTTCTTCCATATATGCTTGCCCAACTTCGGCGGCGCGTATCTGCAATATAGGGTTGGCGCTTTGCGTTGTTGCCGGGTTAAATGCGACGACTAACACCGTCATAGCAACGGCAAACACCACTATCGCAATCACCAGCTCAACTAATGTAAAAGCACCTTGTCGATTAACAAAGCCAAGCATAGCCGGAGTTCTCCACACATACACTGACACCCGCTGAAGGTGTAACGGTAATGGTCACCGCAGTTGTTTCGCCCAAACTATTATAAGTAAAGTTGGCGTTGGTAAAAGACGCTGAATAGTCGGCAGTCAAATCCGTTGGGTAGTCTTGAATACTGACACCATTGGATTGAATATCGATTTGATTGGCGTTTAGGCTGGCAGTAATAATGTTGCTGGTATTATTCATCGCCAGTTGTTGAGCGAAACGGAGATGGTTGACCACATCAGCGGCAGCGGCTCGGCTATCAAAACTTTGATCGGAGCCGAATCTAGGAATGGCAACGGCGGCCAATATGCCTATTACAACAATAACGACAATGAGCTCTAATAATGAAAAAGCCGCCTGTTTTACGGGCGGCTTTAAACGACTTATCATCATTAATTGATTGTTTGCTTATTAGCAACCACCAATTGTCGGAGTAAACGTAGGCTGAGTACCTTCAGCAGTCAGTGTAGAGTCGTCGTAAGTAATGTAGCAGTTGTCGTTCTCTACATCACCGTCCCCATCAAGATCATAACCAAATACACCAGCTGTTGTTGTATCTTCCGCAATATCACCATCTAGAGTCACGACTTCATTGATATCTGACTCTAAAGGGTAACCGTACCGAGTCGCAATATCGTCGGTACCATTTCCTGTGGTATCGACATTGTCAGCACCACCCGCATTTGCATCAGTCTCTGCGCCTTGAATCAAAGCTTTTGCATAAACCAAACTTGCAGCGCTTCTTAATGAAGCCTCAATTCCAGAAATTACCGATTCTCTCGCGTCAGACTGTACATTTATAAATCGTGGCGCTGCCACAGCCGCCAAAATACCGATAATGGTAATCACCACTACTAATTCTATAAGGGTAAAACCCTTTGCACCTGCTTTCATGGATTCCTCCGATAGTTTTAAAAGTGAAAAGCTGCTTTTGGGCAATCCTGTCCGCTGCATTCTATTGGTTAGAAATTAGCAAATATTCTCGCATTTAGCAAAAACTAAATCAATAAACTTGCTTTAATTCAATCGGTTATATCGACTAATTTAAGTTTTTCTTTAGTTTAAAGCACTTGTTTTCGAAGCGAGCCCTGTTTTTTATCATTTAGAGTAGCATTTAATGGTAAGTAAGCACCAACTCTCTCATTCGGTGTCGCAACTCTGCTCTTTAAAATGATAAATATCATTTATGTCGAGATGTTTTCCATCTTCATCAAGTAAATGGAGTACAATAGTCCATTCTCCATTTTTACAATACTGCTCAATATCTCCAGTAATTCGACCAATTGGTTCTGTTGAAAACCGATATATTTCAAAATCATTAACACTTAAAGAATTCTCATCGGAATAAAATACGATTGTATAAATCTCTATAACTTCCTGATATGGAGAGAAAATATTATGCGATGGCTGGTAATAACCTTTAGGGTGCTTAATTTTAATTACTCGATAGCCATCTTCATTAACATACATTTGGTTTTTACCGAGTGTTACACACCCGGTAAAGGTAAAAATACTTATAAAGACAATAATCAAGATTCGTTTAGTTAATTCTCTCGAAGTTTCCATACTATTAAATTAACTCAAATTTGTATCCTAAATTGGATGGACCGATTGCATTAAGTGAATAATCAAGTCGATTTGTATATTCTCTGTAAGAATGACTGGCTTTTGCATCAAAAACTCTAGCCATATGGCAGTCAAGTGTTAGGGTGGTACACTTCCTTTCTGCTTGATTCTCACCAAAGCGATGTATACAACAGCACCATTCAAAAGAGCTAATAAATACCCAAGAAAACTATCAACTGGACCTGATACATAAAACCCTTGTAGTGGTGACATTAAAAGGTTAAATCCAGTTAAAACTAAAATTCCGTAACTTGCCCAATATTTTTGCTTTAAAAGACCAAACGAAAAAAAACAAGTTAAAATTAAATTGATTATAACGAAATAGTTTGGAAATCGAACTAAAGCTTCTACTCCAGAAAATGATAAAAGCTCTAGTTCTTCTTTGTCATATAAGTATTTATCAAGCTCTGGCACAAAGTAGGTGACGATATTCATCACAAGAAAAACGTATATTAATACTCTTAACGACTTCATGAACTATCTCTAAATACTAAAAAATAACTTCATCATTTAAGGGGAATTCCCCACTCTTTGCAAGTACAGTTTTCTCCCGGTATAACTGGTGAAAGTCCAGAAACTTTAAGAGGTTCCTTAAACTTTCCAATACCACATGTTTCGACTAGCGGATCCCATGGACAACTATATCTTAAACATATTTTTCCATGCATGGCATTATCTAAGTGCTTCATATAGTTATTAAGTTTTTTTAGTGCTTCGACAAACTCACTAGCCGCTCCATCAACCATTTGGTCTCTTGCTTTCCGTTGATTTTGCATATTATTAAGTCGATCTCGCCAACTTTGCTCTCTTCTGTTTATGTTATTAATGCGGTTTAAATGCCTAGCATAAGGAGTTCCCCGATAAGTTGTTCTACCACTGCCAGGCCTATAATTCCTTAGTCCAAAAGGATCAATATAATTTATTGGGTCTTGTTCTACATATCCATAAGTATTAACTCCAGCTTCAATACCTAATGGATCACTCTCAACGTATCGCCCTATTTCTGAGTCGTAGTTTCGAAAATAGTTATAATAAAGTCCACTTTCAGTATCGAAATACTGTCCTGGATAACGAATATTATTTGCAACAGTTTCAACTTCAATTGTAGCCAGCCCAAAAGGAGAGTAACTTGCCTGCCAAACAATATTTTGACTCGCACCGGTCATAACTTCAGGAGCGCCCAAATGAGAGTTATGGTAATAATAAACATTACCTTCTATAATTTGCGCAAAAGGTTGACCGTTTAAGTAAATATACTCTTTTAGTATACTGCCCTGTGCATTAGCTTCAGCGATCAATTGTCCATTAGTATTGTAGACATAGTGCGTTTCAGTACCATTTACTAACTTTATCGTTCGCTCACCTTTACCATTATAGGTATAAGTTGCTGACAAAGAGTCCTTCACTACTGAACTAAGCCTGTTCGACTGGTTATAAGCTAAAAATAAATTGCCTTTGCGCGTTGTATTACCATTTGCGTCATACTCAAAAGTATAGACTTGACCACTAGTGACCGACGTTAACTGTGAACTATTTTCATAGCTATAATTGTCTGTATTTTTAGTTAATCGGTTACCGATAAGATCGTAACTATAATCCAAGGAACCATAACCACCACTTGCTAAGTCTAGCCGACTCAAAGGATCATAAACAAAAGTTTGATTTTGTTCTGGCCTTTGATTTTGTGCTATTACAGTAATATTGTTGTTATTGTTATAAGCATAGTTAAGTTCTCTTAGCCCAATGATATTACTACCAACCAGTCGGTAATCATTATCGTAACTATTTGATAGTGTTAAACCATTACCATAAATTAACGTAGTTAATGGGCCAAAGGGTAGATAGGTTATATTAGAAACCAACACCTGGTTTTGACTATTAATATCGGCGTTAATACCGTTTATTTTTCCGTTGGAATCATACCTATAACTAATAGATACACCGGATGGATACGTTACACCGGTAGCGCGTCCATTTGAATCGAAATGATACTGAGTTACATAACTTAGTCCATTAATCGTTTTTGTTTCTCTAACCAGTTGGCCTAAATCATTATAAAAATACTGAGTGCTTCCCGACGCATCATTTATTCCAGTTAAACGTCCAATGCCTTTGTTCCCATTAGTTGTATCGTCGTAGGTAAATGTAATATTCTCTGAACTATTATCGTATGTAATTGCAATTAAGCGATTTAATGCATCGTATTGATAGCTTTCGGTAATACCCCTGGCGTCAGTTTTGGTTAAACGATTACCAGCACTGTCATAGGAAAATGCCGTTGTACCAGTATCGGGGCTTGTCTGCCTTACTAGGTCTCCAAAAGCATTGTACTCGTATGAAGTCGTTCTATTTTCCGCATCATTAACGGACGTAACTCTATTTTCAGTGTCGTAAGTAACATTCGTTTCACCATTAAGCGCATCGGTTACTTTAACCAATCTGTTTAACAAGTCATACGTGTTTTGCGTTTGGTTTTGCTCGCCATCCGTATTAGAAGAAACGTTTCCAGATACATCATAACCAAACCGATTTGATTGGTTATTTGCACCTAGAACTTCAACCAGTTGCCCTAACGAGTTGTAAGTTTGCAATTCAGATTTTGTAATAACGCTCTGAGAGTTACTGACTGTTGACGATAACTTGTTACCTTGCAAGTCGTAGGTATAGCTAATTTTATTACCCGCATTGTCGGTGACTGAAGTTAGTCGTCTGGCATCATCATAACCATAAGTTAACTCTTCGCCATTCACAGAAGTGGTTTTGGTAACCAAACCTACTGCATTGTATTCGAACCGAGTAGTTCTTGTGCTTGTAGAAACGGATATTAAATTGCCTTTAGCATCCCATACAAGATCGGTTCGAATACCATTAGGGTTTACTACAGAAGTTGGGCGGCCATAAATATCATAGCCAGTAATTTGGTTTACATGACTCAAGGCATTAGTTATGCGGATGACTCGCCCACTGGTTAAATCGTGTTGATAAGTTGTTATATCCTGAACATCGGTTCTTGGGCCATCAATAGACGCAATTAAACCGAAATTGTTGTATGAAAAAGTGGTTATTCTGGTTTCTTGAGTAGTAGTGTCTTGCTCCGTTTTCGTTATCAAATTCCCACTTTCATCATAACTCAATAGTTGTTCTAAATTGCCTTTCGTAATTTTTATTGGTTTGTTTAAGGTGTCGTGCCATTCCGTTAATTCTATACGCTCATTTTCCGTTCCAAACGCCTCAATTTTGGAAATAACACGTTTTTTACTGTCGTATTCGTACTTTGTAATATTGCCATTTTTATCTGCTTTTTGGGTAATGCCTTTATAACTTGGTTTGTAAACCTCCGACCAGGCAGCAGGACAAGCTTCACAAGGAATTTGATCGATTTGCGTAACCCATCGGTTACCATTAACGGTTTTGTAGTGATACACTTTTTCGTTAAATATTGTATCACTAAGATACTCTCGGACTTTTGTTTGATTTTCTGTAGAAAAATCGAACTCAAATTTTTCCACTCCTGTTGCATGTTCGCTGGAAACGGCCCTACCATCATCGTTATAGGCCCAGGTAGAATAACGAATACCGGTTTCGTCGATTAACCCGGTAAGTGCATTGGGATGCCTAGAGTCTTCATATAGGAACTCAATTGAGCTTGCCGCTTGCCCAGAAGTGGCATCTGCAGGAAAGTCGATTTTTACCAGGTTGTTATTGCTATCGTAACTTAGCTCGTAGGTCAATTGATTGTTAGCTATAACACGAGTGACAAAGCCGTGATTACCGTATTCAAATCGAAGAATACTTCCAAAATTATTGGATATCGTCGCGACTTTTTGCGCACCGGGTCCAATATCGTAATAACCATAACTTAGAGTAATATTATTTACATCAACCTTAGACAATAACCGTCCTTGCCCATCGTATGTCCATACAGTGTTGTTTTGATCGGTATGGATAAATGTGTTGTTTTCAGTTATTACAACCCTGCCTAAATCGTCCCTTTCAGACTCCAAGCCATCAGCAATAACACCAGAAAAGTAATTGTTAATACCGTTTGAACGCTTTATTTTTACAATGGCTTTGGTGCCATTATTATAAATAAACTTTGCCGAACGAATTAATTCGGATGAGTGCAAAGCACCAAATACACCAACATCAATACTTTCTGCTTCTTGCAAATTAAATTTGATCAATGACCTGCTGTTGTATTTAAGATTAAGCGATAAATTTCCTGACAAATCGTTTGACTTGAATATGGTTGTGCTTTGTTTTTTAATTCCGCTTAAACACCCTACTGGGTTTCCTGCTGTTGGCTCTGGATTTTCTGGGCATGACTCATCTTTTGCGTACTCAAGAGCTTCGCAACTGTTTGAAAAGCCTTCGTTTAGACTACACATAGTAGGGTCTTGATATGAAAATGGATTTATTTCCAATGTAATTCCCGGACATTGACCCCCATGTTTACGCCATTCTAGATATGTCCAATATTTATTAGATCTATGTTGTCTAGATGCATTTCCATTTATATCAATTAAAAAGTTAACTCTCCCTTTAGAACGGAGCCCTTCATCATCTCCATAATAGTAAAAAGGGGATGAAACACCTGTATGATCCATAATTGCGTCTACAAGTTCCACAAGCGTAGAATAATGCCCATAACTGATAGGATCCTTTCCTGGCGGATTGTGATGAATATTTCTTCCACCAGTTGGATAATAAGTAGTTTGATTTGGCTTTACGGAAGAACAACGCTCTACTGCAAATAGAAGGTTTGAGGTGATAAGGGAGAAAATAAAAAACAATCCATACAAAAGCTTCGGCACTCACTAACTCCTAAAATAGTCGAATTTTTATGTTCGGCGGAATTTTAATCTTTTACTTTAGAATTTCAATCTTTTATTGTCCTTTGAGTGCCAATAAGGAAACTTTCGTTAGGCAATACTTTGAAAGCAGTCCTTTGCCCCCCCATTCTACTAACACTTATTTATGCCTTTGAAGAAAGTACAATTTTCAATCGTTTCAATAAGATTCCATTAAACATAGTTCCGACCACTTCCATATAAGCACAAGCAGGCAAAAGGCTCAGGCATTTGACCGGCAACATAAGTTTTAGCGATGTGCTTTTCTTTTTTTTGTTAAGCTTGTTGCGGTAAAAACTGGTTTAGTTCGGTGATGCCGCAACCAAAATTTTTCGATTGTCACTTCGGACTATTTCGCCAACGGTTATCGAAATTTACCGACTCCCTGTAGCACCGTGCTGCCTTCAGAAGTTTACTGTTCGCCTTTGGTGAGTTTTCCAGAGCAGCAAATTATGAAGGAGTGTACAGTGAATTAGCGATTTGAGGTAACGATAGCTGCTTGCCGGAAAATTCAGGCGACACTACATATATACCTCGCTTTAGACCAAGTAATGTACTAGCTAAGTACCTATGGATTTTATCGTTTGGAGCTTTGTAATCAAAGAGAATAGCAACAAGGGTAGTGTGATTTAGCGGGACTCCCACAGCAACATTTCGTAAGATTTCCATCAGTCGCCTACCGATATTTTACGAAGATAATTTGATTATTTCAGATTATCTTTGCAGTTTTAACGGAAAAGCCTAAAGCTGGCTTAGATGAAAGGAAAAATCACTCTAACATCTTAAGGCTCACCTGCCCACTCGCAGGGTCATATACAATACTTTGTTCGCTATAAAATATAGAAGTAAATACACACTTACTATCTACAACGCTTACTCTAAGACTCGCATTCTGTTCCGGCCATACATAAGGGCGCATAGGCGTGAGCAAGGTTTCCCACAGTTGCCGGCAATCTTTAATTGTTATCGGAAGTTTTACTGAATCGATTGTGTGTTCAATGCCCACTGGAAAACCTTGTTCGTTATAATCCAGCCCCGCACCACTAAGCTCGATAAGATCAATGGCCGGTCCTTTACCATGCGTATTGGAGTGATATTTCAGGTGTGCATAGATCACGGCGTCTTGAAAGGCTGCGGTTGTCATAGTCATGGTTCGACGGTGCATTTGCGCGGCTTGCCGTTCGCTCGGATTAAGCCATGTCCACAGCAAAACAGCAGTGAACATTAGTAAAAAAAGCGACCAGCCAAATTGTCGTGAGAATGCCAATGTCATGAAGTTAACTTGTCCGTAACCCAATCATCGGCCAGAACCAGCGGCCAGCTCCCACACCGGCATAAATACACCAAGCGCAAGTACTAGTATCATGGCACCCACCACAACAATTAAAAAGGGTTCAATATAGTCACCGATTTTTTTGATGTCGTAGTCCACTTCACGTTCGTAAAAATCAGCCACTTCTTCCAACATTTCATCAACATTACCGGTACTTTCACCAACACTCAGCATTTGCATCACTAACGATGAAAACATTTTACTTTTTGCCGCGGCCTGCGTAATGCTTTCACCACGCTCAACACCGGTTCGCATATCGAGAATATGACCGCCGACATACTTGTTATCGACCACCAAAGAGACCACACCTAATGCATGGGTGACCGCTACGCCGGCGCGAGACATCATCGCAAAACTGCGCGTAAAACGCGCCAATAATGCTCGATAAATTATGCTGCCAAATACCGGTATTTTCAGTTTTTTCTCGTCCCACTTAAGTCGACCATTTTCAGTATTCACGTATTGGTAGGCGGTAATTGCCGCAACTGCCGCACCGCCAACAATGAGATACCAGTAATCAACAAAAAAATTAGAAGTATTTATCAATATACGCGTAAAAATAGGCAGTTGTTCATTCGAAAGGCTACGAAACAACATCGTGAGTTTCGGAATAACAAACCAGTTGATAACCGCAAAGGCTAAAATTAATAAACTCAATACAATGGTGGGGTAACGCATTGCTGATTTAACGCGGTTCCTGTTTTCTTCTTCCAATTCTAAATAGGTAGCCAACCGCATAAAGGCTTCTTCCAAGTTTCCGGAATTTTCCCCCACATGAATCAAGCTGACATAAAAAGAATTAAAAATATTAGGGTGACGAGAAAAGCAGGTTGCCAAATCATTACCCGCGGTGAGTCCATCTAAAATATCTCTGAGCGCTTCCCGTAACGGAATACTATGGGTGGTTTCGATTAAACCAATAATTGCCCGATTAAGCGGTACACCGGCCTTGGTTAAACTGTACATTTGTCGAGAAAACATCACCAAGTCTTTGCTTTCAACTTTTTTCGGTTTCAGCAGTTCTTTTAATGCCTGGACGGCATCGCTCGATTTGTCTTTTTGCTCCGTAATACTAACAGGGATTAAACCTTGCCCTTGCAAGCGTTCCGCTATCGCTTCTCGATTATTCGCTTCTAACGTGCCATTTACGGCAGCGCCGTTACTGCGTCTTGCTTTATACTCAAAAATTGGCATGATTAATCCGAATGAGTGTATTACCTAAGAGTTTGTCGGAACTAAGTCAGTAATGATCAAAGCCTTTATTCCACTCCGCCTGGAAGTAAGTCAGTTTCTTCGACGGTTTCGCCGATTCGGTACACTTCTTCGAGTGAAGTAACGCCTTTCACTGACAATTGAATCACACTATCAATTAATGATTTATAGAGTGGTGATGCTTTTGCCGCATTATTAAACTCATCAACGTTATTTCGTCTAAGTGCACTCAGCATTGCGTCATCGAGCACTAACATTTCGTGAATTGCGATTCGGCCGCGATAACCGGTGTTATTACATTGCGTGCAACCTTCCCCTTGCTTGAAGGTGACTTGCGTTAAGTCAATCTTTACTCGCTCTTGCAACCAATTACGCTCTTGCGCTTCAATAACATGATCTTTACTGCAATAGCTACACACGCGCTTAACCAATCGTTGAGCGATAATGCCACGTAAAGCACTGGCCACCAAGTAAGGCTCAGCACCCATATCGGCAAGTCGTAATGCGGAAGAAATGGAATCGTTAGTATGTAACGTTGATAATACTAAGTGACCGGTCATTGCAGCGCGCAAACCGATTTCGGCCGTTTCCTGATCGCGCATTTCTCCTACCAATACAATATCGGGATCTTGACGCAATACAGCTCGCAACACGCGCGAAAAATCCAAACCGATTTTCGTATTCACTTGTACTTGATTCACACGTGCCAAGTAATATTCAACCGGATCTTCTATGGTGATGATTTTCTTCTCTGGGGAATTAAGTTCGGTAAGCGCTGAATAAAGCGTTGTGGTTTTACCGGAGCCAGTAGGGCCAGTAACCAAAATCATACCATGCTGAGATCGTAATAATTGACGAAACTGTTTAAGAACCTCACCATCCATACCCACTTCATCAAGTCGCAATATGCCACTGGTTTGATCAAGCAAACGCATCACAACCGACTCACCGTGTTGCACAGGCATGGTAGACAAACGCACATCAACGTTGTGGCCTCGAACTTTGATATTGAAGCGACCATCTTGTGGTTTGCGTTTTTCCGAAATGTCGAGTCCACACATCAACTTCAATCGCAATACCAAGGCTGGTGCAATCCGTTTTTCTTTCATCACTTGTTCTTGCAGTACGCCGTCGACACGCAGCCGGATCCTTAATACGTCTTGATCCGGTTCTATGTGAATATCGGATGCTGCCAACTGCACCGCTTCTTCAAACACACTTTGTAATAATTTTGCAACCGGCGCTTCATCCGTATCGGTGGTTTCTGCTAAAGTAGGTAATTCAAACTCTTCGGTGCCCAGCTCGTCTTGTAGCTCTTCTGCAAGTGAGCTGATCTCGCTGGTTTTACGATAAAACAAATCGATATTGCGAATAATATCCGCTTCTTTGGCGACGCTCACTTTCACCGGTTTTTGTAAAATATTTTGAATTTGATCGTAGCGATTCAAATCGGTTGGATCGGCCATTGCGATTAAAAATCCGTCGGCCTTTTCATCAATGACCAGAGTACGAAATCGACGTGCCTGTATTTCATTCAGTGAGGTAACTGCTGCTTCATTAATTTTAAAGTTAGGTAAGTCGATGTAGTCAATCTCTAGCTGTTGCGCCAAAAATCGGAGTAACTGTTCTTCACCAACGTAACCTAAGTTGACCAGCGTCGCTCCCAGTTTTTGTCCAGTCGATTTTTGTTGTTTGAGCGCATCCATCAATTGTTGTTCGGAAATTACCTTTCCTTCAACAAGCAAATCACCCAGTCGAATTTTTTTTCTTAACATTAAAAATGACCTTTCAGCTCTTGAGTTTTAGCCTTGATGTACTGATTTTGTTGTAGAGAAAGGCGAGGATCACGCTGTGCCCTCAAAAGCGCTTGATACGCATCGCGATAACGCTTTAACGATTCCAAAGAGACCGCCATACCAATCCACCAATCGCCTCGCTGAGGATTATCACGCAACAGTGGGATGTAAACTTCGATAGCTTGTTTATGCTGATTAACTTGCTGCAGGGCTAACGCGTGCATCAACTGCAAGCTTTCATTACCTGAAAAACCCGTTTGCGCATTAATAATATTAATTACGGATTGCCAATCTTTAATATCCGCATAATACCGTGCGAGCAGCACTCGATAGTTCACATACCCAGGAAAGTCAGTCACCGCTTTTTCCAGTAGTTCAACCAAATATTGATCATTACCGGTTTGCAAATAAACAAAAGCCAATAATTCTCTAGCCGCATGAAAATCGGAAAACTCTGTTATTAAACTTTGTAATTGCGTTTGAGCCAAAGCATAGTTTTTTTGTTCAATATTTTGTTTGGCGGAGTCGAGTTGTTCCTGTTTACTTTGTGCGGCCGAAACGTGTTTAACAATAGGGCTTTGTTTTATCGCTTTTAACGCTTTATCATCGGTTGATTTATTGACAACTTTAAGACTCACAGTCGCCGTTGTTGGGATAGCTTTCTCAGTAACCGCTGGCTTTTCAAGTTCTTTAGTATTATCTATTGTGCTCACTTTTGTATCATTAGGGATCGCCTCTAATTTATGCGCAACCTGTTCAACTTTTGGCGATAGATCGACGAAACCTTCTTCTAACATCGGTTTTTTTTCAACAGTGATTATCGTTTCTTGTTGCGACAGTTCAACAACAGCTTTCGAAGCTTTAACCATGTCTACTGGTTGCTCAACGCTCGTTTTTGCGACATCAACCTGATCGGCAATTAAAAATGACTCCGACGTATTGAGCCATAATAAAGCGATGGCAATAAAACTTACGATCAATAACAAAAGCCAGACGCTAAAGCGCTTTTCTTTAATATTTAGCTGCTGAATATCCGCATCAAACTGCAATTGTGCATTGGCGTTTTGTTGCTCCAAGTCTTTCAGCATTTGATTGACGACACTCATGGCAATACCCATAACGCGAATGCGCTGCTACTGAAAATGCCTAACCCACTTAGCCACAGCGCCTGCCGAACTCTTAAAGAAAACTTTCGAGTGTCTTCCGTATCAATTATTGCGCGCCAAATGTGTGAAAAACCGATCCGATTCGAGCCTTGCCCAAAACCCAGCATTAATGCCTTGTGCGCTAAAACATTGATCAATCGAGGAATGCCACCACTGGCATGAAATAAAGCGCTCAATGCCGGTTTAGTAAAAACAATTGATGAAACGTTTGAGACACGCTGCATTCTGTGCAAGATATAATGTTGAGTTTCAGTTTTCGTTAATGGTTTTAATCGATGACTGAAAACAATACGTTGCCGTAATTGGCGCAAATGCGGTTGAGCTAACTTTTCGTCTAATTCCGGTTGTGCGAAAAGCACAATTTGCAGCAATTTATGCGTTTCTGTTTCGAGATTGGTAAATAGCCGCAAGGCTTCTAATGTTTCATCCGGCATAGTTTGCGCTTCGTCAATAATTAAAATCACCGGGCCTTTCTTTTTACACACTTCAATTAACTTTTTTTGTATTCTTGGAACTAACTGTTCTTCGCCTACGTTTTGCTGAATTCGCATATTTAATTCATGGGCTAAAGAAAGCTTTAGTTCGCGAGGGGAGAGTACGGGGTTAGGGATATAGGCGATTTGACGTTGTTGACCAATTTTATTCATTAACAATCGACACAGCATGGTTTTACCGGAGCCGACTTCTCCGGTTATCTTACAAAAGGCCTCTCCGCTTGAAAGAGCAAATTTTAATGTGTTTAATGCGGCTTTATGACTGGGTAATGCGCAAAATAAATCCGTATCGGGTGTTAACGAAAAAGGCAACTTTCGGAAACCATAGTGATACAGATACATAGCGCCTTCCTGATTATTGACTAAAAGACTTAAATCGGTTTTGTGATTCCTGTAAATGCATTTTCCAATCGTAATTTTCAATCACTGACGCTTTTAATAACAACACCAGTTCACTTTTCACAACTTTATCTCGTTGCTGTTTGAACAAATTACCAAGCACAGGAATGCTACTGATAATGGGAAAACCGGATTCACTTTTTACGACCTGATTTTGCATCAAACCACCGACAACCACCACCTGACCGCTTTTTAACTTCACAATGGAATCCGACTCGCGAATACTGCTTAAAGCCAAAGGCAACGACAGATCTTGATCACCAATTTGAATGCGTTTGGTTTGATCCACTACTTCACTGACTGAAGGATGCACATGCAATATGATTTCACCATTGGCACTGACTTGAGGCATGACATCCAACGCGATACCGGAAAAGAAAGGCGTCAATGTGACATCCGGTGTGGTAGTAGAACTGATCCCAGAAGTTGTTGTTGTACTGACATCGGTTACATAAAATTCATCGGTGCCCACTTTAATCACGGCTTTTTGATTATTAATGGTAGAAATTCGTGGGCTCGATAACACTTGCACGTTGCCTTGTTGCTCAAGCAATTGAATGGTAGCACTAAAAGGATCCGCATCATCCGGATCGGACTGATACAGTAAATTGAATACGCCGTTGATCGGATTGGCTTCTGCCGGCACATCCAGTACTTGCCCTAATTGACCCAGCGCAATGAGATTTCCGGCACCGTTAACATGAACTTTCGACCAGTCTACACCGGCCTGAAAATCATCATTAAGTCGGACTTCGAGAATTTTTGCTTCCAGTATCACTTGACGACCCAGGTTCGCTTGCGCGACGCCTAAGTATTCCGCTACTTGCCGTTGCACCATCGGTCGTGCTTTAACAAGAACAATACCAGTCTGCGGGCTTACCATAACAAAACTGTTTTCATCTTGCGCTGCGATTGCCTCTAAAGCGGTTTGTACTTCCTGCCATAAATTAGTTTCCGACTCGGTTTCTATTTTCGAGGAATTAATGGTATTCACACTTTGGCCACCGCCTTTCCCGGATGAACTACCCGAGCCACCACTACGACCTTGACCGCCGCCTTGACCTGATGCATAGATTTGTCCGGAACTGACCTGTGTTTGTGATTTTCCTTTCCGGTTTAGGTTTAAATAATCGAGTGGATAAACCGCCGTTTGTACCTTAGAGCCGCCAATATAATAAATGTTACCCTGACGACGAACATCAATATCGTGTGTTTGTTCCAACATTGCCAGTACATCTTCCACAGTCACATTATTGAGTTGCAAGGTCACTTTTTGCGTTAAGTCCGGATCCACCATGATGTTCATATGGGTATCGTCCACCAACCCCATTAAAAACTGGTTTAAGGGCAAACCATCGGCTTTTACATCAAACCTAGGTGACGTGCGTTCGCTGCTTTTTCCCAGTGAAACTTCCGGTAATAAGCTTTCAAGTATTGCGTTGGCGTTGCTATCGGGCACCGATACGGTTTCATGTTGCTCGTCATTAAACGTTTTTTGTGCCAACGTATCAACTCTGCTTTGATGAGGTGTTGAATCATCAACGAAAGTCGCACAGGATGATAAATACATCGCTGTAAGAACTGTATATAGCCACTTATGCATTCTCATATTTAACCCTGCTTGTTTTCCGCTTTTACCGTTGGTATCAAAGTTAATGTTTTATACTCTGAACCTCTGCGCAAAACGACTTTTTTATCATTAATTTTATGTACGATGAACCCATTAATTGATTCGCCAACAGCAACCGTTTTCTCGTCGATTATGGCTTTTTTACTTTTGTTCTGAATAATAATGGCTTTCAACTGATTGATTTTTTTACGTACCGCAATGGTTTTAGCAGTGTCAACCGGTTTACCCACTGCACCCACATCGATTAAGGGTCGCGTTGGATCCGATAAAGGCGTTTGTTCGGCAGCCATAGCACCAAAGGCAAACAGAACAATCAAAATCAAACTATGCGCCAATCCAGTTTTTATCATAACTAAAGGTGTAAACGGTTAATTTAATGTTAGCGACGGGATAGTCTTTCACTTCGTAATGCAGACTGTCCCAATAAATTTTAATGTTCATTGCCTCCAACGCTTTCAAACTTTTTTCCAACTCAAAGTACCGGCCTCTCAAACTGACGGTAAATTCATGGCGATAAAACTCGATACGTTGACTCGCCATCGATGAGCTGTCCTGAACGGGGCGTTCGGCCTTTACATTTTTAAACGCTGGTTTTACTTCGTGCTTAGATAGTCCTACCAGCTTTAATGATTTACTGTTATCAAAAAAGTCTTTCAATAAACCCGGCATTTGACGGGGCGATACCAATTGCGCATATTCCGAAAGTGCCGCATCGATTTGTTGCTCTTGCATTTTTAAACTTTCGATTTTTTTACGTTTCTCGGTGTGTGCGGTCCCCATTAACTCTTGCTGACGTTGTTGCACCGCTTTAGCTAAATCCTGGTGTTGCTTTTCGATGTTGGTTAAATCACGCTTTAATCGTTTTTGCTTTTCATCTTGCGGCTGGTACCAAAAAAGATCAAAAAACAGCAAAATAACAACCGCTAATAAGCCGAGTATCATGAGTCGATGACGCGACTCTAATCCTGAATATTTTTCCTTAACCTTTTGCAATGGATTGTTATCGCTCATGTCGTACCATGACTCCACCATTAAGTGCAAAATCGTAAACCCGTTTGTCCTGCTCGTTCTGTTGGATACTTATTGCAGAAAATTGTCGACTCAGGGTTTGTTGTTGCGTTGCTTGCTCAATCCACTCGGTAATTTTTTCTGGATTTAACGTTTGCCCTTTTAAAACCAAAACATCCTGGTTCAACTCAATTTTCGTAAACCACAAACGACGGCTTTTTATTTTTGCCAAATCACGCAGCAAATCACTAAACCCTTTGCTAGCGGCGATATCGCTGTTCTTTAAAGTATTCAGCGCAATGATTTTATTTTGAATATCGTACTCAACCGCAGCCAACTCCAGATCCAATTGCCCGCTGTCTGGGCGATTGGCCACCATTTTTTCCAACTCCTGCTTTTGTATTTGCAACGGTTCTAACATGGCGCGACGTTGTTCCAGTTGATCATTCAATATTAAAGTACTGTTGTTGATCCAGAGTCCGAGAGCCGTATATATAAACACCAATGCAGCCAACGCCATTAACAACTGGTTAAAACTTAAAACTTCTTTTTTCGGCCGAAACTCGGGCAAATAAAGATTAATTTGCTGCATGAGTCACTCCTACTTGCCGAAACAGGCCACCACACACCGAGAGGCGCCGTGATATGTGCTCTTCGGTCATGGTTTCGGGCCACTGGCAAAAACTTTCCATTTGCAACGTATCCACTGCTATTCCAAGATTTGAATGCAGCAGTTCATTTAACGCGTCGGTTTTATCTCCCAAGTCAGGAATGATAATGCGGGTGATTGCTTGTCGTGATATTTGACTTTCGTAGTAGTCGAGCGTTCGTTGAATTTCAAGCAGCAATCGATCGCTGCCTTGATCTTGGCCAATGTCCACATCAAGCTCTAGTGTTTCTTCACTTTCACTTGGTCTGGGCAAATAAACATCGGGTAAACCACGTGTAAAAGCGAATTCGTTACCAAAAAAGCAATTGACCGACAATCCACGAGGGTTTTCAGCCAAAAAAGCAATGTTTTGTCCACTTTGCAACAACGGGTTGATCACATTACCTAACGCTAACTCGGCAATATCGATGGCTTGCAAGTTGAGATCGGCCTTTTCACTTATCGCTATGATTTCTTCAATCGCTTTGCGATGGGCAACGACCACGTAAATTCGATTTGCGCCTGGTAAACCTTCGGGATAATGAAAATGTTCGATGACGGCCTGATCAATAGCAAAGTCGATTTGGTCCTTAATCTGCCAACGAATGGCCTCACTGAGTTCGGTATCCGGTACAGCAGGCCGCTCTATGGTTAACAAGCGATAATGCTCCGAAGGCAAAATCCAGTAGGCATCGGCATTTTTTGCCCCCAACTTCTGTACCAATGAGCTAAGTAGAGTTTCGGGAGAGACTTCGTCGGTTGAAAGCTGATCAATGGCGACCAATTGAGGTTTTTCTGCAGCTGGCTGAAGTAAACAATAACTGAGCAAACTGCCTTCAAGTTGAAGGCCTATGCGCTTATTATTTTTGCTCGTTATTCTTTTTAGCCAATCCACTTAGAGCGATTCTCTTTTAAGATATTGATCACAGTTTAATATATTTCTTAAAAATTCTCAGCAAATCGCTGAAAAATCAGCTAATTTTTGTTCAACTGAACCGGAATAACAAGACTTAAATAGTGCTTTTGGCCGATCTTTACCCGCAAATCATCACCTGCCAACAAGAAATTTAGTCTAGGAGATTACAATGCACCGCAAAAACTGTCGATTCAAGACGATCTATCACCACCTATCGTCAAGTATCGGGTTACTGGTTATCTCGTTATTGAGTTGGTCAGCGGATTGGAATGTTAATCAACCACCAGGGCCAGCCAAAACCATCGAAATCGATGTACGCGAAGGCACTTGGATGAATGTCGATGTGAGCCCCGATGGCAAACAACTGGTGTTTGATCTGTTGGGCGATCTGTATTTGTTAGCGATACAGGGCGGTGAAGCCAAAAAGCTCACCAACGGTATGGCGTGGGACATGCAACCGAGATTTAGTCCCGATGGCCAATGGATCGCCTACACTTCCGATGCCAACGGCGGCGATAATATCTGGCGTATTCGCACCGATGGCAGCGAAGCCCGCGCTATAACGGATGAATCCTTTCGATTGTTGAATAACCCATCCTGGTCACCCGATGGTCGGTTTGTGGTGGCACGTAAACATTTTACTTCCAGCCGCTCGCTTGGTGCTGGTGAGATCTGGCTCTATCACCGCGATGGCGGGCAAGGCGTTCAGCTTAATAAGCGGCCAAATGATCAAAAAGATTTGGGTGAGCCGGTTTACTCAGCAGACGGTAATAAAGTCTATTTCAGTCGCGATTCTACGTCGGGCAAAATCTTTGAATACAGTAAAAACTCAAATGAACAGATTTACGAAATATTCAGCATTCGTCTTAAAGACGGTGTCATCAATACCGAAGTCAGTGGCCCTGGCGGTGCCGTTCGTCCGACACCGTCTCCGGATGGCAATAAGTTAGCCTTTGTCCGTCGCATTCGAAATCAATCGAGCCTGTTTATCAAAGATCTCGACTCTGGCGCGCTAGCGCCTGTTTATCAACAACTTGATCGTGACATGCAAGAAACCTGGGCCATTCATGGTGTGTACCCTAACTTTGCCTGGACTCCTGACAGTCGCGATCTCATTTTTTGGGCTGGTGGCAAAATTAAACGCCTCAATACCACCACATTAGCGGTTACCGAAATACCGTTTCATGTTCGGGATCAACGAGAAATTCGTGAAGCGCTTAGATTTCCGACAAAAGTGGCCGAAGACAAATTCGCGGTAAAAATGCTGCGATGGGTGACGATATCCCCGAAAGAGGACAGTGTGGTGTTTCAGGCGTTAGGTCACCTTTACCGGCGTACTTTACCAAACGGCAAACCCGAGCGCTTAACTCAACAACACGAGGATTTTGAGTTTTATCCCGCGTTTTCTCGCGATGGAGAATGGGTGGTATTCACCAGTTGGAATGATCAAAAGCTCGGGCAGGTTAAAAAAGTACGCGCCAACGGTGGCAGCAGTAAAGTACTGACGCAGCAGCCAGGGCTTTACATTGAACCGCAGTTTTCACCCGACGGGAAATCCGTCGTTTTCCGAAAAGTAGCCGGTGGCTACCTAACCAGTTCACACTACTCGGGCGATACCGGCCTTTATCATATCGACGCCAACGGCGGTTCTGCGGATTTCGTCAGTAAAGACGGTCATCAGCCTCATTTTGCAAACCGCAATGATCGCCTTTTTATCAATCGCACTCGGCGGGAAGGCGATAAAACGCTCCATACGCTGGTCGACATGAACCTTAATGGCAACGATGTTCAAGAGCGACTGCACACGCCTTGGGCTTCCGAATACCGGGTTTCACCCGATGGCAAATGGATTGCTTATGTTGAGCGCTTTCAAGTGTTTATCGCTCCTTTTGTGGAAACCAGCATGGGCTACGCGGCTGATCATAAAAGTAAGCAATTGCCTGTCTACAAAGTCAGTCCTTTCAGCGGTGAAAACTTAAGTTGGTCGGGTGACAGTCAAACACTTTACTGGTCGCAGGGCGATCAACTTTTTTCACAGTCCATAGCCGAGTTGAGCGCTGAGAGCACGCCCACTCCAAACGATAGCGAGCTGGGATTTTCTGGAGATCATGACCAACCAAGGGGCAGTTATCTGCTACAAAACGCGCGCGTGATAACCATGGTTGGCGCTCAAGTTCTGGAACATGCGGATATGCTCATCGAGGGAAACCGTATTACCGCAATAGGTGAGCCAGGCACCTTAACCCCTCCAAAAGGTGTCAACACCATTAATCTGGCGGGCAAAACCATTATTCCAGGACTCATCGATGTTCACTGGCATGGTCTTCAGGGCGTTCATGAGATCATTCCACAACAAAACTGGGTAAACCTCGCTAACTTGGCGTTCGGCGTTACGACACTGCACGATCCCTCCAATGACACTTCAACTATTTTTGCGGCCAGTGAATTAGCGAAAGCCGGAAAAATCTTAGCGCCTAGAATATTCAGTACCGGAACCATACTTTACGGAGCAGAAACCGCCTTTACCGCTGAAGTTGAAAAGCGTGAAGATGCGTTTGCCCATTTAAAACGCATGAAGTCAGTGGGAGCAATTTCGGTAAAAAGTTACAACCAGCCACGACGCGATCAACGACAAATGATTTTAGACGCGGCGCGCCAAACCGGCATGATGGTCGTGCCAGAAGGGGGCTCATTGCTGCAACATAATTTGACGATGATCGTCGATGGCCATACTGGTATCGAACACGCGATCCCAACCGCTGAAATCTACGCCGACATTGAACAACTTTGGTCACAAACGCGAGTCGGGTACACACCAACGTTAACAGTGGCCTACGGTGGCCTGTGGGGTGAAAACTATTGGTATCAACACTATGAAGTTTGGAAACACCCGTTGTTACGCCGTTTTGTACCCAAGTTTGTGCTTTGGCCAAGAGCCATTCGACGAACCATGGCACCGGAAGAAGACTACAATCATTTTCGCGCTGCACGAGTTGCTGCCAAACTGCAGAATTTAGGAGTAGGAATCAACCTTGGCGCGCATGGCCAGCGAGAAGGTTTAGGCAGTCATTGGGAAATGTGGATGTTTGTGCAGGGTGGTATGAGCCCGCATCAAGCACTGCGTGCTGCAACACTCGACAGCGCTCGTTATCTTGGATTGGATCAAGACTTAGGCTCTATCGAAGTCGGCAAACTGGCCGACTTAGTCATCTTAAATGAAAACCCGTTACTTGACATTCAACGCACAGATCAGGTGGATAAGGTGATGTTAAATGGCCGCTTATATCAAGCCGATACTATGGATCGTATCGGCAATCACCCCAAAAAACGTGCCCCTTTGTTTTTTCATCGAGAATACTAAGTATGATTTTTTACATGAAAGCGATTAAACTGGCTCGCTCCTTTTTAATGTAAAGCGATAAATATGTCTCGAGTCTTGATAGAACCATCAAATGGTATCGTACGCGTCATTCTTAATCGTCCCGATAAACTGAATGCGCTCGATATGGAAATGTTTCTGGCACTGAACAAGGCTCAGCAACAATTAAAAAAAGATCGGCAGTTACGCGCCATTATATTGGAAGGAAAAGGCAGCGATTTCTGCAGCGGTTTAGATGTTAAATCGGTGATGAGCCACAAAATGAATGCGATACGATTGTTGTGGAAATGGCGACCCGGGGCCATGAACTTGGCGCAAAAAGTCGCCGCGGGGTGGCGTCAGTTGCCCGTTCCTGTCATTACGGCCATTCATGGCCGATGCTGGGGTGGGGGAATGCAAATCGCGTTAGGAAGCGACTTTCGCATAGCCAGTCCGGACAGCTCCATTTCCATTATGGAAAGCCAATGGGGGCTCATTCCTGATATGGGCGGTACCTTAGCCTTAACGGAAATACTCCCGGTGGATCACGCCATGCGTTTGGCAATGACGGCTGAAATAATGAATGGAGATGAAGCACTCAAGTTAGGGCTTGTCAGTGAAACGGACGAAGACCCAAAAAAGCGCGCACTAGCGTTAGCGCATCAACTGGCAGAACGTTCGCCCGATACCAACGCAGCCATTAAAAAGCTGTATCATAAAACCTGGCATCGTCATTCGACCGCAACTCTCGCTAACGAAACACTGTACCAAATTAAAATTCTTTCAGGTAAAAATCAATCCGTAGCCGTCAAAAGACAAACACACAATACGGATACTCCCTGGCAATTAAGAAAGTTTTAATTTGAATTAAAAATACTACTGTGTCGTATTATTTCAGTCTATTACTGTTACTTGTGATTAAAGGTTTGTCGTCGATATTTTTTCGTTTCGATGTTCGTTGGCTAAGCCAACACAATTTATCCAAGCCTTCCGACATTCGTTTACTGGTTTTATTAAATCATACCAGTTTGTACGAACCTGTTTTTGTTCGACTGGCGCCTTTTTGGCTTTTAAAACAATTTGCTCGTCACTTTATAGCGCCCGGAGCCGATATAACAACCAGTCGTCCTATTGTTGGCCGATTACTGCGGACGTTATTACCTGGTTTGATCCCTATCTCACGCAAACGCGATGACTCCTGGCGCTTTTTTCTCGATCAAATTAAACACGATTCTATGGTCATTATTTTACCGGAAGGTCGTATGAAGCGTGCCGATGGACTCGATAAATTTGGCAAACCCATGACCGTTCGTGGTGGCGTAGCCGAAGTATTGGAGCGGATGGACTCTGGAAATATTTTATTCGTTTACAGCGGAGGGTTGCATCACGTTCAAATTCCTGGAGAAAAAATTCCAAGACTGTTTCAATCCATTAAAGTGAACATGGAATTGGTGGGTATTGAGCAATACAAACGTGATTTACTGGCAAGTAATCCTCACCGTTTTCATGAAAGCGTCTTAAAGGATATGCAATCTCGGTTAGTAAATAAAATCCCTCATTGTAATAATCAACCCAGCAATTAATACATCTAACCGCGTGAACAACCGCGACTAAAACAATTCATTGAATGGCTACCATGCCTCAAACAACATAAGCCTTTTTAGAAAAAAGGTGACGGAATGAATTCAGTGCAAATGACATGCTATTAAGTTTTTCTCGCACCATTTTAAAGCAAACACTCCAACTCTAAAATCCATTTACGTATAAAACTCGTGTAATTAAAGCGTTAATTACTTATGGCACAGTTTATGATTCTAGGTTTTCAGGTATTAAACACTTGAGGAATTCCTAATGAAAACAATACGAAACCAAATCAATAAACTGATCTTTTTTTCGTTCTTATTTGTTAACACGTTGCAGGCAATAGAGCTCTCGACCAATATCGGTTATGCCTCCGAGTATTATTATCGAGGTGTGCTCCAAAAAGAGTCGTCGGCTAACGCTGGCATCGATATTGGTGCAGAAGAATTCAGTGGTGGTATTTGGAGTGCCGAAGTTGGTGACGGACTCGAGTACGATCTCTACGGCCGTTATTCCTATCAATTTAGCGATACAATTTCCGCCAGTGTGGGATTTACAAATTATTACTACACCGGTGAATTCGACGATACTTACAAAGAACTCAATGCAGGCATCGCGTACCGCTTTATCAGCATAGACTACGCGAAAGGAGAGTGGGACGGTGGTACTCACGTTAACGACGATTATGATTTTGTTTCACTTACGCTCAGTCACAACGGACTTTACGGCAAATACGGCCGTTTTGGTGATGAATTTAACGGCGACTACATAGAGTTGGGCTACGGTACTCACTTAGAAGGGTTCGACTTTACATTTTCAATGATCGTGAGCTCTAAAGAGCTTTCCGACCAAATGAATCGAGATGGTAACCCCACCGAAAGCGAAGCACTCATTTTATCTGTCGTAAAACAGTTTGATATATAGATAACACTTCAATTCGTTAAAGCACCGATTCTGAACCTGAGCCAATTCGGTGCTTGATTAAGATGTGGATTACCAATATTAAGATAATATGCTATGAACGTTCATATTTTTTGTAAACATCTGAGTTTCGTATTTCCATTACCGTTTCCGGAAAATCCGGTGCATGAAAACCAAACGCCTCATAAAGGCCATGTGCATCACGCGTACACAACATAATGCGACGTAATCCTTGCAATTCCGGGTGCGCCATAATTTCATGCATTAACCATTTACTGAGTCCTTTACCTCGATGCTCTTCTAAAATATACACATCGGCCAAATAAGCAAAAGTCGCTTTATCGGTGATCATCCGTGCAAACCCCACTTGTTCCTTTGAGTCAGTAAAGACACCAAAACACACAGAGTTTTCCAAGCCGCGCTGCAACGTTTTTTTCGGGATGTTCGCAGCCCAGTAAGATCGCACAATATACTGATGTATCGCATGAATATCCATTGCGGATAATTGATCACTGATGCTGTATCCTGGGACCATTCGATATTCCTTAAATCAAGTTTAATGTCGTCACTAAGCACTTCAGGATTCAGACAAAAGCGCTCGCAACTGCGCCATATTTTTTCGACCTTTTTCTTGGCGCTCGTCTTCCGACATCGGCATTTGCTGTTCTTCCCAAATCATATCATCTTGTGGCATTTCAAACAGGAATCGACTGGGCTCGGTATCGACCAGCTCACCATAACGCTTTCTCTGTCGAGCGTAAGACAGCGTTAATGTTTTTTGTGCGCGCGTAATGCCAACATAGGCTAGGCGCCTTTCCTCTTCAATATTGTCGTCATCGATACTGGAACGATGTGGAAGCAACTCTTCTTCCATCCCGACCAAATAAACGTGATGAAACTCCAACCCTTTCGAAGCGTGCAAAGTCATGAGTTGCACTTCATTGGTTTCCGCATCCTCTTCGTTACGATCGAGCATTTCACGTAAAATTAGTTTGTTAATGGCTCGTGCTAATGGATTATCCTCTCCAGCAAAGTTATCCAATTCTCTTTCGACCCATTCGAGCAACTGTTGCACATTGCTCCAACGGTATTCAGCTGCTTTTGGGCTGCTGGAGTTATCGTACAAAAAGCCATGGTAACCAATATAAGCGAGCAACTCACTAAACACTCCCATGGTATCGCCGCGTTGCGCATTGTCCGCCGTAGTGGCAATTAATTTTGCAAAGCGCTGTACAGCGGTTAATCCTTTGGTATGCAGCTCTTCAGCTAGACCCATTTCAAAACATGCATCAAATAAGCTGATGTGGCGCTTCTGTGCGTAAAGCCCTAGCTTTTCCAGGGTTGTTGGCCCAATTTCGCGTCGTGGTACATTGACAATGCGTAAAAACGCATTGTCATCGTCCTGATTTACGATCAAACGTAAATAAGCCATGATGTCTTTAATTTCGGTGCGAGAAAAAAAGGAAGTGCTACCACTGACTTTGTAAGGAATTTGTTTTTCAATCAACGCTTTTTCAATAAACCGGGCCTGATGATTACCACGATACAAAATGGCGTAATCGGAATACTGTGTTGCATTTTTAATTTTGTGTGCAAGCAGCTCATTGGCAACACGTTCGGCTTCATTAAGATCATCATCCGTTGCCAAAACTTTAATTGGATCACCAAATATTTTATCCGACCACAGTGACTTTTCAAATACATGAGGATTGTTGGCAATCACTTCGTTGGCTGCTTTTAAAATGCGACCGTAAGAACGATAGTTCTGTTCCAACTTAACGATTTTTAGGTTCGGATAATCTTCTTTTAACAACGCCAAATTTTCCGGTTGTGCACCTCGCCAAGAATAAATGGATTGATCGTCGTCACCGACTACGGTGAATAAACCGAATCGACCGCAAAGTTGTTTCACTAACTCATACTGGCAAGTATTGGTGTCCTGATATTCATCGACCAGCAAATAGCGAATTTTATTTTGCCATTTTTGCAAAATATCCGGATGGTCGCGATACAGTTCCACTGGATAGCGGATCAAATCGTCAAAGTCAACCGCGTTGTAAGCGCGCATACTGCGATCGTAAGCTTCATAAATTTTTGCAGCCGCCAGTTCATCTTGATCGTTTGCAGTAGCGATCACCTCTTGCGGTGATTTTAGGTCATTCTTCCAGTTAGAAATTTTATGTTGGAATGCTTGCAGTTCGGTTTTATCGGCATCCGCATTTTTATGGCACAACTCACGCAATAATGAGAGCGTATCCTGATCATCAAAAATCGTGAAATTACTTTTAAAACCCAGCGCTTGATGCTCTTTCCGAATGATATTCAAGCCCAAATTGTGGAAGGTTGAAACGGTTAACCCGCGACTGTTTTGTCCACCCAATAACTTGCTGACACGCTCTTTCATTTCACGTGCAGCTTTGTTAGTAAACGTTACGGCTGCAATTTGCGAGGCTCGATAGCCACAATTAGCAATTAAGTGGACGATTTTACTGGTTATAACGCTGGTTTTGCCACTTCCAGCACCCGCTAATACCAGTAATGGAGAATCGACCGTATAAACCGCTTGTTGTTGACGATCGTTTAGCTGGTGCGCCACAGGTACGTACTCGTGTCAGGTTACAGGGCAGGATCGGAAGATCGCTGAAAAAATGAAATTATATATCCTTTGGTAGACGAATTTTAAATCAGCCTAGGACTTTTGCCAATGACATAAAACGAAGGGGATTGAGGAGAATAACCGGAGACAGCAGCAAACGCCTGTCTCCGGTATTAATATCTTAAGAATTGAGGGGCCCTTCCCACAGATTCTTGGATAGCAGCCTGTCCGGATTTATTATGATTCCAGCGAATCGACAACGCCAACTTTCCTGCTCACGATGCGATTCTCGAAACACTTGCACTTCAATTTTCGGTAGCCAGGATGCGACCGTTAATCGATAAATGCCAGCTTGCCCTGGAAAAGGCTGATTCATAGTCTCGTCCTTCATACGACGCTCCTTATTGGTTTCCGTAAACCCCTGTGATAACTGCCTGGTGCTCCGACCATATCACAACGACTATTACAAGCGATGAGATCTCACATCTTAATACCCAAGGGGTTTACTAATTGTAATACCTCCTATTGAGATTTCCAGTATCACAGTGGAATTTTTATCCATTTTTAACCCGTTTCAAATTTGTTGCATCATGCGCTCTATTTTCCGATAACCAATGGCTTCTGAAATATGCCCATGATTGATCATATCGGCACTATCCAGATCGGCGACTGTACGCGAGACTCTTAAAATGCGATGGTAAGCACGTGCCGACAGCCCGAGCTTTTCCATGACGTTCAAGACAAATTGCTTGGCGTCTTTTTCAATTGTGAAATTCTTTTCTAATTCAGCAGCTTGCAGCTCACCGTTTAACTTACCTTGGCGTTCACGTTGACGCTCATGAGCACGCTCAACACGCGCCCGAACATCAAACGTGGTTTCGATTGAGTCGTCCACTTCGGCGATAAACTCATGTTTGGTCATGAGTGGTACTTCCACGTGCAGATCAATTCGATCGAGAAACGGCCCGGAAAGTTTTAACAAGTAACGACGAATTTGATCCGGTGTACATCGACATTGCCCTCGACTGTTACCGAAATGCCCACAAGGACAAGGGTTCATTGCCGCAATTAACTGGAAACGTGCCGGGTACTCCGCCTGACGAGCGGCTCGTGAAATCGTCACCGTACCCGACTCTAATGGTTCGCGCAGCACCTCAAGTACTTTACGATCGAACTCGGGTAACTCGTCCAAAAACAATACGCCATGATGCGCTAATGACACTTCGCCTGGTCGCGGATTACTGCCACCACCGATCAGTGCAACCGCAGAAGCAGTATGATGAGGCACTCGAAAAGGACGCAACTTCCAATTACCCGGATTGACCGACTTTCCACTGATTGACGCAATAGCTGCACAGTCAACGGCTTCGTCATCGGTCAGTTCCGGTAAAATACCCGACAGGCGACTGGCAAGCATGGTTTTGCCTGTTCCAGGTGGACCAATAAACAATAAATTATGTTTACCCCCAGCTGCAATCTCTAAGGCACGTTTAGCAACATACTGGCCTTTCACGTCTTGTAAGTCCGGAGCTGGAATAGCACGATAATGGGATGTTGAAGATTCATTGAAGCCAAGCCGCTCTTGCCCAACTAAATGCGCAACCACTTCGAGTAAATGTTCAGCAATCAATTGCTCCCCACCCGCCAGAGCCGCTTCTTCTGCATTAGCCTTTGGCAACACCAAAGTACGCCCAGCTCGTTTTGCTTCCAACGCGACCGGCAATACGCCATGAATCGGTCGAAGTTCACCGGAAAGCGCCAATTCCCCAATAAACTCGTATTGATTTAACGTATCTTGTGGAATTTGCGCACTGGCGGAAAGAATGCCTAATGCAATGGGGAGATCAAACCGACAGCCGTCTTTTGGTAAGTCAGCCGGTGCCAAATTGATAGTAATCCGACGCGCGGGGAACTCTAAATTAGCGTTCATTAATGCGCTGCGTACCCGATCTTTACTTTCTCTTACGGCAGCCTCTGGCAAACCAACAATAGATAATGCGGGCAATCCATTAGAAAGATGCGTTTCGATGGTTACCAAAGGTGCTTCAATGCCGACACCGGCGCGAGAGTAGATATGTGATAGGTTCATTCGTCCCTGAATGGTTAAGTCCATTTGCTGATTATTGTATCGAAGTGGAAAACTTGCGCTAGCAGCGATCTACCTTCTGTGTTGTGAGATATATTCTATAGTCACTCCTTTAACGTTTACGGACGTACTTTATCCAACACTCGATGACCCCAGCCGATCAACTTTCCGTTTTCAAAGACTAACGGTGTGGTTTCATCGATCGAAGTTTCCCCATCACTGCGGCGATGACGCGTTCGATAATAAAGCACAACATAGCTCTTACCTTCTTTATCGAACCCTTCAGAATCGTCAGCACCACCGAGTTCATCGGTTACTGAAGTAATGGAAGTACCCATGGACAAGCGACTGATCGCTTCTCGATTTTCCGATTGACGCACTTTCCAGCCCGGATCGGAGCTAACGCCGTCATCGTGCACAGAAATGACACAACCGGAAAGACTGACTACGGTAAGACCCACTACCAAAGCCGATTTAATTGCGTTGATTGTCATTGATTCATCATCCTCTTTATTATTTAAGGACTCCATTTTATTTAAATTTATACTTATTTTTGTGAGCCAAAAGTAACAAAACATATCGATGAACGACTTTAACCCCAATAACTTTCGTTTGTAACACTTGCTATGGTTTCTTGCTACACTCTTCGACTGTTCCTACTAACATGATTGCTTTAGATAATGACGCAATATTGCGCCGTGATCGGACAACCGGTCAAGCACAGCTACTCGCCACAAATTCATCAATATTTTGCCCAACAAGCCGGTATCGATCTGATATACGATCGATTGGAGTCGACACCCGAATCGTTTGAACATTCCGTTCGACAGTTTTTCGACCAAGGTGGCGTTGGCCTAAATGTTACTTTGCCCTTTAAACAGCAGGCATTTGATATCGTACAGCAGATGTCAGAAGAAGCGCATCGAGCGCGCTCAGTTAATACACTGTTTTTAAATCAGCAAAAGCAACTGTTTGGTGAAACCACCGATGGTCGTGGTTTATTGTGCGATTTGCAGAGAAACCGAATGATTGATGCACAATACCGCGTTTTGATTCTCGGTGCTGGCGGAGCATCACGCTCCATTATTCCCGTTTTGTTGCGGTTAGGATGCGAACTGGAAATTACTAACCGTACCAAAGCTAACGCCGAAAAATTGGTTGCTGAATTTCATGATCTGGGCACATTGCAAATCGCTAAGTTCAAACCTGCTCCTTATCAGTTGATCATCAACACTTTGCCACAGGATGGAGAGCAATGGTTACAGAAATTAAATGTTACGCATTTGTCGAAAAGTCACGTTTACGACATCAGCTATGGTGTACGCGCTGAAAAGTTTGTGCGTTGGTGCCGTGCCAAAAAGGCTCGCAGCTTTCGCGAAGGTTGGGGGATGTTAGTGGAACAAGCGGCACTGTCGTTCGAAATTTGGCATGGCGTGAAACCGGATACCGACGAAATTGTCGATAACCCGGAAGCGTTGTTGAGGCAATTAAGCAGAAGCTAAGTATCGATTCTTTAATTTAACGTAATTATCGGCACTGTATTTGAAAAAGGAAATTTCTTCTTCCGTTAATGCACGTATTTTTCTTGCTGGCGATCCGACCCATAAAAAACCACCTTCCAACTCGCGCCCAGGTGGCACTACCGAATTAGCCCCTAAAACCACATTTGAATGAATCACCACATCGTCCATCACCACCGAGCCCATACCGATCAATACTTCGTTATGAATTCGACAACCGTGCAACATGGCTTTATGGCCAACCGTAACATCATCGCCAATCACCAGATCATGCCCCTCAGGATTGTAGTGGCTGGCATGGGTGACGTGACATACGGCACCGTCTTGAATGCTGGACCGCGCACCGACGCAGATGGAATGCACGTCTCCGCGCAAAACCGCCATTGGCCAAATCGAACTGTCATCACCAATGGTTACCTGTCCAACCACCAACGCAGTGGGATCGACGAATACTCGCTCACCGAGCGACGGCTTGTAATGCTCAAAGGAGCGGATCGGATTCATAAACATCTGTCCAGTTAATGTGCAGCATTGCGCGATTTTAACGATTTGCTGTGAAACAGCAAGTGTAAATAGGAGGCATTTTCAATTGTTGATTTTTTTTATTTTGGGTTTCGCACCACTGCGCTGTGTGCGACCCACTTTTTTCAAGAGCAAAAAAAGTGGGCAAAAATGCCCCGACGCTAGCCGCTGTGGCAAGAGATCTGCGTAAATAGAAATACTTGTATTTCTCTTAAAGATTGAGCATCGACCGACGACTGCTATCGCCACTGGCTAAGACTCCATCCCAATAAAATTCAAATTCATCGCTTCCAGAAAACTCGGCATTTAAAAAGTCCTCGTAACCCAGTTTGATCATATGCGACAGCATTCATCAACAGACGCACTCCTTTCAGTAATACTTACAAATTGTCCAAACACTCTGAACAAGTGCCACAGCGGCTAGCGTCAAAGACTTTTTGGTCACTTTTGTGTCGACTGACAAAAGTGACTCGCACGCAAGCGATAGCGGTGCGAAACCCCAAAAATAAAAATCAGTTACCTCAAAGTAACAAACTCTTCAGCCGAAGTCGGATGAATCGCCACCGTATCATCAAAATCCTTTTTCGTAGCTCCCATTTTCAAAGCCACTGCAAACCCCTGCAACATCTCATCCGCACCTTCACCAATCACATGAATACCCACAATCTTTTCTTCTTTACCCACACAAATCAGCTTCATCCGCGTTGGTTGGCGATGCGACGTTACCGCTTTATACATGGCCGTAAATTGGGACTGATAAACGATCACATCATCGCCGTGCCGCTCGCGCGCTTCGGGTTCCGTTAACCCAACCGTTCCAATGGTGGGATGGCTGAACACAACGGTGGGCACATTTTCATAATCCAATCGTTCTTCCGGCTTATTGTTGAATAAGCGTTCTGCCAATCGACGACCGGCCGCCACCGCAACCGGCGTAAGCGCGATACGACCGGTATTGTCACCCACAGCGTAGATTCCCGGCACATTGGTATTTTGATACGCATCGGTTGGAATGAACCCTTTTTCATCCAATTCAACACCGGCATTTGAAAGATGTAAATTATCATTCATAGGAGCACGACCAACAGCCCAAATGACGTCATCCACCGGACCAATGCTGTTGCCATTTTCCAATTGCAACACCAACCCTTCTGCAGATTCCTCAAGCGCAATAGGCACACTGTTGGTGTGCAGGTTTAATCCGGAATTTCGCATAATTTCGGTTAGCGAATCGGCCAATAAAGGATCGAATTGACGCAGTGGCTTTTCTTTACGAACGACTAAGTGCGTTTCACTACCAAGTTCGTGCAACATGCCCGCAATTTCCACGGCAATGTAACCTGCACCTACGACGGCCACTCGTTTCGGTTGCTCCATCAATGCAAAAAAACCATCCGAATCGGTGCCTAATTCAGCACCGGGAATGTTTGGCAGAGTAGGCGTACCACCGGTTGCAATGAGAATATGTTCCGCTGTTATCTGTTGCCCATTGACTTGCACCGTATGCGCATCAACAAACCGAGCAAAACCATGAATCACTTCAACCTTGTTGTTACCTAACCCACGCTCGTAAGACTGATGAATGCGTTGAATGTAAGCGTCACGACTCGACACCAGTTGCTGCCAGTTAAAGTTGTTTTGCGTCAGTTCAAAACCGTAGTCGGGAGCCAACTTGATTGCCTCCGCCACATGTGCGCCAAACCACATCACTTTTTTCGGTACACAACCGACATTCACACAGGTTCCACCAAGCGCATTGGCTTCTATTAATGCGCATTTTTTGCCATAGCTGGCCGCACGATTGACCGATGCGATACCACCACTACCACCACCAATGGCAAGAAAATCGTAATCAAAATGAGACACGGACTCTCCTTTAAAACAGTTCCGGTTAACATTCTTCATCTGCTGAAAATAAGTTTGTCACAACAGACTCTGGAAAATTTGAGACTAATGATACACTTTATCCTATAAGATATTGGCATATAAATAATCGAAACAGGATATCTCAATGACCAACCCATTGCTGGAAAGTTACGATTTACCCCCTTTTAGTCAAATTAAACCGAATCACATTAAACCGGCCATTGAACAAACCTTAAGTGAATCGCGACAAGCGATTGAAGATTTGCTCGCGCATCTGGATCAACCGAACTGGGAAAACCTGATGCAACCCATCGAACAGCTCAGCAATCTGATGGACAAGCGCTGGTCGCCGGTTTCACACATGAACGCTGTTGTTAACTCCGAAGCGCTACGTAAGGCTTACGACAGTTGTCTGCCGCTACTTTCGGAATACGGCACCTGGCTCGGACAGAATCAAGACTTGTATCAAGCCGTTCAAAAAGTATTTGATGCGCGTGAATCACTCAAATTAAACGATATTCAAATAAAAATTTTAAAAGACGAGCTGCGTGACTTTAAGTTAGCCGGTGTATCACTCAGTGACGATAAGAAAAAACGTTACGGTGACATTCAAAAACGGCTATCGGAGCTGTCGTCGAAATACGAACAAAATTTGCTTGATGCGACTATGGCGTGGAGCAAACATTTTACCGATGAAAAAGGTCTCGAAGGTTTACCCGAATCAACCCTTGCATTAGCCAAACAAAATGCTGCAAACGATAGCAAAGAAGGCTACCTGTTAAACCTGGAATTTCCTTGTTATTACGCGGTAATGAGTTACGCGGACAACCAGGCATTACGTCACGAAATGTATCGAGCCTACGCCACACGTGCTTCAGAATTCAACGATAAAAGTGAATGGGATAATGCGCCGTTAATGGATGAAATCATGGCGCTGCGACACGAATTGGCACAATTGCTCGATTTCAATCACTACGCCGAGTTATCACTGGCTTCAAAAATGGCTGAATCCACCCAACAGGTATTTGAATTTCTTAATCATCTGGCACAAAAATCAAAACCGCAAGCAGAAAAAGAATTAGCGGAACTTAAAGCCTTTGCTGAAAAAGAACTGGCACTGGATGAGCTCAATGCCTGGGATGTGCTTTACACCAGTGAAAAGCTGAAGCAACACAAATACGCGGTTTCACAGGAAGAATTACGTCCTTATTTTCCGGTCGACAAAGTTTTGAGTGGATTGTTTCAAATCACCGAAACGTTGTTTAACGTAAACATTAAAGAAGTAAGCGAACAATTTGATACCTGGCATCCAAGCGCTCGATTATTTGAAGTGTTCGACGATAGACAGCAACGTATCGCACGGTTTTACATTGACTTGTACGCACGTGCGCATAAGCGTGGTGGCGCTTGGATGGCGGATTACTGTACTCGATTTCGCATGGACGATGGCAGCTTGCAGCAACCGGTTGCTTTTTTAACTTGTAACTTTAATCCGCCGGTTGGTGACAAACCCGCTTTATTGACACACGATGAAGTCGTTACGATGTTCCATGAATTTGGTCATGGCTTGCATCACATGCTCACCAAGGTGGAATACCTAAGTGCCAGCGGTATTCACGGTGTTGAATGGGACGCTGTTGAATTGCCCAGTCAATTTATGGAAAACTATTGCTATCAGAAAGAAGGGTTAGATGTGATTTCCGGACACTATGAAAGTGGAGAGAAATTGCCCGACGAATTGCGGGAAAAACTACAAAAAGCCAAAAACTTTCAATCCGCCATGATGATGGTCCGCCAACTGGAGTTTGCTTTATTTGATTTTCGTATTCACAGTGAATTTAATCCTAAAAGTGGTGCACGAATTCAACAAATATTGAACGAAGTGCGGCAACAAGTATCGGTAGTGATTCCACCGGAATGGAATCGTTTTCAAAACGCCTTTTCACACATTTTTGCGGGCGGTTATTCAGCAGGCTATTACAGTTATAAGTGGGCCGAAGTTCTTAGCGCTGATGCGTTTAGTAAATTCGAAGAAGATGGCATTTTTGATCCAGAAAGTGGCCGCGCTTTTAAAGAGAATATTTTAGAAATGGGTGGCTCCAAACCGGCAATGGAATTGTTTAAAGCTTTTCGTGGTCGTGAACCACAAGTGGATCCTTTATTACGTCATTCTGGTATTGAGTGAGTTTGGTTTTGCAGTCTGCTCAACATTTACTGGCCATCGATTGTGGCACGCAAAGCATTCGCGCATTAGTTTTCGATTTAGAAGGCCAACTGGTTGCGATCCGTCAAGTACCACTTGACGGTTATTTTTCCGACCAACCCGGCTGGGTTGAACAACATGTGCATTATTTTTGGGACTCGTTGTGCCGTGTTTGCCACAAACTGTGGGATGAAACCGAGATAAAGCCGGAACAAATTGCCGGTGTTACGCTAACAACCCAACGTGCCACGATTGTCTGTGTGGATGAAAACGGGAGTCCATTGCGTCCTGCCATCGTCTGGATGGATCAACGTCAGGCAACACGCAAGCCCGACATCGCCTGGTGGTGGCGCTGGGCGTTTAAACTGGCAGGCGTGGAAGACACGGTCAATCAGTTTTTGGCCGATGCTGAAGTTAACTGGCTGAAGCAACATCAACCGGAGATTATTCAGCAAACACATAAATATTTGTTTTTATCCGGTTATTTTAATTTCCGATTAAGTGGTGAATATAAAGACAGTGTGGGTAACCAGGTCGGTTATGTGCCTTTTGATTACAAAAAACATCAATGGGCCAGCCAAAAAGATTGGAAGTGGCAGGCCTGCCCATTGGAGCCGAACCAATTACCGGAATTGGTGCGTGTTGGCGAAACCATCGGTTACATCAATTTACAAGCCCATCAGCAAACCGGCTTGCCCGAAGGCTTACCCCTTATTGCAGCGGCCGCAGATAAAGCCTGCGAAACATTGGGGTGTGGCGCACTAAAACCACATCAGGGCCAGATCAGTTACGGCACGACCGCAACACTGAACACCATTCACTCTCACTATATCGAACCTCTACGATATTTACCGCCTTATCCGGCTGCCATTCCGAATCACTTCAGTTGCGAATACCAAATTTATCGAGGCTATTGGATGGTGAGCTGGTTTAAAGAGCAATTTGCACATAAGGAACAAATTCAAGCCGATCAAATGGGTACTTCTGCCGAACAGCTTTTGGATGATAAGGCGTCTAAAATAGCGCCCGGTGCTGACGGACTGGTGCTCCAACCTTACTGGAGTCCGGGTGTGCGTTATCCCGGTCCTGAGGCGCGCGGCGCGATCATTGGGTTTAATGATCAACACACGCGCGCTCATATTTATCGTGCTTTGTTAGAAGGCATTGCCTTCGGCCTACAACATGGTCGACTGCAGATGGAAAAGCGAAGTAAACAAGCAATTACAGAGCTTTTTATTTCCGGTGGAGGCTCGCAAAGTCAAACCGCACTGCAGGTTACCGCTAATATATTCGATTTACCGGTAATTCGCCCGGCGACTTTTGAAACCTCTGGCCTTGGAGCTGCTATTATTCTTGCTGTAGCCATGGGTTTTTATCCGGATTACAACAGTGCAGTAAAAGCCATGTGTCATTCCGGAAACGTGGTGGAACCCATACCGGAACAAGTAAAGTTGTACCGAGAAATTTATCAGCAGGTGTATCGTAAACTCTACCAACGCTTGTCACCTCTGTATCGCAAAATGGCAGAAATACACGGATAATCTGAAAACCCAAAAAAGGAGACAAACATGCGACCTCGTCACATCGCCTGGCTGGTGTGTGTGATCCCTTTAATTGCCGTGCATGGATCTTACTTTGTTGGATTATGGCAAGGCGTTGCCCATGTCTGCATGCCTTATTTTGAAGGCTGTACATCCATCAGTCGCGCCGCTCGTGAAGGCGATGCTATTTTTTTATTTCGCGGCTTAGTTATGCCGCTGGCGGGCTTTTTCGTCTTGTTTTGGTATTTGCAACGCATCTGGTTAGAACAACTGACACATCGTTCGCATCGGTTGATATTTTGGCTAGGTACAATCGCCGCCATATTCTTATTACTTTACGCTGACTACCTGGGCACTCAGGGAAAAATGTATCGAATGTTAAGAAGCTACGGCATCACCTTTTATTTTGCTTTTACAGTACTAGCTCAAATGTTAAGTGTACGTTGTTTATATCGAATTAAAAAAGATTTAAGCACGACTCTTTTTCGCTATCTTCAAATTCAAACCGTTTTAATTACTCTATGCTGGGGACTCGGCTTAACCAATGTCATTATTAAAGGATTTAATCCTGCATGGGCCGATCAATCTGAAAATGCTATCGAATGGCACTTTGCTTTGTATATGACATTCTATTTTGGATTGACCGCAATTATGTGGAAACACAGTGGTTTCAACTGGAACTTTACCGTTAAGGATTCTTAGAAGTGATTCATTTTGAAATCCTGTTTGATCGTTGAAGATCAAGGTTTAACGTCATTTTAATAGAACGCTTATAAAACCAGGCGAACGAATACTATCCGTTAAAAATTAAAGAACCCTCGTATACCAATTAGAATACTATTTATCGCAATTGATGCCAGGATAAGTCCCATCACTCGACTGATCACATTCGCACCGGACTGCCCAATTACTTTGATGATCCACTTGGCCGCTAATAATAAGAGTAATTGAATCAGTAACACAGCCAACATTATGGCTGTCGTTTTTAATTGATGCGTTACTTCAAATCGGTGATTGTCCGTGAGTAAAACGACAGCCATCATTGCGCCTGGAGATGCAATAGCAGGTACCGCTAAAGGAAAGATTGCGGTGTCAGTATGGCTTTTAACAAGTTTAATCTCCTCTTCTGGCTTACTTTCGCCAAACACCATAGAAAAGCCAAAAGCAAACAGAATCAATCCGCCAGCAATTTGGAAAGCGGTTAATGGGACATGCATGGCTTCCAGTAAAAACTGACCGGCAATAATAAAAAACAACAAAATAAGCGCTGCAATACCCACGGCCTGTGCGGCGATTTTTCGCATGTCAGTATCGGCATGCAAACGTGTTACCGCAATAAAAACAGGAATTGTGCCGATAGGATCGATCACCGACCAAAGTAATACGAATTGTTGAATTATCTCGTCCATTAAATACTTTTATTGACTTTTCATTGCTTTAAAGTGGAGTATAGGTGATGTTTTATGTCAATTGAAAAGCTTTTTCAAAAGTCCATTAAAGTAAAACAACAGCCTTCCTTAAAAGACAATATAATCAATCACTTAATTAAAATTCAATCCATATTTACTGAGAAAAAGTCCGTTGAATAGTAATTTCTCAGTTCCCAATCTATACTTTTTTTAGCCTTTGTTGGTTGGGCAGGTGATCGCTTAGTTAAGTCACATCTCTTCTTTCTGTATCACTGTGCCTGTTGTTCTATCTTTCATTTTTATAAAGGACTGGCTTGTAAAAAAATCCTAACACAGCTTTTATTAAAATCAATGCCATAACGTAACACATCGATACACCGAGTTTAATTAATGTTATTTAATATTTATCAAACAATAATGTCGTTTCTCAAGTTAACAATTTGGCAATGAGTAAATGTTACTTTAATCAGTTAACCTGGCTGCGAGGTTTTGCCGCTTTATTAGTGGTTATCTCCCACTCCATTCGAGCGACTGAAGTTCAATACTCTTCCAATGATCATGTAGAGATACCCTACTTTTTTTCAGCACTAGACCTTGGTTCGTTTGGCGTTGTTTTATTTTTTATTCTTAGTGGATGCACACTTTATTTAAACAACGGTCAAAAGCTTAGCAAAAAAAACATATTCGGCTTTTATATCAAACGTTTTTTTCGAATTTGGCCGGCATTTGCGCTCTCTCTTATCCTTTATATTTTAATCGGTATGATCTTCAAGCAGTTCTATGTTTCACCGCAAGACCACTGGATAGAAAAACAATTCTTAACCCATTTCAATTTAGAACATGTTCTTAATTACCTTGCTTTAATATTTAACTTTTCGGGTCCTGGCGGTCTGTTTAATAACGCTTACTGGAGTTTGCCTATCGAATTTCAATACTACTTACTATTTCCAATCATCATGTTGACATTAAAACGCTTCAGTTATTTTGGCCCTATTGCCATAGGCATTGCTCTGTATCTCATACCTAAGCTTAACTTATTTGAATTCGATAACATTCTTTTTTTCTACCTTGCTTATAGTTTTTGCGCCGGTATATTGTTAGGGCACTTTACCCAAGTGAAGCACTTCACATTGAACACGACACTATCGGTTATTTCGCTTCTTTTCGCTCTGTTTTTCGCTTCGGCGGTTTCTCAATCTTGGTTAGATTTTTCCGATTGGTCTTTACTTTCCGACAAATGGCATTGGTACGTTGGTTGCGGGTCATTAACAATATTTATAATGCTTAACTCTGAGCTTAAGTTACCCTTAACCGTTACTCGGCTTTTGGATAAATACGGAACAATTTCTTACAGCACCTATTTATTACATAACATATTTATAGCATTAAGTGTGATTCTCATCATTCAACTGAATATACATAACGGATTAATACGGTTTTATCTTGTCTTTGGATCAGCGGTAGTGCTTACTTATTTTTCTGCACATTATTTTTATGTCTATATAGAAAAACCGAGCATCAATTTCGGCCGGATATTATCGAAGAAAGCGAATAAACTGACTGAAGCGAACACAAACGATTTTAAGTAAAACGAATGCAACAGTTCATTTGTTATATTTGTACTTTGACGGATGAAAAAAAACCGGTACAAAGTACCGGTAAAAGTCGCGGCTTTTGAGGAGTCGAAGCGCTTTTGCCGCCGCGTAGGCTAAAGCGCCTGGCTTTTGAAACTGATGGCATTAAATGTTAGTCAAACAGATGCTCTAAAAAACTAACAGCCCTTTGCTAATTATTCTCCCAGACTCTCAAAGCGGAACGTGATCATACCGCTGGTACCAGCATCATCGTAATACCCAAGTACTTGCAACTTATAAGTGGTTTGCGTGGTATCAACGACGTAAACACGATAGTTTGACCACAACTGATGCGCATTATTTAAGTTATAGGCGTACCATATAAAGTCACTGAAAATATTACTAGCAACCGCTGTTTGGTAATGACCGGAATAATCATAATCTGCAGTGGTACGGGTTCCGGAGTAATAGTTTTCCGGATCGGTTACCGGACCAAACGCCGCACCTTGCCCAGTATGTACCACACCATTGTTGGTCCATAACTGCCAGGTTCGAAAGTCGGACGATACCTGCAGTTTTAAGTCCCAAACATCGCCACTGCAATCGCCCACACTGCCTGCATCAGCATCAAAACATTGCTCACCTTGCATAAAGTTCAGTGATACCGTTTGCGCGGCATCGGCAAATTGATTTTCACCACCGGCCTGAACAAAATACTCCAGGTCGACCGTACCGCCATTAACATTAATGGTTGTGATGTGAAATTTGGTGTAGCTATCGCCTTCAGCATTGCGAATTAAAAACCAGTTATCACTACGAGCTGACATCTGGTGAGTTTGCCTATCGTAGGACCACCAACCGGTTTCCGAACCATCGTTCATTAACGCAGATGTTATTACATCGGTTGTAAATTCCAACTCATCGCTTTTGGTTACGTTCGTAAAAACATCCAGTTCTGATGCTGCCGTTGCCGCAGTAAAACGATCGGTAACCGGTGCACCTTTATCATCATAAAAATCAGTTTGCTCTGCTGCAATTGCTGCCGTCACCATACCACTACCCGAACTTCCGCCATTCAACTTAATGTTGGTTCGTTTAAACGCAATATCCCATTCAGTATTACTTTCGGCTTCGGCATCGGTCAGCTCAATCACTTCTCCCGCGTCCAAATCGAAATAAGTGTATTTGTTTACCGGATCGTCAGCAGGTGCACCTAAGCCACCCGCAGTAGCATCAATGGTTACGGTTTTGAACGAGTCATCAAGCGAGGATTCATCCACAACCGGGGTTGGATTATTATCCTTACACCCAGAAAGCACCAACACACTCATCATCAAAGTTGAGGTCAACAGTTTTTGTTTTAAGTTAGCGTTCATTTTTATTTCCTGATTACAAACGATTTGTTTAAAAGAGCTAAGGATTTAAAGTCATCTATTTTAAAAGTCGTATGAAAAACCAAGATAGACAAAACGTCCGCTAACGGGTCGCCTATCTTCATTCGCTCCACTACCTTGTTGATGAAACAGATTATCGATACCTACAAATAGACGAGTGCTTTTATCCCATTGAAAATTCAATTTACTATCCCAACGCGACCAACTGGGTGATACGATGTAGTTTCCCTCATTGTCGCGCGTCCACTCCCAAGATTGATAACGCCCCGCAAGAATAAAGCTCAAACGATCCAATGATTGGTGCCATTGCCATTTGAGGTTCCAACGAGGGCGCGAGATCAGTGATCGATTCGTTTCACGATCAAGCGTATCGAGATAGGTTATTCCCACAGAAAGCGACGTCGCGTCTTCAGCATAACGCAGGGTCCATTCGCTGCCTTGTGTTCGAGCTTCAGCAACATTAACGTAAACATAAGCCGAGACATGCGGCGTTGATCGCTCCGGATCAACTTCAGAATTAATTAACGATTGAATGTCGTTGTAAAACAGATTGCCATTAATTTCCCAGCGTTGTCCGTTAAAGAGGGTCCACCCTAGCTGAAGACTGGTCGACTGTTCCGGGTCTAATAATGCGTTGCCATAGACAATGTATCCCAACGCCGAATGATCGAAATGATAAAATCGTTCTTTCAAGTTCGGTGCACGATAGCCTTTACTCCAACCCAATCGCCAGCGGTTTTGCCATTGCGTAACCGGATCGCCCGACAACATAAAATTAATTTTCGGCGTAAAATAATCACCAAAACCATCGTCTTGTTGCCAACGAAAACCGGGAAGAATGTCCAAACGCGAATGAGGCTTCCAATCGAGCTGACCAAACCACTGTTGGGAGTTGTCTCGGGCATCCACCTCGATTTCACCAGTGACTTGTTGCAGTTGATACAAATCTTCTTCTTTGGCTAATATCCCGGTGAGCCAATTCCAGCTTCCCTGCGCGTCGTAACGCCACTGCAGCTCTGTTTGCCAAGTGTCGAAGTGCGAATCTCGTGCAACTTGCGCTGTTGCACTATTGTTCTGAAATTGTCCGGATGCTTCGTCACTTGCTTCCTGCATCAAGGTCCATTGCCAATCGTACCCATCAGCAAGCTGCCCATTCAGTCCTGCCGTGATACGACTTTTTTTGTTCTCTTCTCGCTTTTGCGAGAACGAGCCGCCTGTTGCCCGCATATTTCGACTAAGACGAGATACCCGCTGGCTCGGCTTAAAATAACCTCCTACTGCATCGCCTTCGAATACGGCTTCAAACGCCAGTTGCCTTTGATACCCTGCGGCTTCTTGCTGATTTCGAGTGTCATCCGACAATGAATAGCCTTGCAATTGTTGATGGTCGGCCAAACTTTTAAAACGCCATCCTTTTCCGGACAAGGCACTTTGCCAACTGCCCTGCCAACCGGGTTCATCACTATGGGTTCGGTAACTGCCGGAACGCAGCTGCAAGTTTTGAAACGGTTTGTTACGCGCCGAACGGGTGATCACATTGATCACACCGCCCATAGCGGAACTGCCGTAGAGTGCTGAGCTCGCGCCTTTAATCACTTCCACCCTTTCAATTTGTGTACTGCTGATTTCATCCAGATCAACGGTTGAACCACTGGTTGCGGTAAGCGGCTCTCCATCAATCAACACCAGGATGTGATCGCCACCGAAGCCCTGCATTTGAACTTCTTTACCCGCTTTACCGTGAATGTGATTCAATTGAACACCGGGCAGATATTGCAACACTTCGGATAAGCTTTGTGCATGCAATGCGGCAATTTGTTGGCGTGTTATAACTTGAGTAGCAACCGGAGAATCATCTATGCTTCGAACACTGCGCGTGCCGGTAATAACTAGGGTTTTCTGCTCAATGGGATCGGTGAGGGAAGCGGTTGCAGGTAACAAACTCACCAACAAGCCGGCGACGATTACTAATGGACATAATTGCTGAAAGACAGCCTTACCCACGGGTTTGTAACCAAAGGGGAGGTGATGGCTCTCGCACTTTCCACGCACATCTGATTGGCCAGAAGTGGAATGGTGTGAGTTTAAATGTGAATTGGATGTTGTCATGATTAGCAAATGATAATCATTATCATTTGCTAATGCAACTCATTCTTTTTACTGAATCAAGATTTTATTTTCGCTAACCACTTGTCCAACTGATTGGCAAACGCCATACGATCAGAATGGTTCAGTGCAGGCGGGCCACCGGTTTGCACTCCGCTGCTACGCAAGGTATCAAGAAAGTCCCGCATGTTCAGTCGACCTCGAATATTTTCTCGGGTAAATAGCTCGCCACGCGGACTGAGCGCTAAAGCTTTTTTATCGATCACTTCCGCGGCCAAAGGAATGTCCGAAGTGACCACTAAATCATCCTTTTGACAACGCTTCACTATTTCGTTATCCGCCACATCAAATCCGGCTGGAACCTGAATGGCACGGATCAACAAGGAGTCGGGCGTGGGTATGTATTGGTTCGCCACCAAAACGGTAGGTGTTTTGGTTCGCTGTGCGGCTCGAAAAATGATTTCCTTAATCACCTTAGGGCACGCATCGGCATCCACCCAAATCGTTGTCATTGGGTAAACTCCTTATTAAGTAACGGCTTTAACAGGGTTTCCAAGCCATTAAGTTTCACTTCGTGCATGAGCGCCAATTGTCTTCCCAATTTATTGTTTGAAAAACCTTGTTTGTGCATCCAAACCAAATAAGGTTCCGGCAGCTCGAGTAATCGCCGCCCTTGGTATTTACCAAAAGGCATGATCTGATTCACGGCTTCGATGAGTTCTTTTTCCTGCATAGTTACTTTAAATTTTCCAAATGAAACGATTGAATCAACGGCAACGTTGAATGACTCGCGTATAATAACGGAAATTTTCTCTGAACCCATCGTAAAATGACCGCTGAACAGTTCAACCAATGGGGCCTGATATTTGCCCTTACCACCGCCACCGCCTGTTTAACCTTCGGAATCATTGTGTTTTATTCCATGTTGCACGATAAAAAGGCAGGTATTCCGGTGATCATCGCTTTTGTATTAGCGGGTATTGGCCGCGCTGCCAAGTTTTACTTGTTATCGACCATTGCTGTGGTTTTAATGGTGCCAATGGTCGCTTATTTCAGTTATAAGCACTGGAAAAAGCCGGTGATCTGGATCAACTGGGTGATTTTTCTGGTTGCAGCTCCCTTGGCGTTTTACGCCTATCAAGTGCTTTATACCCAAAGCGTTTGAAATTAAGGCAGATATAGAGTGCCAACGCCATCCCAAAATCGAATGAATTTTATACAAAACTAGAAGCCAGTCACACATATTCATCTCTGTGCGAGTCAACCTGTGTCTATAGTGATCGTTAAAAGCAGTAAACGACCCGAATAGGTGAACGACATGACATTTCCAACTTCCGAACAAAGCATCCTTTCCGATAAAACCATCAGCCGGTGGTTAAAAATGCGTATGATGGAGACTCGAAAGTTCGATATTCGAAAAGCTTTGAACGATGTAGAGAAGTTAAAAGACATATTGGAGCGTCGTCTCGATCGTCATTTAAAAGAGTCCAAAACCTTTACAACCAAGGTGAATTTGAAGTGTATCGATATTTAATACGCGTTTAACGTTTAGACTAAAAATCAATCACTTTTGCTGGACAAGATGGTCTTTTCTGGGATAATGCGCCACCAAATCCGCAGTATCCCGCATTTCTAATATGTCGTCGCCTTCAACTCAGTCATCACAGGCTCGCCCTTGGCGCGAAGCATTGATCGATATATTCGCACTGAACACATTTTCTTACGCCGTTTCGCTGCCGATTGAGATACTGGTCGCCGGTATGAGCTGGCAGGAACATTTTCAGGTACGACTGGTTGCTTTGGTGCTGAATACCCTGGTCGCTCGACCTTTTGGCCTTTGGCGTCAATACTTATTTCGTAAAGCGAAGGTGAGTGCAACCGATGGTTTTATGAAAACCTATTTAGCCGACACGCTGGTGTTTTTATCGTTTCAGATGCCACTGTATGTCGGCAATATGATTTTGGGTGGTGCCGACTTAACGGAAATACTCAAAGCCGCTTTAACCGTGAGTATAATTGCCGGTTGTCTTGGTCGCCCCTATGGCTGGTATTTAGATCAACTCCGCGCAAAAACAGGACTTACGTCCTGCTATGAACAATCTTAATGGTCAACTTGATGTTACAAAATTCAATTAATAACAGCGACCTGGTGGTCGGTGTGATCGCCGGTACGTTAACCGACACTCGGTTTGGTCTGAATTACCTGGAATCGAAAGCAACCAAAGCGATTGGTTTATCGATTTCCGAAACACCACAAGCCCAAACCAACTTGCAGGCGCTGGATCGCGATACGTTAACGCAAATGGTCATTGACACGATTTCTAAATTAGTCGATGCTGGCGCAAACTCTGCCATGCTGTATTGCAACTCATTAAGCGGAGCCATCGATTTAGCAAGAGTTAAAAGCGAAAGTCGGGTTCCAGTGGTAACGCCACTCGAGGTATACCACCAACTGACCGATCGCTACCGTAACTTTGGTCTGCTTGCAGCTAATTGCCAAAGTTGCGCCAATATCGAGAAAAACATTCTTACCCTCAATCCCACCGCTAAGGTCATTGGCATCGGCAACTTGCAAATTGTTGAGGATATTGAAGCCCAGCTATCACCACAAATGATCATCAAGCTGCACGCACTTAAAGAGTTAACCAGTGCATTGGTAAAAAGTGGGGTGCAAATACTCATTCTAGGTTGCACCCATTTCGATTACATTTACGAAGAACTGGATAAACTCACCACCGATATACGACTGTTTTTACCTTCGGAAAAAATGTTGGAATTTTTGATTCAAGAAGTCGGGTAAAACCCAAACCAATGAGATGGGTGTTTCCCATCTCAAAAGTTTTCAATTACCAAACTTGCTTACCATCGCCGTAACGAAGGATCCAACCCGTTAAATAAGCACTTAAAAATAACGTAGCGGCTACAAATGAGTTTTTCCAAACCAACCAAGCCAATAACCCTATCACAAACATAATGAGCTCTGCCCAAAGTACGGACCGTCGACGATAAACCCCGACCATATTGAACCTAAACCACCACGGCAATCGCTTCCAGTCATTTGAGTCTTTGTCTATCACGGTAATTTCCTCTGTTAGTTTTGAGACGTGAATTTCAAATACAGAGGCAAGGCTGTTCAGTGTTTCTATGCTGGCTTTATTCCCACGCTCTACTCGCTGAATCGTTCGCACATTTAATCCACACATTTCAGCAAGTTGTTCCTGAGACCAACCTTTTTTATCTCTCAGTTTTCTTACAATCATTAGTACTCCTCATCACTCTGCAAGGAAATCATGTCAACTTTTCTATGCTGACGGTTACGACTTTTCCCCGACAGTCACCCGACAAATGCCTGTTAAGTGACTGTTTAATAGTCCTTTTCATTCATCAAGCTTAATAGAAGGTAAGATCAGGACAATTCCTTGCAAATGCGAATGATAATAATTATTATTTATAAATTATCAAATCAACCCCTCGAGGATACCGAACATGAAGAGACCGTCCAACATTGCCTGGATTCTCACCGGTTTCATTGTTTTGGGCGGCTGCGCTCACTTAAGCGACCCAACCACCGCAGACCATCAAGCAACTCAACAAACCAACCCTCACTATCACTATGTCAGCAATCCTTATAGCAACGCGATCGCCGATGCTCACTCCAAACATGCCAAAGACAGAGCTGCCATTTTGGCAATGCAGGGCGAATACAAAGTTGACTTTCATTTTCAAGAAACCGTGATTCTGGACGAAAACTATCAACGTTTTGCTCCCAAAAAAACGGATGCAAAGGAAGCCGTTGTGGTAGTGGAAAACAGCCCGAATAAAATTGTACTACAGCACCTGCTTATCGTAGGTGACGATCATGTGATCAAACATTGGCGACAAGACTGGTTGTTCGAAGCCGAGCAACGATTTGAATTTACCCGCGATCAAACCTGGACAATTAAGGCCATACCCGCCAAACGCCAAAAAGGCTTTTGGACCCAATGTGTGTACGAAGTTTCTGACGCGCCCCGATATTGCGGCACCGGCATATGGCAGCATGAAACAAACGCGTCAACTTGGACCAGCGACATCAGCTGGCGCCCTTTGCCTCGCAGAGACTACACCATTCGCAGTGACTACAATGCGTTACAAGTGATCAATCGTCACACCATAACACCTATGGGCTGGACGCACGAACAGGACAACACAAAGGTTGTACGAAACGGCGAAGCAATTGAAAAACGTCTGGTTCGGGAGTTTGGCTTTAACAACTATCGAAATATTTCAGGATTTAACTTTAATCCAGCCTACACCTATTGGACAAAAACAGCACCTTACTGGGCGTTAATTCGAAACAATTGGACCACGCACTTTAACAGGAGCCAACGTCTTGAATTGGCTACCCAAGTTGATGGGATGCCCATTATTGAAGCCACGTTTGATCGGGCAGATAAAATATTGAAAGGTGAAGCGATTCCTGCAACAGCGGAAGTGAACACTTTTTTAAGCCAATGGGTAAACGCTTCAACTCGTAATGCAGTAAGCATCTCCACCCAGTAACTGAGAATAAGCAGACAGAAAAGATAGGCCAGCTGTGTTAGCGGGCGGGCTGAGCAGAAAAATAACGAGCTCCTTTTTCTGTGATAACCCTGTACAGCATGCAGCCTGTCTTTTAAGTTGAAGGTTTGACCTAAATCAGAAAACGATTGATTGATTAGTTTCAAACATACTTTTAATTGACGGGCACTTTACTCAAATACATTCGCCCTAAAGAATGAAGCAACCGATACACTGGCCGAAGTTCGGACAACAGTTGTTTATCGCTTACTTTTCTTTCACGTTGTCGGGTTTTTGCGAAGGCTTCACGCAGTGTATGTCGACCATCAAAATACCGAAACATCGACTTAAGTGTTGCACTACCGGGAATCGAAAAATTTTCCGTTTTTTTGTTCAATGTAAACGATAAGTTTAACACCGCACCTGGTTGAATTGCTTGATGCAATGCCATGTGTTGTCCTTTAAGATCGGAGGTTAACACCACACGGTTTTCCAGATCATTTATGACAGGTTGTGCTTTTTCTTCTTCTGACAGATAAAACTGGTGTTTAATAATGCCACCGTGAATAATTTCTGACATGGTTTGTTGCTCAACTCGAGAATGCAATTTTAATGTTTTTAATAACGACTCATCGTTGATCAGCGCTTCGGGCTCATAGCTGCGTTTGTATTGGCCGGTAAAATCGACAAACCTTAATCCTGCATCCTTTGCAAACTGATACAGCTCCGGAACATCGTATGCGCGATCGCACACATGGAGCAACAAATCCACCAGTCCAATATCGCCGTTAATTTCTCGATCAATTTCGGCCTGCCATGTATCGAATGTGCGCTTAAAAAGATTGGATGCCGGCAACTGAGCGATGAGTCGTCGCGCGATTGATATTTGTTCATTCAAATCGTGACTTTTCGCACACGCAATTTTTAATAAGGACTGCATCTGATAAATAGCGGCGCGAGCATGTTTTGCGTAAAGCATCAGAAAAATCGCGCCATTGGGCTTTAATACTGATTTAAGTAATTTCAGGCCAAGCAGTGGATTTTCTAGGTGATGCAAGACGCCGGAACAATTGATATAGTCAAATTTATCGAATTGCAGCTCCGGTATTTGTTGTATTGTTGCAGTTATCCACTGAATGTTCGTTAATCCTCGAACCTTTGCTCTTGCTTCCGCCACAGCGCGTGAACTGTTCGACATATCCAGATAGATCACTTGCGCATTTTTTTGGCGCAACTGTTCCGCCAGATAAATTACGGAATCACCAGTACCACCGCCGGCAACCAGGCAACGAAAGGTATCTTCAAATTTTTGTTCACCATTAAAGCAATAGTGGTTCAACTCCTCTAATGTATCGCCAACGGTGGGAAGCAATCTTTGTCGTTCATCTTCTGGATTTCGATAAGGATAAGGTTGCTGTTCGTATTGGTTACGAACAGTGGCGGTTAAAGTATCGGCAATCATATGCTTTAAACCTTTTTGGTGGCTTTGTTAATACCTAATTTTCCTAATACTTCACTCGGCTCACCTCGCAAAAACTTCCGCAATTCAGACTTCAATTGGCTTACGGAATATTCTGAGTTGGCCTTCTCCAGCAATTTAACAACATCATCAAATTGCTGACGACGTCTCTCATAATCCGGGCCGGACCTACGGCGATCTTTAAAATTAACCAATAAAGTCGACCCGCAACTGCAATTACGGTACAGTTCAACAAGAGGGTTGTAATCATCATCTTCACTTTCTTTCAATCCACTGGTATCTCGTATGCTTTTCGTTTTTTCTAAATAGTCATCCGCTGATTGATATACTGCCCCGCAATTAGAACAGGTTTTTGGAAAAGTATCTAAAGCGAGTTTATTCAATCCTTCATACAGTGACTCCAATAAGCTTTCCACCATATTAAAACTCCTTAATGCAAACGATAAAATACTATTGAATATTACTGGGTAATTGTTCGAGCTTTCCGAATAACGTTTCACATTGTGAGGATGAAAAGTCGAACTGTGAAAGATAAGAAAACGAAGAAGTGCTTTCCATATTGTGGTGCTTCGCCAGTAAATACACTTCACTGAACTTATTTGCTTGTAACAAAATTTTCCCGAGTGAGGAGTTAATTCTAGTATTTTGCTCTCTTAACGCTTTAATAATCGTTTCGGGCAACTGCCATTCCAAAGCGATAAAGGCAGATATATCTTCCGATATTTCTGTCATAGTCCTTCTAAAAGCCAAACTTCCGGGCATTTCGTCTCCTAACTCTTGCTTAAATATCGTAACTAAACATTTAAAAATTATCACTTTTCCTAAGTCATGCACGAGCCCCAAAAGATAAGCAAGAAAAACATCTTGTTGCTGTACTTTCGCCAGCTCTTTGCAAATGACAGCGGTTTGCAATGAGTGTGTCCAAATAAGTTTTCCAAACATGCGATAGTAAATCGGTTTGACTTGCATCAGTTGCTCCATCAAAATGGAGGACGTAATTGATGCAACGCCCTCGAGTCCCATTGAACGTAAAGCCGCATCGATGCTTTCAATAGGGTGTTCGGTGCGACGATAATACGCGCTGTTTGCAATGCTAATTACTTTTCCAGAAAGTACCGGATCACGATTGATAATTTCAGATACTCGATTGAAATCGGAATTTTCATTGGCCATTTCTTCCAATAATTCTGAAATGACTCCGGGTACCGACGGAATTTGATCGGACAATAACTCAATCTCGGTAACAACCTTACGAATTTCTTCATGAACTTTATTCTCAATTGAATTCATTTCGTTCGTGTCTAACAAATTATCGCTAAACATTAAATCGTAAAATGCGGTATTAGAATATATTTCCGACATTATTTTCCCAGCCATTACGTTTAATTTTCTAACATTTTTTTAATTCGTCTAAGCGGCTGCGGTTGTCGCTTCATAGGATTCCCACGCATGAAGTAAATCTTCATCCAGTTCTTCAACTAATTGATGTAACTCTTTACGTTGCTTAAATTTCTGACAGTCTTGAAGAAGATTGGGTAGCAACCGATCAGCTCGCTTTATGACCCATAACAGCTCATGTTGCAACGCTTCGATTTCTTGCAATTCAAGATGCGTTTGCTCAAAATCGTCATCTTTCAATCCATCAAGCCAAGTGCAAACATCGTCTCCCACTAATCCCGAACGTTGAATCGTGCTCATAATATAATGAATTGATTCACTGGTGGATTTGGCATGCTCACTTTCAACCGCACGTAACAAAAGCTTATGAATGTCATTGAGGATCCCTTCCATTTTCTTCAATCGTTGATTGCGTTCTATAAGGCGACTGGGTAATGATGCGAACTGCTCTCGATTAATCAAAACAGCGACACTGAGTTCTGAGCGGTTCAATATTGCATGTATTGCTTGATAGGTTTCAAAGAAAAAAGTTCGAATGTTTATCTGTAAGTAGGGTCGAATATCAGCGAGTGTTTTGCCAACTTGAGAAAACTGACGACACCGAATATGATGAATTGCATCAACCATCGCAACAATTTGCCCACAAAAACATAATTGCTCTTGTCTTTTTTCCTTCGGATAACCAGTACCATCACACCTTTCATGATGCTCAAGAATTCCGCGGCAAATATTTTCTGAATAGAATCCACAACTTTCAACTATTCGCTTACTGATGAGTACGTGACTCTGTATTGCATGCCATTCTTCGTCGGTAAAGCCACCCGCTTTATTGACAACATTTGGGTCGACATGTAAAAGGCCAATGTCATGAAACAGTCCAACAAAAAACGTTTCTCTAATTTGCTCCGAGGGCAAATCCATTTCTCGTGCAATCATGCTTCCTAGCCAAGCTGAAAACAAAGTTCTTTCAAATACTTCCGGCAGGCGCTCTTGCATAACTGTTAACTTTTGTAATAAAGGCCTTGGAATTACATTCACGGTACATAAATGACTCAAATGATTTTCAAAGCCATTCATTGTATGAATTTGCTTTAGATCATAGTAATTTGAAAGGTAGTGATGAAACGCGCTATTAAGGCTTTGTTTATTTAAGCATTTATTAAAAGTAACCACTTCATCCATTGGTTTGGCCATTTTGTGGCCTAACAATCTTTCAGCGATGCTTTTTTTTATTCGCGTTCCTTTGGGTACCAATAAAACACCAAATTGATTAAAAATATCTTCAGAAGCGATAATTTCTTTAATGGCGTCAATATTAGCAAGATGATCGACATAGCAATCCGCTTTTTCGGGATCATAACTTTGAAGATCACTCATAATACAGTTCAAGCCGCATTTAATGCCTAAGGTTTATACATTATTGACTAAAAATTGTATTTTTTCCGTGTACCAAGATAACTTTATTTAATAAATCGAAATATTTTTATTAAAGCAGTGGCATCTCAACAAAACACATACAAATATCTCATTTTATTATTACAATATCTCTATATTTTAATAAAAATGTCACACTAAAACTGACCGCTCAGCATGCGTGTAAAGTGCTCGGTCGTTTCCTTCGGGATCGTCGATGTAACACAATTGGATGGGTTTAGCGACACGCTCCACTTTTGTCTGGCCGATATTAAAAATTCGAATGTCGTTTGGAAACTTTATTTCACTGCCATGCACGGTAATACATGCAACTTCTTCCTTCGTTAGCATTTGATGTTGTTGAAGCGATTGCAGAAATGCATCGACTGATTGTCGATAGTTGGTCGAACTGATATAGACATCGTCACCGGATTGAATATGGTCACGTAGTGCCTTTACGATTGAATGATTTATTTTTTCTTCATCAATTAATCGCATGCAGTGCTTTAATGCCGTATTAAAAATGTTTTCCGCGGAAGTTTGCATTTTTTTGAGTGCATCAGACATCGCCTGAAAGCTAGCCGGTTCATGACCCATTAAGTGAATATTTTTGTTAAAAGCATCTAATAGCACATCAAAATCGACACTCATAATTTCATTTGTAACGGACTTCCACAGATCATTTCCTTTTTGAGTCAATGTACCATCCATATCGAAAACCACGGTTTTTATCATAGTCGTTTTCCTAATTTAAAATAATATCAAATAAAAGCCCTAACTCACACTAACTTAGTATCACTGACAGTTTCATATATCTAAAAAATCTTATTTGTCTCTTCACAAGTGATTTTATTCAAATGGGTAATTATCAGTCGCAATCGTTTTCCATATTCTGAGTTAGTGACGTAACCACATTCTCCTGAAATCTGTGCATTATCTTCAAACGTTACGTTGTACAGATACACACCGTCTTTTTGAGACGAGGAATAATAAATACGTTCAGTACCTTGAGAAGGTATTTCCGAAAACACCAGTCGATTGCTGGGTAATTGAATAACGAGCTCTATAATTTTTAATTTGGATTGATTAATAATATGTACTTCTGGCTGAATCAGCCTATAAAGCCCAATGGCGCCAAAAGTCATCAGCACTAAAAAAGCCACAATCAATAGTATTCGTTTCAATTCGATATAATCGTTTAACATTCGATACAGTTATTTTAACACGACTTTTTAGCTCTTCAGGTAATCAATTTCATAAAGTGAAGTTCACTGCAGATTGTTAAGGTTCGACTACAATTAATTAAGATGTACTTAACTCGTATAGACCATGGATTTTTTCAAAGAAGACACCCCCAATTCACCTGAGCTGACAACCAGTCAAGAAGAGCCCTGGTTGGTTGCCATTATTGACGATGAGCCTGAAATCCATCAAGTGACTAAGCTGGCACTCAAACACCTGGTGTTAGACGATAAAAAACTTGAATTTATTTCGGCACACAGCGGAGAGGCAGGTTATCAACTCTTAAAAAGCAACCCAGACACAGCCGTTGCTTTTATCGACGTGATAATGGAAACCGATGATGCCGGATTAGTACTGGTAGAAAGACTTAGGAAAGAACTAAACAACCATTCCACAAGAATTGTATTAAGGACGGGGCAACCCGGCATGGCGCCAGAAGAGCAGGTGATACGCGAATACGACATCAATGACTACAAATCGAAGACTGAATTAACAGCGATGCGCCTGAAATCCTGCGTATACTCTGCAATTCGCTCTTTTCGGGACATAAAAATCATTGAGCGCAGCCAAAAAGGGATGGAGCGCGTTATCAGCTCCTCAATATCGGTCTTGAAAAGTAAGTCCATGAGTGATTTTGGGAGTGCGGTTCTTGAACAAACACTGTTATTGTTGAACCTAAAGAAATCAGCACTCTACCTCACTAGCCACTATCAAGATCTCTATCAAGATGAACATGTCAACGTATTAGCCGCTTCCGGTGACTGGGTCAACCTTTGTTTGGATAAGAATATGAATGACATTCCAGAGCCTGCCAGACAGCGAATTCAAGACGCTTTTAAGACCCAAAAATCAATGCATGCTAACGATTACTATGTGGGTTATTTTTCTTCTGGTAGTGGTAACTGCAGCGTTCTTTACTTGGAGCTCCATACACAACTCAGTGACCTTCAATTACGAGTTTTGAAATTGTTCGCGACTAACGTTGCTTTAATATTCGACCAATTAACGGCAAAAGAAGATATTTTACTGACACAAAGAGAACTCATTACCGTTTTAAGTGATGCCATAGAAGCGCGTTCTATTGAATCGGGATCGCACGTTAAACGAGCCGCTTTAATGTGTGAATTAATTGCGCAAAGAATGGGACTCAACGAGGAGTTCGTCGACTCCATTCGACACGCGGCACCTTTACATGATTTAGGAAAAATCGTTATCCCTGAGTCGATTTTAAATAAACCCGGAAAACTAGACGATAAAGAATGGGCACTCATGAAAACGCATGCTCAGCAAGGATACGATCTGTTACACCACTCTAATCGAATTATTGCCAAAATGGGTGCTCGAATTGCGTTGACTCATCATGAGCATTGGAATGGAAAAGGTTATCCAAACGGAATCAGCGGTGAAGACATTCCTTTGGAAGGACGTATCATGGCGGTGGTTGACGTTGTGGATACCTTATTATCCGAACGTTGTTATAAATCTGCCTGGCCAGAAGCTGAAGTAAAAGAATATTTGGCCGAGCATTCAGGAACACAATTTGATCCAGCCGTTGCAACAATCGGACTCAATCACTTTCAAGAGTTGGTCGCCATTCACAATACGTTTCCGGATAAAAACCATTGATTGCAGAACTGGAAAACATTTTACTGAATGTCAGTCAATCATCGGCCATCGACAATGGTAATATTGATGAGGCCGCAGCAACGATTTTACGTTCCGTTTGTGAGGGTCTAAACATCACACGAGCGGGGATCTGGTTACTCGGTAATGATGGTGAATCAATACATTGCCGAATGTTGATTGACAAAGGAAATGACTTAACAGACGAATCTCTGGTTTTAAAACGAGAACAGTTTCCAGCTTATTTTAATGCGTTGGATACCGAGCGGACCATCGCGGCTCACGACGCAGAAAACGATCCAGATACCCGTGAATTTAAAGACGTATACCTAAGTCCGTTAGGCATCACCTCCATGCTCGACTGCCCGATCCGCCATCGAGGGAAAATGATAGGCATTATTTGTTCCGAGCATCAAGGTCGACAACGTATTTGGAAAGACGATGAAAAAGTATTTGCGGCTGCAATGGCGGATCTGTACGGCCGTGCCGTTAGCGCACATCAGCGTGCTGAAGTGGAACACAAACTCATTCAGTTAAACTTGAAACTGGAAGATAAAGTTCGACAACGCACACAAAATCTCGAACAAGCGCTCGTACAGTTAAAAAGTGCACAAAACCAATTAATCGAAAGTGAGAAAATGGCAGCGCTGGGCAGCTTGGTTGCCGGCGTCGCTCACGAAGTTAACACACCATTAGGTGTCTCCATTACCTCGGTCAGTCATTGCCTGGGTGAAGTGAGGCGCGTAAAAAATCATTTTGAACAAGATCAGTTGAGTAAAGAGCAATTTGCAGAATTCATCAGCGACATTCAAACAGCACTCACCATTTCTGAACAAAATCTGACGCGAGCCGCGGAACTGATTCGAAACTTCAAACGCACAGCAGCCGATCAATCCAGTCTGGAAATGGAATCTCTGGATTTAGCACAGTACATCAATAGAACACTGAGCTCCTTAAAACCCATGCTGAATAAACAAAGCATAAAATTGCAACTTGAAGACTTACAGTCGGTTCAAGTGGAAACCTATCCTGGCGCAATAGCACAAATCATGACAAATCTGGTGACAAACAGCTTGCATCATGCATTTCAAGACTTAAAAGATAAGCCAAAAATAATCCGAATTGGATGTTATCAGGAAAATAATGAGGCGCTAATTCACTATACCGATAATGGCAAAGGCATGAAAGACGAAGTTGTTTCCAAAATTTATCAACCATTTTATACGACAGCCCGTCATCAAGGAGGAACAGGACTTGGAATGGCGATTGTTTATAACTTAGTTTCTCAAAAACTGAAAGGCTCACTGGAGCTAAGCTCAAAACTCGGCGAAGGCATGTCTTTAAAAATTACATTACCTCGCAAACTTAAAAAGGTGCTGCAATAAATTTAGTTAGGATAAGTGGATTTCATATACTTTAGCGACGCCTTCATTAATTGAACTAACACATTTTTATCAATATCTTGAAGTTTATTAATGTATAAACAAGACTTTCCCGTTTTAAACTTTCCCAGTTTTTTCATTAATTTATCGTATTGACTAAAGCCCGACATAATGTAAAGTGTTAACGCATTTTTTCGGGGCGAAAAACCGATACGCATCCAGTCACCTTCTCGACCACTGGCGTACACGTAGTGATAGCTACCAAACCCGATAATTGAAGAGCCCCACATTTTAGGTGACTCTTGAGTGATTTCACGCATCATTTTCATCACTTCAATTGCGTCCTCACGACGTTGTTGCGGTTCAACTTTCGCTAGAAACGCATCCACACTCGCATCATTTTTTTTCGTTTTCAACTCACTCATAATCGTCTCTTAATGGTAGGTTTTATTATGTCAGACAACCCTTTTGATGATTAACGCTTCCTCAGTGTTCGAGATAGCTCCGATATTTTTATGAAGTAGCGCCTCAATAACGGCCGCAAATTAACCATAGATTTCGTTTTTAATATCAAGTCAACCTTCTAGTTCCGCCACACAAATGTTACTCCGACCCGACTTTTTGACGTTGTACATAGCTTGATCGGCAACTTTTCTTAACTGTTCACCATTTATTGCATGATCTGGAAAGATCGCAATCCCAATACTAGCGCTCACGTTTAGTTTTTGACTTGAGTACGGTATCGTTTTTCCGATTTCATCCAATATGCGCTTAGCAATAGTGATTGCTTCTTTTACATCGGTTAAATTTTCTAAAATGACAACGAACTCATCTCCACCTATTCTCGCTGCGGCGTCGTTTTGGCGATTGATCGCTTTAATTCGGTTTGCAACTTCGACTAAAACACAATCACCAGCTTCATGCCCAAAAACATCATTTATTTTTTTAAAGCCGTCTAAATCAATGAACAGTAAACCCACTTTTTTCTGTTCCCGTTGTGCTCGATAAATCGCATTATCCAACCGTCCTTTCGCCATATTAAGCAGCAATAACCCTGTTAGTTGATCATAAATGGCCATTTTTTTAATTTCTTCACGTTGTTTTTCGATTTTATGTAAAAGTTTTTTAATCGCTTGTTGATAAACCGCAATAGAAAGCAAAACAACGATTGGCATTATGGTTGCTGCAGTTAAAAAAGAAGCCCAAGAAAAAATGCTTGTTACATAGGTATTCGGATCAACGGGTAAAATGAGGATACTATTGATAAAAAGATAAGCCGCAAAAATAACTAGCGATAACGTGGTTAAAACACAAGCGATACCTAACTTAATATTGTATAAAGTGCTAACTAAAAAGCTACTGACAACCAGCCACCAAACACCTGCGCCAAGTAGCCCTAGAATAAACAGTCCGGCAATGCCAATACTAAAGAAAATGAGAATCAATAGAATCGCTTTAAAGTGAAAAGGCATTTTTCTACGAAAAGTAAACAGGGTAATTGCAATGGCAGCCAAAGCCGCATGAAATGTATATATATCAAGCCATCCAGTATTGAAATAGCGCATAATCGATAACGGAGCGCCCAAAATGGCAATAAAGAAAACACCTTTCCAAACACCATCTACCAAATGGAGTCGAATTTGGTTAAGGGACTCTTGAGATGTTTCGAACTGCTCAATATCCATGGTTCTCATAAAACAAAAAGTTGAAATGAACTGGCAGGCAGGCTTTGAATACTTAATTCAGTATAGGAAGGGAAATGAAATGCAACAATGAGATTAATCTTTACTGATGCTTAGCAAGTATAATATCGGTAATATATAGACATTCAATCCGTTACCTTTAACGAGTTCGGCTTTTACATCTTTGTAAAGAAAAAGGCGGAAAGTCCGCCTTATAATTTTTCTTGTTATTGCTATTTTGGTTGTTATTAACTTTGAGCTCAACTCAGTCCTTCAAACCAACGTTGATAGAAACGACTTTCACTGCGTGGCATAAATAACATTTTCATTGAGACCGACACCATTAATGTGCCTAAAGTCATCGCCAATGCCACCAGCCATACTTGTGTCATCCAAATGAGAACAAATGCAGCTGCTAAGCTGCTTACTGCAATCAGCATCATAAATTGTAACCAGCGCGGCGCTAAAATCACATTGGCTTTGGCTTCTAGCCGCAATTGGTTGATGTAATCAAATCCACCTCGAAAGCCTTGGTACAATGCCATAATGCTGGCAGCAAAAACAATCGCGATCCCAATTTCCAGCATTTAATGAATTCCCCTTAAGGTTGAGTTTGTCTTTATTATTGAGTGTTCGAACATACCAAAAAAGGCGTCAATCACAAACAGTTTAAAATCCTACCGCTATAAAAAACAAAATTTTTATAGTATTCAAGTACTTAGTGAACATTTGATCAGATTTCGCTCGCTGCGGTGCAATATAACGACAAATGGTTGTTTTTCAATCAGTTAGTGACTCTAAGTTCTAAGTTCTAAGTTCTAAGTTCTAAGTTCTAAGTTCTAAGTTCTAAGTTCTAAGTTCTAAGTTCTAAGTTCTAAGTTCTAAAAATATTATGTCGAATTTATTGGTATAACCCCTAACCTCTTTTTACTTAGCGCTTAGTGCTTAAAATCAAATATCTCACAACCAAATTTCGACAAGTTTCACAGAATTTATACAATCGTTATGGATAATGTCTTACAACAGTCATGCAAGATTACTGATACAGAGAACCCTAACATCCACCTATAATTCTGGCTTCAATGTCGGAATAGTTAGATAAGGACATCACCATGAACTTTAGTGCTCAAATTATTCGTCGTGATCGCATTTTTAAGCAAGCTCGGGGCTGGTTTTTTGCCACTCGCGAAGGCATCAATATGGGTCCGTTTCCCGATCAACCCAGCGCTGAGCTCGAGATGGTGAATTACGTACGTTCGATAAGCGAGAAATTTCGCGAAAACATATTTCTCCAAAATAATTGAAATATTTTTGAACTTTCCAGTCTAGGTCTTTGTCTGAGTACTCAGATTTAATTGTTCCCTTTAGTTAGTACTCTTTGGTTGAATTAGTGAGAAACTTCGCCCCGCTGGTCGGGGCTTTTTTTTGCCTAAAAATCAGCCTGTCTTTTTTAACATTTCAGGCGTTTGTAGCTGCAATAGATACTCTTGTAAACACTCTGCCATATCATCCAGCAAATGATCTTGCTTGCTGCACTTTGCAACACCAATAATCCCTTGGAGAGACGCCAACAAAAAACAAGCGACTTTTCCAGACTGCACTTCTGCGCGTATCACACCGTTCGTCTTTCCTCGCTCAAGCGCCTCAGCAATCGCAGTGATCCAGCGTTGATAAACGGCTTCGAGTCGTTCACGGAAACCTTCGTCGATGGGTGACATTTCCTGAGTCAGGTTATTGATTGGACAACCTTTTTCAATTTCATCGGCACAGCGTCCTTCGCGTTCTTGCTCACAGATATCGATAATGGTTAGCACGGGGTTATCCGAGGTAGACAACGGCTCAACCCAACGCTGCATCACATCTTGCCCTAATATTTCATCAACAATTGCGTAACCTATGGCCATTTTATTGGCGAAATGGTGGTACAACGCTCCTTTGGTTAAACCAGTCCGGTTGAGAATATGCTCCACTCGCATACCTTGAAAGCCACGCAAATGGATTTCTTCTAAGGCCGCATCAAGAATGCGGCGACGGGTTTCATCTGGATTTCTTTGTACCACCATAAATCACCTCTCTCAGCGATTAACGTGCGCGTTTTAAGGCATTTTTGCTGAAATCCTGTTCATCCATTTCGGTTTTAAACTGGTAATCACTCCACTTTAATAGGGTAGATTTACCGGTTTGATGATTTTCCATAGACATCGCATGCGCACGCCAGAACTGATTCAAATATTGCTTATAATCGTTATTAATTAAAGTTTTTAATAACTGATCGTTTCGATCATAGTATTCAACCTTAATCATACGATATTCCTGCTTGTCGATATAGTTTACCAACCTTGTGTAGCCAGAATGCTTGTACTGCGGAGTACTTTCGACCACAAAAACATCCATGCCATTGACCTTATCGTCACGCAAGTATTTGTAGGTATACTTTTCGATTTCAAAAGATGACAGATCTTCATAAGAGAACTCACTGCCCATAAAAGGCCCGGATTTGTTACTCGAAGCGATTCGCTTAACACGCTTTAACGCCGGTAAATACAACCATTGTTCATCGGCTTCAATCGCATGAGAGAACGATAAAAACGCTGTGCCTTGCACATCTTTTGGCTCATCAAAAATGGTTAACCCTTTATCACCATCACCCTCAACCTCCAGGCTTTGGATGCGAATTTTCCGTACACTTTCGCGGCCATCTTTATTGCGCAACACCATTTCCATTGAGGCTTTTGAATTAACCCATCCGGTGTTACGGCGATCGGCTTCTTTTGCGATCGCGAGACCTTTTTGCTCCGGCGATTCAGCTAAAACACTAAACGGAAGCAGAGTCAGCAAGCTCAGACTGAGCAACAATTTTTTCATTGGATTTTTCCTCTAATTTCATTAATAAAGGTGGCAACATTAAAAAGTCGACAATTAAAGCGATGGCAATGGTCATCGCAGTCAGCATGCCCATATCGCTGTTCATGGTAAACGTTGAAAAAGTCATGATGTAAAAACCGACCACCAAAATGATTGTGGTCGCCGTCAGCGCCATTCCAACCGTCTGGAAAGCATAGCGTACGGCATCGGTGGCGTTCATCTTTTTCTCGCGACGCGCACGCAAATATTTACTTAAAAAATGCACCGTGTCGTCTACGACAATCCCCAATGTCATACCCGCAACAATCGCAAGCGACATACCCACTTGGCTCACCAACAATCCCCACAATCCAAACGCGAGTCCAGCAGGGACCAAATTGGGGATCAAGCTCAACAACCCCATTTTTAACGAGCGTAATGCAAAAATCAGAATTACGGAAATTAAGATAAGCGCAATTACGGTACCGGTTAAAGAACTCTTAATGTTGCGTGCACCGATGTGCGCAAACATCAAATTGGGACTCGCTTGTAAAATTTCGATTTCAGGTGCGTTCGTTTTAAACCAGTTATCGAATCGCTCTTCAATATTGATCATTTCATTTGATGAAAGACTTTTAACGGTGACACTTAAACGCACCGATGACTTTTCAATATCGATTTGATTGGTCAGATCCAACCCTTGTGGTAGCGACATTTCATAGAGCAAGAGATACTGAGCTGCCAGCTCTTGATTGTCGGGAATTTTATACCACTGTTCGCGATCGGCGTGCATGTTACGATTGAGTCGTTTCATGGTAGTGGACAAAGTATCCACATGAATGACTTCGGGTTGCTCATACGCAAACTGAGTGAAGGCTTCCAGTGTTTTTAAATACTCTGGATTATTAATACCTTGCTGCTCTCCCGATTTCACCGAAATAAAAATATTGTACAAACCGGTCAGGTGTTCTTCGGTGTAATCGGTGTCCGCCCGAAATGGCACACTGGTATCGAAGTATTTAACGAACTCGTCATTCAATTCATTATTGGGAATGAATGAAATGATACCTACAGACAGAATTGCCATGGTAGGCAATAAAATTTTGCGTTTGGCAATCACCCAATCGGCCAAACCATCCATCCAATGGTACATTTTAGGCTCGACACTTTTCTTTCTTACTGGCAGTACCATCACTAATGCTGGTAATAAAGTGACCGAATACACAAAGGCTAACACCACACCAAAAGCCACTACGGTCCCTAAGTGGCCCAATGGTGGTACATCGCTGAAGTTCATTGAGGCGAAACCAATTACGGTGGTTACACTGGTCAAAAACACAGGTTGCATATTGATCCGCAACGATTCCACCATCGCTTGTTGTTTTGACTCTCCGCGACGTAAATGTTGCTGGAACGTCACCAAAATATGTACCGCATCAGCAACACCCATAGTCAGAATAATGATAGGGGCTGACATCACCGGGCCGGTCATATAACCACCGAACCAGAAGAAAGTACCAATCGCACCAATAATAGAAAAAACGATTAACAGCAACGAAGCAATGGTACCGCTTAAGGTACGGACCATAATCCACAAGATGATCAGCACCACAATAAACATATAGAAGTTCAGCGTTTGCAGATCGTTCATGGAGGCTTCCGGAAAAGACACATTCATCATTACGACACCGGTTAAACGCGCCTCCAAATTACTATCGCGTGCCTCCACTTGTTTGGCCAGATCGCGCACAAAGTTCGCCACTTCCATCACTTCTTCTTGCGGATTATCCGGTAATTGAACTGTAATATTCACCGCGGCAACCTCGCCAGTGGGCGAAATTAAACGATTTTTCAAAATGGGATCATTCGTGGCAATTTCTGCCAGAGCGTTTAAATCAGACACCGTGTATTGTGCAATTTGCTCTGGGGTGATGGTTTGATGTGAACAATCGGTGTCGTAAACACCTTCTTTTAACGCCAGCGGATAACAGATAAGGTCCTTTACGATAAGATCATCCTCACCTTCAGCCCAGGTGTGTTGAAAATTAGTGATGGAGTCAACCCGCAATTTGTAAGGCGTTGCCCAAGCCTGCTCCGTTAGCCAATGAATGGATGCCAGAGTCGATGGGGTAAAAACTTTGCCGTCTTTTGGTGTAACCACCATCAATACATTATCGGATTTATTGTAAGTCGCCTGAATATCTTCAAACGCCAGAAGTTGCGGATTATCGCCCGAAAAAAACACCCGATAATCGCTTTTAAAATAGGCTTTAGACATTCCATAGCCCAACGCCAGAACGGACAGTACCGATAGCACTATCACCAACCAGCGCCAGCGAACAATCCAGTTCGCAAATTTAACCGTAGCATTATTTGCCATGTGTGATTACTCCCCAATAAGTACAGGAAAAAAGAACGTGCATGTGGAAAACCTTAATAGCCCTGGATTACCCCAAGGGCTTCGAAGTATATAAACAGACCAGTTGGTCTGTCAATTATCCGATCAAAATTTCAACTTTATCAATAAAAGAGAGCAGCCGGTTTGTTAGACCATACAAGTATCGATAAAACATAAGTTCAAACAACGATTTGGTGATTCTAGGGCAGAAATATAAGGGTTGGGCGAGTAAATTTATCTCGCTAACAGCGAAATACAAGTAGGCCGTGGCAGCGAAACCTTCATCAATTGGCTGATTAAATCGAATTTCAATCTGGAATATCTCGGCTGTTCTTTGTTGAAAATTGTGAGAAATACTCTTTAATAGATAAAAACCAATAATAAAATTTAAGGAGTTTCAAGCCATGCGTTTTTTAACTTGCATGTCATTATCAGTCGCTTCTTTGGTAACTCTTTCCAGCTGCAGTAGCTGGCAACCTAAACCACTCTCAACCGTTAATTGGCAAAAAATTGGCTTTATCGAAGCGCAAAGCGGCTACACCGCGAATTGGCGTAAAAACTATCATCTTATCAACGGTGGTGCACCAGAAGGATTTGACGAACTGGCCTATTTTGAAGGGTTCAAATTAGGAAAAACCCCAGAGTGCGAGTCGCTCAAGCACTGCCAAAGTACACGACAAACTGCGAACACGAATTAATTTCTCATTTCCATTGCAAGACGTTTCTCCCAAAGCAGTCCAACCCTATTGGTCCCGGCACTTGGCCGGGATGTTTTTATCTAAAGCGTGTTTCTCTTCGATTAATCACGATAGAATAGTGTTTTACCTCGTTTTACGTTTTAAATGAAACCAAGTATCCAGTTTACATCGAGTGATGCTACCGTTGCGGAGCTCGCTTGCGATCGTTTACCCATTGTCATTAAACAAAATTTCATACCCGAAGAACACCATTGGGCATTGGAGTTTGTTGATGATCGGCTAACGTTGCTCGGCGTTATGAATCAACAAAAGTTTTCGCTTCATTTCGATTTTTTATCGGGTCAACTCAATTTTCGCCGGCTACACGGTGGAGGTCGTCAGGAGCCCCTAGCAAAAGCCATTGGACTTAAACAGGGTGCTACTCCTTATGTGCTCGACGCAACAGCCGGTATGGGACGCGAGTCGTTTTTGTTGGCAACATTCGGATGCAACGTGTTGGCGTTGGAACGTAATCCGGTAATATTCCTACTACTCCAAGACGCATTAAAACGATTGAGTTGCTCTCATGACAACCCACTGCCACCAAAACAATTAACTTTAATTCAAGGTGACAGCATTATTGTATTGCAGAAGTTGGCAAATCAAACGCAAAAGCCCGATGTCGTTTACATCGATCCCATGTTTCCAGAGCGAGAAAAAAGTGCTGCGGTAAAAAAAGAAATGCGTATTTTTAAAATGCTGGCAGGCGCCGACTTGGATGATGCCAAGCTACTTGAAGTGGCTCGTCAAACGGCGACTCAGCGCGTTGTGGTTAAACGTCCGGGTAACGCACCTTTTGTCGGAAATCAAAAGCCATCCTTTCAAATCCTTTCGAAAAAGCATCGGTTTGATGTTTATCTTGCTTAAAGGTAAAGCTTTACAAGGGAACTTAATTCAATTAATTAAAACCTGCTTGCTATGTTTTGGTTTTAATTTATATTGAACTGCTATTCTTACAAAAATAAAAACTACCGAATAAATAGTGTTGAACTCGCAACGGTTTAAGCTAACAGGTCTACTCATCATTGGCTTTCTTTATGGCACTAATGCTCTGAGCCAAAGTGTGTCAACAGGAGGTAATGACGATTTATTTTCTTTAACACTGGATCAATTGCTCAGTGTTAAAGTAACCACCGCGTCTAAAAATACACAAGCGGTCATAGATGCGCCATCCATTATTGATGTGATCACCGCGGAGCAAATCCGTGCGATGGGTGTGACCAGTTTGTTAGAGGTTTTTAATCGACTACCCGGAATCACCGTTTCTCGATACGTAAAGGGTGATTATCTGTTAGTGGTTCGAGGGTTGGCTTTACAGGACGGTGTACTGGTATTAATCGATGGAGTACCCGTTAATAATGCCTTCGACGGCCATTTCGACTTTTATCAACGCCCGGTAGACGATATTGATCGCATTGAAGTGATCCGCGGCCCAGGCTCTGCTCTTTATGGCAGTTATGCCGTATCCGCCGTCATCCAAATTTTCACCCAAAAGCCGGATCGCGCCTCACATGGTCATGCATTTCGCACCGGAGTTGGCGCTTTTCAACAGCGATACTTTTCTTTTTCTACGAGTCAACGACAAACTGCTGATCTGGCCTACAGTGGCAGTTTCAGTTATTTCAATGAGGCTGGTGATCGACTGCCTATCGCTCAGGATCAAATCTTCACTCCGCAACCCGGCATTTATGTTCCACCATTGGATAACCCAACCTTAACCCCTACTGAACGTCAAGAGGCTACCGAAAAATTCAATGGTCATGCCAATCTAGAATGGAAAGGCATCGCACTGAGCTTTAATCATTCACAGATTTTGAGTGAACCGCTGGTCAGTCACCTTGGCATCGTGACAGAACCAGGTCAAACCATTAAAGAAACGACGTTGGATCGGCTAGCACTGCAGCTCGAAAATAACATTTCGAACATCGCGAAATACAACACGCGCCTGTACTGGGTAGCCAACGAATCGAAATTGTTTGGCCAGAGCCAACCTCCGCAAATCTATTCTGACGAAGATCAAGATGGGCTCAACGAGGCCTTTTTGTCCGGCATTATCGAAAACTTTCACCACCAAACCGTCAGCCTTGGGTTGGAATTTAACCTCAACTTACAACTCCATAAAAAGCACGAAACGTTGTTAGGGTTCGTGTTTGATGAAACACGACTTCGAAAAGCCTCAAAAGTGGCGAATGTGTCTTTGGCAAATCGAGGTCCGACCGCAGTATTTCCAGCGCAAGATATGACGTCTCAATTCATCGCACCGGGAATTCGGCGAGAATTCACCGCACTTTTTTTGCAGGATCAATGGTATTACAGCGACAACAGCAGTTTTACTTTTGGGTTACGATTTGGCGATTACAGCGACTTTGGCTCAACAACCACACCGAGGATCAGTTGGGTGTACCGTTGGAACAATAATTTTTACAGCAAGCTGCTTTACGGAGAAGCCTTTAAACCTCCCGCGTTTGCACAATTGTTTGATGCCACACCGACACAATCGGCCTTGCGCATGCGTGGTAACCAAAACTTAGAGCCCACGGAAATTCGTACCACAGAGTTTCAACTCGGCTATATCATCAGTCGCGATCTGGTCACTTCGTTCACTCTGTACGACAACCACACCAGCAACGAAATTTTCTTTAACGCCACGCCTGGTATCGAACAATGGCAAAATACCGGCGCGCGCGATGGCAAAGGAGTGGAGCTAGAATTACGAGGAGCCGCTTTGGGTCTTCAAGACTTCTATATCAATTACGCATATCAACAAGTGACGGGTGTTGCACAAGGGGCCGGTGCCGATATTCACTCACCACGACAGATTAAATTGGGTGGCCAATGGGTGTTGAACGATCATCATGCTCTGCAATTTAATGGCTCCTGGTTTGGCTCTCCAACAAGAGAAAATACAGACCGGCGCGTGCCCATTGACGAGTACACATTACTATCACTGTCTTGGCATCAAAAGGGCCTATTTTTACCCGATTTGAATTCGGAGCTGACCATTACCAACTTATTGAATGAATCGGGCCGATACCCAACCGAACAGGCTTTAGGACTGCGCGATGATTTGCCAATTGAAGGCCGAAGTTGGCGTTGGCTGCTGAATTACCGCTTTTAGCGAGGACGATTCCATCATGAAAAACCCCATTTACTTTGTCTCCGTTGCCTTTTTCTTTTTGATAGTAAGTGCCTGCAAAGACACTCAGTTTATAATCACCAACGAAGGAGCGATCAGTGACGCCATTACCGAAGCCAATATTGCTGGCACAGTAACCGATAGAACCGGTGCCGCCATGCCCGGTGTGGTGGTAGCAACCATTCCTTACAATCGCGATTTTACGGTGGATGCCAACGGACGCAAAGCGGTGGATCAGATCGTTACCGATGCCAACGGCGAGTATGTGATCAGCGATCTTCCTAAGGGCAGTTATCGCTTGTTGTTCCTAGCCAGTGGCTACAGTCGAGTAGTCATTTCCATCGGTGAAATTGACTTTCAGGAACAAAATTTGGTGAGTGACCGAATCGTAAAAAATGCCGTTTTGCCGATTTATCCGGCATTGAACGATGGCGACTTACCCGCGGTTGCCCTGTTCGATCCGGAAGATAAAAAACGCATGACCGAACTGCTCACCACATACGGCATGCGCTACCAATCGGTGGTGGGAGAGCTCAATCAACTGGACGCCAACAATTACAACCTACTGGTGATAGGACTTGAAGCAACTATCTACAGTGAATTCGATGAACTGGTGGACAATGCGGCAGTAATCGATCAATTTCTCGCAGATGGTGGCAATATCTTCATCGGGCAACTGAACGACTTTAGTGTTGAAGGCGTACCCATGCCATTTCTTACTGGTGATCAACAATTTGCTCTTCATACCGAAGATGCGCCTTTCAACGACTTTTTTACCGGTGTGATTCAGGACAGTTCGCATCCGTTATTGACTGGTGTCGACTTTAACAACTGGGAGTTTATTGAACCCGGGCAACAGCAAGTGAAACAAAACGTTGTGTTCGATGCGGCGCTCGCCAGCTCTATTGAAAACAGTGCCAACTGGCAAATATTAGTAACCACGCCTGCGGAAGACTTTACCAGCGGTTCCGGTACGGTTTTGGCCGAAACCGATGTGATCATCGCAGAATACACCGACCCACGCAGTGGCGCGCGTATTATTCTTAATCAAGCGGCTTTTTTTCAAGCCAGTTTTGGCGACTTAACGGATCCTAATGCCACACGTTTGACCAGTAATGTGATTCAGTATATGAAGAATTTAAACTTATAAAAGATTTCTTTTATATAGCTAAAAACGATAGAAAATTTAATATTGTCACTAGATGACGTTATTTAATCCAAATTGCTATATCGCATTCTTTGAATAATCACTCAAGCTTTTCTAGGCTTAACCGATAACACTATTAATGTTCCGAGTGTTGTTGTGCATAACACTTGGGAATGTGTTGATAAAGGCAAACTGCTCGAAAGAGCAGGACGCAAAACTACCGGTCTAAGGGCAAAATAACGTCTAAGACAGCGGGGTCGCCAACCAGTAAAGCTTTTTAATAAAAAGCTTTTTCTTCTTGCGCGTTCCCAGCCTGCCCGGACCTATCCAGGAGACGCGTAATGCGACATTGCAGGTTCCAACTGGCTCATTGTTTTCGCAATAGTTTATTCCTCTTTTTACTCCTCGCTGGCATCGCGCACGCCGCCACCATCAGTGGTGTGATCCGAGATCAGTCCGGCAACCCCATTGAGGGTGCTTCAATCAATTTGTTTGAAGTGAATGGCAATAATCTGACACAAGTGGGAAGTTTGCAGAAAGTAGGGGCGGATGGCGCGTTCAGCTGGACCGTAAGCGATGGTAACTACTTACTGCGAAGTTTCTTTTTTGCGAGCGATGTGAATTTAACCGGCGAACCACATCATGCCGTGCGATTTACCGAAGATTTCGCGGTAACCGGCGATACCGTTCGCAATATTGAATACGACTTTGTATTGCTCTCAGGAACAGTCACCGATAGCAATGCCTTACCGGTAGCCGGCGTTGAAGTACAAACCTCTAAATCCTGGAGCGGACCCGAACAAGGTAGCGACGGCCACCTTTCACAAACCACGGTTATCCACCAAAACGGCTCTACAATTACTGACAGTAACGGGCATTACCAAATGTTACTGTTCACCACAGCTGACTGCATAGCCGCCGGAGCCGCTGATTGCCTGTACGACATTAGCTTTATCGCACCCGATGGCAGTGGTTTTATTAGCGGCAACGAAATTGATTATGCGGTGAATAGTGCCCAAACCTTGAATAAAACGCTGGATTTCGCCGACCCAGAACCTGCAAATTTGGTTGCAGGCCCCTACATTTCTCAAATAACCGATGTTTCAGCGCTGGTTGAATGGTATACCGATAAACCCGCTGACAGCGAAGTCGAAGTGGTTGGCGGTAATACATTCAGTTCAACCCAATTGACGCGCCGACACAGCATCACGTTAACCGGACTAACCGCCAACACCAGCTATTCATTGATCATTCGCTCCAAAGATGAAAACAATACGCCTTCAACCCCCATCAATGCGGGCGTAACCACCACAAACAGCCCTGATTCATCGGCCCCTGTTTTCACACAGCATCTGTCGGTCAATGCCATCAATCACGATCGCTTTACTCTGAGCTTCTGTGCCAACGAGTCGGTAAGTGGTTACTTTACTGTAGCCGGTATCGATTATACTGTTGGGAGTGCTAGCAATTGCCATGAGCAAGAATTTAATGGCCTCACCGCCGATACCGAATATCTGGTCTCGGCTCGAATCACTGACTTGGCCGGTAATGGTCCTGTTTACAGTCAGCAATTTACCGTCACCACACGAGCATTTTCTGATACAGAAGCGCCGCAAATTGTTTTCGGACCCGTCGTCTCCGATATCACCGGCTCCTCAGCACTGGTCACCTGGATCACCGACGAAGCTGCCGACAGTGGTATTTCCTACAACAATGGCAGCAGCTACCGAGTGGTAGAAGACAATCGTCAGGTTCGTTATCACACCTTTGCTTTAACCGGGTTAACCAATAACAGCTCTTACAGTTTGAGCGTGTCGTCCAGCGATGCTTTTGGTAATGGACCTTCAACATCCGCCGTTATCACTTTTCAAACACTCGGCCAAAGCGACACCCAGGCTCCACTGATTATTGGTCGGCCTATGGTGGAAGATGTGCAAGCTTCCAGTGCCTCCATTCGCTGGCAAACCGATGAAGCGGCAACCACCGTGGTTCGATTTGGTTTGAGTGCAGGCAATCTTGATCAATTGGTCAGTAACAACCAATTGCACAGCGACCACCAGATTTCTCTCAGTCAGCTAACAGCCAGTACAACCTACTTTTTCCAAGCCGAGTCCACCGATTTAAGTGGTAACACGACAACCAGTCAAGAGCTCTCGTTCACCACAGCCGCAAGCAGTCAAACGTTGCCAACCATCACTGCGGGTCCAGTTGTGGAACAAACCACAGCTAACAGCATTACCATCGCTTGGAACACCAACGTCAACGCCGACAGTCGTCTGGTTTGTGAATCCACCGATGCCATTGCTGAAGTCAGTCGCAATGCGTTCACCAAGCAACACCGGTTAACCTTGGCGGGGTTGAGCCTGGCCACCGGTTACCGTTGCAGCGTTTTTTCAACCGATATCAATGGCTTTTTTGTCAGTAAAGTGATTTCCACCATCACCAGTGAAGAGGTTGATACCACGGCACCAGAGTGTATCAGCGAGCCCCTAGTGGATGCTTATATTGATCGCGCCGAAATCAGTTGGCAAGCGAGCGAGTTGAGCAGTGCGCTGATTCAATATCGAGAGCAGGGCAGCAGTAACTGGCAACAGAAAAGTCGCGACGCTCTCAAGTCAGATGGTTTTGTTTTGTTAACCGGGCTGGCAGCCGAAACCACCTACGAACAGCAAATCACGTTAACCGACGCATCAGGCAATAGTGGTCAATGTGCTTTGAGTGAATTTACTACCGGAACCGAGCCAACACCAGTGCCCGTATTTACCGTGCAGCCGTATATCACGGATATCACAGAAACATCCGCTGCAGTAAACTGGAGCACCGAAAAGCCGAGCAGTGCCATTGTCCACTATGGATTAACCAGTGGCGCACTGGATCGGTCTGAGTCGGTCTCGGAATTTAAAACCAATCACCAAGTGACACTCAACGGCTTAGACAGCAACACCACCTATTTCGTCGCGGTTGATGCCTTTAATTCTGAAGGACAAATGACCACCAGTAATGAGGTCAGTTTCACCACATTAGCCATTCCGGAACCTGCACCTCCGAAGATCATTGCCGGCCCTTGGGTGAAAAACATCACCGATGTTTCCGCTGTAGTGGAATGGACAACCGATCAACTCGCGAACAGTTCCGTTGCCATTGATGACGGTGATACCTTTATCAATGATCCGCTGACCACCAATCACAGTGTTCTACTGACCGGATTGACACCAGCGACTTTTTATTCAACAACAGTAACGTCAACCAATGCGGAAGGTTTAACGTCCGATCCGGCAGATGCGGACTTTACGACATTGCCATTACCCGATACCACACCGCCACAATTTGTCAGTGGTAGAGTTCACTCCATCGACCACGACAGTTTTATCGTTTCTTTTTGTGCTAATGAGCCAGTCACCGGTTATGTTACGGTTGACGGTGTGGATTACCTACTAAACTCCGCTGCAGTTTGCCACGATGTTACGGTTACCGGGCTGTCACCCAACACAACGTACAGCGTGCTTTGTGTCATTTATGACGTTGCCGGCAACGGTCCCGTACAAAGCGTCATGGAAGCCACTACGCTGCCTTATGTCGATGTTACGGCACCCGAAATAATATCCGGCCCGTATGTCGTTAATATCACAACCCATTCGGCATTAGTAAAATGGACCACCAACGAGCCCGCTGACAGCGGTGTGGATTACAACGACGGCAGTGTTTACGGTAGTGCGTATCAGGATGAATTAGTTACCGAGCATCAGATACCATTGACGGGGTTAACCCCCAGCACCACTTACACGCTGACGGTTTCTTCCAGCGATGCGCATGGTAACGGGCCGACCGTTTCCAACCCGGTACAGTTCACAACGCTGGGATTACCCGATACCACGGCACCTAAAATTCTTGCCGGACCTTATGTAGAAGACATCACCACCAGCAGTGCGAATATCTTGTGGCAAACCGATGAAGATGCAACTTCTGTCGCCTACTTGGGCATTGCTTCGGGCAACTACACACTCACTTTTTCCAGCAGCGGTTTTACTCGCGATCACTTGGTATCCACCAGTGGTTTAGAAGCCGATACGCTGTATTACTTTATTGTTGAGTCGAGTGATGCATCAGGCAACAGCGTAACCAGCAACGAGCACAGCTTCCGAACGTTGGAAGAAACCGTTGAACCGGTATTGCCGCTGATTATTGGTGGTCCCAGAGTGGACTCGGTCAGCATCAGTTCGGTGACCATCAGTTGGGAAACCAACATTAATACCAACAGCCGCCTGATTTGCGTTAGCCAAGACGGTACGTTCGAAGCCAGCGACAGCCAATACCGCAAACAACATCGATTCACCTTAACCGGATTAAGCGCCAGCACCCTGTATCGCTGCACCGTGTACTCGATGGACTTTGCAGCCAACTCGGTCAGCGGTACGGTTGACGCTACCACCAGTGACTTACCCGATACCACGCCACCGGTCTGTCTTCAACAGCCTCAAGCCAACGCCTTTACCGATAACGCCGAATTGAGTTGGGAAAGCGATGAACTGGCGACTGCGTTGATACAATACCGAGCCGTTGGTGACGAAAACTGGCTGCAACAAGCGTTAACGCAAGCCAAAACCTCAGCCACTGTGCTACTCACTCAATTAACCGAGAATACTGAGTATGAGCATCAGGTGACGTTGACCGATTTGGCAGGTAATAGCAGCGAGTGCGAAGCTGGCACATTCCAAACCGGGATCGACGTGTTACCCGCACCAGAATTTACGGTGCAACCGGTTGTATTCGATATACAGGATCACAGCGCTAAAGTGCGCTGGCAAACTCAAATTGTCACGACCGCCGTACTTCGATACGGTTTATCGGCATCCACACTGGATAACACGGTGAATGACGCCAACTTGGCGAAAGATCATCAAGTGACTTTGAGTGGCTTACAGGAAAACACCACTTACTACTTGGAGGTTGATGCGTTTAATACCGAAGGCGTTAAAACCACCAGCGATTTGGTGAGTTTCACTACCACACATCCCGATAACGATTTCGATAAAGACGGCATTGTCAACGATCTCGACAATTGCCCTTTCATTCCTAATACCGACCAAGCCGATACCGATGGTGATGGAATTGGCGATGTGTGCGATGACGATGAAATCGAATTACCGGTGGATGACAATGAACCACCCAGTCCTTTTGGTGTGAATTTGCGAGGCATTGTGACGGGTGAAGGATCGCCCATTGAAGGCGCGGCAGTCACTCTGTTTAATCAACAACGTGAAGCGTTAGAAACGGTTCTGACGATTGCCGATGGCTCCTACGCTTTCAGCGCCGTTGCCGCCGGTGATTATTATGTCAGTGTATTGCCGCCTGCTGAAAGTGGCTTCGCTGCAACCCCTTTGGAATTATTAACCGTCGGTGATCGCGACATCGTGCACTGGATTACACTGATTGGTGACGCATTAACTTTATCCGGTCGTCTGCAAGATGCCCAAGGAAGGGCCATTGACCAAGTGCAAATCAGCTTGCACTTACAGTCGAATGGCGATCAAGTCGGTAATCGAGTGGTTACCGATGCCAACGGTTACTTTGAATTTCCTGTCGCACCGGGAACGTATAAGTTGCGACCACTCATTGATGTTTTTGGACCTCAACCAAACGGTGGAAGCGGCACCTTACCCACCTACCCAGTACCCGACTTCGCCGCGGTGTTTCATACGCCACAACAGTTGGAAATTGATGCCGATACAGACATTACCATCCAGCTACCATTGGCTTGGTTATCAGGGCAAACGCTGGATGGCCTCGGTGATCCCGTTGCTGGAGTAAGCTTAGCCATCGACCACCAACACGACGATGGCAGTGCTCGCTATTTCTTGCAAAATTACGGTACCGATTCCGGCAGTAATGCGATATCCGACGCAGATGGAAATTTTGCCTTTGCCGTATTTACCGACCAGACTTTTGATGTGGTTTTAGTACCACCATCGGATCGTACCGATCTTGCGGTTACACGCATCGCTGACTTAAATATTAGCGCCGATACGCAACAAAACATGACCTTAAGTCAGGGTTTCCTATTGTCTGGCGTTTTACAAGATACCGCCGCACGCCCCATCGATTACACGCGTTTAACCTTACACGATCAAACCAGTGGTCTGCAGTTAGGACGAGCCGTTTATACCGATGCTAGCGGAAACTATCAATTCCGAGTAGAAAGTGGGGATTACAAAATACAAGCGCACCTGAATCCCTTTGGTGCGAGTGTCGATGGCAGCAGCCCGTCACCCAGTTACCCGTTACCGGATTTTGCGACAGTCCTCTACGCGCATGAGAGCATCAATTTACTGAGTGATACCGTTCAAAATGTCACACTACCGCTCGCTCAACTTTCCGGACACGTGGTAGACAGCAACAATACGCCAATAGCCAATACGCGCTTAAAAGTCAGTCATGTGTTCCACAACAACAACGTCAGCTACTATTTGGAAAGTCGCGGCAACTCCGCAGTAACTCACGCAAAATCCGATTCGAATGGCGACTTTACAGTCGCGGTGTTCACCGATCAGCCGTTCGACCTGAGGTTGCAACCTCCCGCATCTAATCGCACCTTAGCAACAACGCAATGGAGTGCGTACAGCATTACATCGGATACCAACGACACTTTCGTGCTCAACAGTGCACTGACGTTATCGGGGTATTTGCGAGATGCTGATGGTAATGCCATCGATAACACCACCTTATCGATTCACGACCAAGTCAACCATCAACCGGTCGACTTACCAGCAGTCACCGACAGTAACGGTTATTTCGAGTTTAAAGTTGCTCCGGGTCTTTACAAATTGCGTCCTTATTTACAAATGCAGTCAGGACAAACGAATCCGAACTACCCAGTGCCTGATTACGCGGCAGTTTACTACTTACCGAAAAACATTGAGATCAGCTCCGATCTTGAAATTGAAGCAACATTACCGATGTCGCTGTTATCGGGGCGAGCACTCGATCAAAATGGTGTAGCCGTCCCTAACGTGAAATTACGCATCGATCATGCGCTGGCAGAAAACAGCATCAGTTATTATTTAGAAAATTACGGCGACATCATCGAAAGTAATGCATTGACCAACGCCAACGGAGACTTCGGATTCGCTCTTTTCCGAAATCAAAAAACCGATATATCGGTCAATCCGCCCGCTGGCTCTGGCTTTGCAATTACCAATGTTCAGCACGAGATTTCACAAATCACCAGCGAACACATTTGGTTGATGCATTTTGACGCAGCGACGCCGCAAGTGATTTCTGGACCAACCATAAGTGATATTACGGATCGTTCAGCTGTGGTTTCTTGGTATACCGATAAGCCATCTATCAGTGTGTTGGATCTTTCCGACGGTCAACATTATGAGTCCGCTGAGTTGGTCACTTTCCACCAAATACTGGTCACTGAGTTGACCGCTGAAACGCTTTACAGTGTCGACGTTTACTCGGTCGATAAAGAAGAACAAGCTTCTCCCACGGTCAGTGGCCAATTCACGACGTTGGCGACGCCTGATATCAAGGCTCCGGAATTTATTGAAGGGCCGGTCGCCAGCCATATTACTCAAACGGAATTTACCTTAAGCTTCTGTGCCGATGAGCCGGTAACGGGCTCCATTGCCGTGAATGGCGAAAACATTTCTTTCGACTCGTTAAAACTTTGCCACGACATCGTGATCGACAACCGAAGTGCGAATACCGAGTATCAATGCGAGGTATCTATCGTTGATGGCAGCGGCAATGGACCAACCGTGAGCAACAACGTCACCGTAACCACGCTTCCTACACCTGATACTCAACCACCTCAAATATTAATGACGCCCATGGTGGTAGACATCACAGACACGCAAGCAACCGTGATTTGGAACACCGATGAAGTCGCCACCAGTGGTGTTTCTTACAACGATGGCTCCCAATACCATGTCGTTACGGATGAAACGCTGGTTCAAGAGCACAATATGCAACTTCTGGATCTCACACCTGATACCACTTATTACTTACGAGTGTCCTCTCGCGATGCCGAAGGGAATGGTCCCAGTGTTAGTGAAGAAATCAGCTTTACCACATTACCCACAGAAGACACTGAAGCACCCTGTCTGGTTGGCGCGCCAATGATCCAAAACATCACGCATCAAAGTGCGGTGATCCGTTGGAACACTTGTGAGCGCTCCATTACTTTACTCACTTATGGTTTAAGTGCGGGTAACTTGGATCAATCCGAATCCCATGGCGGCATGCACAGTTTCCATAATGTTGCGGTCACGCAGTTAGAACCCGATACCGACTACTTCTTCCGAGTGCACATGCGTGATAAAGCAGGTAATACGGCGGTCAGTGATGTGTATTCATTCCGTACCAAAGTACAAGGCCATCAAGGAAACCCATTCTTTATGACAGAACCCACTGTGGAAGCATTAACCGAAAGTTCAGTCACCGTGAGCTGGGAAACCGATGTTAATGCCGACGCTCGATTGGTGTGCGAAGGTGGCGGTGAAACGCTTGAAGCGAATCGCAGCAAACGCAGTAAAAACCATACCATCACTCTGACGGGTTTAACTTCAGGAGTCAGTTACTCCTGTACCGCTTATTCCAGTGATCGCAATGGCTATACCTCCAATCAATCCGTACCGGGTGAAGTTCAACCATCGAAAGTAGACAGTTGGAGCGCCGCAAAGCAATGGTTGTCAATAAACCAAAATGCATTCGTTGCCGACAGTACACCTCCGGTCGTGACCAGCGGTCCGGAAATATCAGGCTACGGAAACATTGCGTTTTTGACTCTAACCACTGACGAGCTGTCGTCACTGATGGTGCAATACCGCTTGTTGGGCTCAGCCACATGGCAGCAAACCGGTTCACTGAACGCACAGCGAAATCATTGGATGATCATTCCATCCCTGCTGACGAATAGCAGTTATGAATGGCAGTACATGGTGACAGACATCGCAGGCAACCGCTCGCAAAGTGGCACATTGAATTTTAACTCGGGCAATGCATCTGACTTAGCAACACCCGTGATCATTCAGCAACCGCAACTGGCAAATTTAACCGCCGATCGTGTACAGCTTTCGTTAACCACTGAAGAACACAGCTTCGCACAAGTCAACTACGGTACTAACAACTCATCATTGAACGACAAAGAAGCCAACAGTTTCGCAGGTACACAACACACCGTCACATTGGTCGACTTAATGCCAGCGACAACCTACTTCGCCAACGTTACTGTGTATAACCTGGCCGGAGCAACGGTTACTTCTGAAATCGTCTCCTTTACCACACCGGCGGCGGATAACTTTACCGATAGCGATGGCGATGGCATGTCCGATAGCTGGGAATTGACTCATGGATTAAATGCTCAAGACGCCAGCGATGGTTTATTAGACTCTGATAACGACGGACTTTCCAACCGCGAAGAGTTTGCCGCCAATACCGATCCCAACAACAGCGACAGTGATAACGATGGCATGCCTGATGGCTGGGAAGTGGATCGCGATCTGGATCCGATCGACCCGAGTGACGCCACCGCCGATCGTGATGGCGATGGCACCAGTAACCTGGAAGAGTATCAAAACGCAAGTGATACCATCGCACCGACAATCAGTTTAACAAATGAAATTACACTGAATGCTTCCGGATTGTTAACGCCAATCCCAACGACGGGGGTTTCTGCTACGGATAATCTGGATGGCACGGTAGCGGTTAACATTGTCGGCGCAAAAAGTCGTCGTTCCGGTCGCCACTTAGTCGACTGGCTAGCCACAGACACTGCTGGAAACCGAACAATCGCGACACAAATCGTGAACATTATTCCACGAGTGCAATTGCAACGCGATCAGGTGAGTGCGGAAGGCAATCGAGTGACAGTTACCGCATCACTGACAGGTTCTGCACTGCGCTACCCGGTACAGTTGCCCTTCACCATCAGTGGCTCTGTCAGCTCCAGCGATTACCGATTCAATAGCAATGCCAATGTGCTGGTGATCAATGAAGGAACACAAGGACAAATATCCATTGACTTAATTGATGACGGCAATAGCGAAACCGATGAACAATTGGTGTTGTCTTTTGCCAATCCGATCAATGCGATTCTCGGAGAAAAAACATCGCACACGATTTCCATCACGGAAAGTAATTTGGCGCCAACCTTAACACTCTTAGCGGAACAAGGCGGACAAAGAGTTACGTCCATCGTTCGAGATCAGGGTTTGGTAACCGCAACGGTTATCGTTAATGATCCAAACATAAACGATGGTCACGTTCTTGATTGGAGCGAAACCGACAATACACTGAACGATACCGATAACAGTGATTACACATTCCGTTTTGACCCAAGCGGCTTAAGCGTTGGCGTTCATACACTGAAAGTGACTGTAACCGACGACGGCGTGCCCAGCGCGGCTCGCACTTCCGTACTGACATTAAAAGTGTTGAGTAGCGCACCCACTTTATCAACAAGCGACGACAGTGACGGAGACGGCTTGAATGATGCCGATGAGGGCTATCACGATGATGATGGAGACGGTGTACCGAATTATCTGGATGCACTCGATGATCGTTATGTATTACAACAATTAATCAGCGACAGCAGCCACGCTTACCTCATCGAAACGGAAAATGGATTAGAACTGACATTAAGCGATGTATCCATCAGTGACGATGCCGGTGGGGCACTGGTGGATCAGTCAATCATTGATACCGTGTCGCCTTATAACATGCATGGTCACGATGAAGGCTATGACGCCATCGGTGGACTGTTCAACTTTGCCATTAACAATCTGTCCAATAATGGTGAAAGTGTACAAGTGGTCATTCCACAACGTGAGCCAATACCAAGCAATGCAACATACCGAAAACTTCACCCAACAAATGGTTGGCAAAACTTTGTTGTCGACAGTAACAACGCACTGTATTCAGCCGAAGGATCCGAAGGGGCATGCCCTTCACCGGGTAGTAGCGAATACTCCAGCGAACTTACCGCTGGTCATTGGTGTGTCATGATGTTGATTGAAGACGGCGGTCCAAACGACATCGACGACAGTGCCAATGGTCGAATTGTTGATCCCGGTGGCGTGAGTGTGCAACTGCCAGAGCCAACCGTAGACATTCCAGCTATCTCAGCGATCACTGAAGGCGGCACAATTTCGTTAACGGCTAATGTAAACGATAACGGTAATACGATTGTCAGCTATCTCTGGGAACAAACCGATGGACCCAGCGTCACAATCAATAACGCCGATCAATTGAATGCCAGTGTGAGTAATGCGCCTACTGGAACTCTGACGTTTCGATTAACGATTGTCGACGGCTCTAATCGCAGCGTTTCGGATTCCGTGAGTGTGGTAGTGAATGCACAAAGTACCAATACGGGTAGCAGCTCCGGCGGAGGTGGCGGTAGCTTCAACCCACTGTTGCTGTTATTGATTGTGCTTTATGCGATTAGAAAACGACACGCCATCGTCTGGAAAAAGTAGCATAGAGCACACAAAAATATTAATGATGCTCCATAAATTGGAGCATCCACTGCGCAACTAATTGACTGTCGTCCGTATTATCTTCCATCGAACGCAATGCCACCTGAATTTTATCGGGTTCAATAACGGACTTTCGAAGCGTTAATAGTTTTTTTAAATAACCTTTCGTGAATTCCGGATGCCCTTGAAAACATAAAATATGGCGTCCAATGGTAAACGCGGAATACGGACAAAACGCATTGCGCGCAAGGAGCAAAGCATCTGTTGGTAAACGACTGACTTGATCCTGATGACTGACCAGCAAGTTAAAATAAGTCGGTGCCGGCGTTAACCATGGAGGCTGCTGCACTCGCTCACTTCGCGCTACGCCAATTCCCCAACCCTGTGAATGACGCTTTGTTTCGCCACCTAATGTATGAGCGATCAACTGATGGCCAAAACAAATACCGATCAATTTTTTTTCTTGTGCATGTAACGTTTTCACCCATTGCTGTAAACGTAAGATCCAATCCTTCGACTCATAACAACTGAACTTACTGCCAGTAATCAAATACGCATCGCATTCTTCAACACTTTCCGGAAACTGGTTTTCAATGACTTTAAAGATACGAAATTCTAACGCCGCATTAACGTCTTTAAACAAACGCTGGAACATTAATCCGTAATTACCAAATTCCTTATTTAAAGGCGGTAATAATTGATCCGCGTCGAGAATGCCCAAGATCATGTTAATTTACCGGCAATGGCCTGCTCTACCAACGTCTGATAATCCTGCTCAATCAGTGCAATAGGGTTGCCCGCAGCGGAAGGATCTTTCATTGCCAATGCGCCTATGTTTTTGACTTTTGATGTTGATAACCCGAGTTCAGTCAAACAGTGAGGAATGTTTAGCTCGCTCCGAAGTTGTAACAACCAATCAACAAATGCATTAAAGCTGCTTTGTTTTAGCTGTAGATAAGTTGCCAAATGTATTATTTTTTCTTCGATAGCCGAACGGTTTCGTTGCAACACATAAGGCAAAAGTACCGCGTTTAATAAACCGTGGTGCAAACCAAATTTTGCACCCAGCGGATGCGCTAATGCATGCACCGCACCCAAGCCTTTTTGAAATGCAGTAGCTCCCATAGTAGAAGCGATCAACATTTGACTGCGCGCCACCAGATTGTCACCTTGATGGTAAGCCAAGGGTAAGGCATTTTTAATTAATCGCATGCCTTCGATGGCAATGCCGTCAGCCATCGGATGAAACCCACGCGCACAATAAGCTTCAAAACAATGCACAAAAGCATCAAGGCCCGTGGCTGCGGTTAATTTTGGCGGTAACGCTTGAGTTAATTGCGCATCCGCTATCACGAGAGGTGGCAACATTTTAGGGTGAAAAATTATTTTTTTGGTTGCACTTTGTTCATCGAGAATGACTGCCGCTCGGCCAACTTCGGAGCCCGTACCGGCCGTGGTGGGAATGGCAATCACAGGTAATATGCCTTCGATTTTCGCATCCTTCCAATTTTCGCCAATGTCTTCAAAATGCCACAGAGCATGCGATTGATGGGCCATAAAGGCGAGTGTTTTACCAACATCGAGCGCGCTGCCTCCACCCAGAGCAATTACGCCATCGTGGCTGCCTTGTTTTAATCGCGTGAGTCCTTGCTCTACGTTGCTACCAGTAGGATTCGACTGAATATCGGCAAACACATTGTGGCGAATGTTTAACTCGTCGAGTAATTGAATAAACTCATTAAACAGTGGTAGTTGCACCAACTCTTTATCGGTAACCACTAGCGGATGCTGAATATTAAATTGTTCGCACGCACTTTTTAATTCACGCACGCGACCAACGCCAAACCAGATGGATGTTGGGTAATTCCAGTTGGCATTCAGTTGTTTTAAGTCGCAGTTGTTGGTTAGTTCGTGCATAGGAAATTTGCCGTTTAGTTATACGTGAGCTTCTGCTCTCTGTATCATTAATTTAAATTCCAAATTCAACTCAACGAACTTTACGGAACCTGTCGAAAGTGAAATGACTTTGGACGCGTCAGTTGCTGATAGCCCAGCGTCGACAAACTGCAACCACGACCCGATTGCTTAATACCCACCCACGCCAATGCGGGATCCAAGTAATCACAACGATTCATAAACACGGTGCCACTTTCAATGTGTTGTCCGAGTGCAAAAGCTCGCGACTTATCTTTTGTCCAGAGCGAATTGGTTAATCCGTACTGACAGTCATTGATAAATTCAATAGCTTGTTGGTCGTTTTCAACCGACATAATGCCAACCACCGGACCAAACGTTTCCTCACGCATAATTGCCATAGAATGATCCACGTTAAGTAAAACTTGTGGTGCCAGGTAAGCACCTTTCTCATCGGCGACGCTAAAATGAACAGGATCGATTACCGCATCGGCACCAGCAGAAACCGCTTGTAGGATCTGTTGCCTTACTCGATTTGCAGCGGAAGCATGGATCATCGGCCCTAATGTCGTGTCGGTTTGTAAAGGATCGCCCAACCGATAACGTTTCACCTGTTCAACAAATTGTTCGACGAATTTAGGATAAATGCTTTGATCTACATAGATGCGTTCAATAGCGCAACACGATTGTCCGGAATTAAAAAAGGCACCATCCACCAAACTTTCAACACTAAAGGACAAATCAGCATCCGCCATCACATAGGCCGCGTCTTTACCGCCCAGTTCCAGCGCCAAATGTTTAAATTGACCGGCAAGCGCACCTTCAATGCTCTGCCCACCACTCACTGAGCCGGTAAAAGCGACAAAATCTATACCATTGGCTTGAGCTAATTGTTGTGTTTGTTCGTGACTGAGATGCAAGTACTGAAAGACACCTTCGGGCAGTCCTGCGTGTTGAAACGCTTGTTGAAATCGTTCTGCACACAACAAGGTATGTTTTGAATGTTTCAGAATCACGCCATTGCCTGCCATTAATGCCGGAATTAATGCATTAATCGCCGTGAGATACGGATAATTCCACGGAGCAACAATTAAGGCTGTACCTAATGGACAATGCTGTATGAGACGCGAAACGTGTTGCTGTTCTTCGATCACAAGGTCAGCCAACGATGTTTCCGCCACCTCAATCATATAGTTGCCGCGGTCGGCCATGGTCTTGATTTCGTTCGCTGTGTAACGGATGGGTCGCCCCATCTGTAAGGTAATTTCTTCACCCAGCTCATTTCGTTGATCAAGCATAAAATCGATGGCTTTTCGACAATAGTCCGCTCTTTGACTAAGCTCCAACCTGTACCATTCAGCCTGCGCTTGAGCGGCTTTTTTAAGTGCCACTGCGATATCTTTTTCACCCGCCAACTCACGAGTCGCCAACAGGCGTCCATCAATCGGTGAGTGTAATTCGATAGAATGTCTCATGGTTAAATGATCTCGAAATAACGCTCCAGCTCCCATTGCGAAATGTGCTTTCGAAACTGACGCTCTTCCCATTCACGAGTCGCGGCGAAATGTTCAACAAAAGGATCGCCGAAATAATCGCGCGCCACTTGCGATTGCTTCAACAACTGCGTCGCTTGCCACAAGGTCGGTGCCAGTTTTAAGTGCTCGGGAAAATTTTGTTGATAGGCGTTTCCTTGCACCATGGCTTCCGGTTCAATGCGATGTTCAATGCCCCAAAGCCCGGATGCAATTGCGGCCGATAAAATAATATAAGGATTCGCATCGGCCGCAGCAATGCGATATTCCAGTCGCTGTGATGATGCGTTACCGGGAATAATACGAATGGCGCAAGTGCGATTATCGACGCCGACACTGGCTTCGGTAGGCGCCCAAAAGCCAGGAATTAAACGACGATAGGAATTCACGTTAGGCGCGATCATCGCTAACATTTCTGGCATCAGTTTTTGCTGGCCACCAATGAAAAATCGCATGGTTTCACTGATACCGTCAGGCTGGTCTGGCTGGTAAAACACATTGTTGCCGTCGTCATCCAGAATCGATAAATGAATATGTCCACTCTGACCCGGCACATCGGGTGACCAACGCGCCATAAACGTGGCCAACTTATTGTGTTTTTGCATGGCGATCTTGCAAAAGGTTTTAAACAAGGCGGCTTTATCGGCTGCGTTGAGCGCACCGTCGTAAGCAATGGCCGCTTCCATGACCCCAGGACCGGTTTCTTCGTGCAAACCTTCAAGTTCGAAGTTCATGGTTTTTGATAGCGACAACAACATGCGATAAATATCGGATTCAACACTGTTGCGTATAACCGAATAACCGAATTCAGCGGGAGCCATAGGCGTGAGGTTTTGGAAGCCTTTATCTCTTAAGCTATGAGGCGTTTCGTTAAAGACAAAAAATTCGTATTCAAATCCGCATTGCAAATGCAGATTTTTTTGTTCGGCTCGCGCTAATACACGCTTTAATAAATTGCGTGGACAAATAGCCGCAGCAGGCCCAGTAAACTCTCCAAGCAGCAACAGACCATTATCTTCCAACGGTAAACGCCGACAGCTTTCGGGGATCAGTACAACATCTGCATCCGGATAGCCGGTATGCCAACCGGTAAACTCAACGTTATCGTACAGACGATCGGCAATATCCCATCCCATCACCACATCGCAAAAGCCAAAACCCTTTTGCAGTGCGCTCAGTACTTTTTTCGCGGACATATACTTGCCGCGCATCACGCCATCGATATCAAAAACACCGACTTTGACAAATTCGAGATTTTCCCGCGCGATTAGCTGTTTTACATCTTCTGTGGTTTTAGCGATTACCGGATCCATAGCTGAACCAAATGACGTTGTTTACTGTAAGTTTAGTTCGCTTATGCCGTCTAACAACCTCAATTAGAGACTCGGGTAAAAGATACTCTCATTTAATCATCCGTTTCCATTCCCAAAAAACCACCGGTTTGATGCGCCCAAAGTTGCGCATAAATACCACCTTGCTCGATCAGTTGATTGTGCGTGCCCTGTTCGACAATTCTGCCTTCATCCAAAACAATTAAGCGGTCCATTGCCGCGATGGTTGAAAGTCGATGCGCTATCGCAATCACGGTTTTGCCTTCCATCAATTGATACAAGCTATGTTGAATGGCGGCTTCCACTTCAGAATCGAGTGCTGATGTGGCTTCATCCAACACCAGAATGGGCGCGTCTTTCAACAACACCCGCGCAATAGCGATGCGTTGCCGTTGGCCACCAGAAAGTTTCACACCACGTTCACCAACTTGTGCATCCAAACCGCAATTACCTTGCGGGTCTTCTAACTCGTTGATAAAGACATCAGCTTCGGCTTTTTTTATCGCCTGCAACAACTCTTCTTCAGAAGCATTCGGATTACCGTATAAAATATTTTCGCGAACACTGCGGTGCAATAATGACGTGTCTTGCGTAACCATACCGATTTGTGCGCGCAAGGATTCCTGTTGCGATTGTTGAATGTTTTGACCGTCAATTAATATTTCACCCGATTCCACATCGTAAAATCGCAACAGTAAATTGACCAGTGTGGATTTACCCGCGCCGCTACGACCCACCAATCCAATTTTTTCACCAGGCTTGATCGACAGGTTTAACCGGTCAATAACGCCACTGCCTTTGCCATAATGAAACGTGACGTTTTTAAACTCGATTGCTCCTCGTTCAACAACGATGGGCTTTGCGTTGTTAACATCGGTAACGGTTTGTGGTTTCGACAGCGTAGTGACACCATCAGCCACCGTGCCAATATGTTCAAATAGGGCGCTGATTTCCCACATCACCCATTGCGACATCCCATTTAATCGCAGCGCTAAACTCACTGCGATGGCAATAGCGCCAATCGTAATGGCATTTAATGACCACAAATAAATGGACATGGCCGAAATTGAAAAAACCAGCAGATAATTTAACGACTGTACTGAAACACTGAGCGCGGTCACCATGCGCATTTGTCGATACACCGTCGTTAAAAATTCATCCATGCTGTCTTTGGCGTAATCGGCTTCGGCATGGGTATGAGCAAAAAGCTTGACGGTGGAAATATTGGAATAACTATCGACAATTCGACCAGTCATTGACGAACGCGCATCCGCTTGCGCGGCGGATATTTTTTTCAGCCGTGGTACAAAATACCACTGAGTAAAAGCGTAAAGTACGAACCAGGCAAGTATAACCAAGGTTAAACGGAAATCAGCTTGAGCAACCAATATCAACATGCTGGTGAAATAAACAACGATGTACATGATCACATCGAGCAATTTCATAACACTTTCTCGAACCGACAGTGCCGTTTGCATGACTTTGGTTGCGACACGCCCGGCAAAATCATTTTGAAAAAAGCCGATGCTTTGGCTGAGCAAATAGCGATGCGCCAACCAGCGAATGCTCATCGGATAATTACCGAGCAGCGATTGGTGAGTAAGATTGGCATGAAACCAAGTGAGTAAGGGTAATACAATTAAGAGCAGCACACTCATGCCGATTAAAGTGGTACGCTCCTCTTCAAAAAACTGTACGGGATCTTTCGCCGCTAACCAGTCCACTAGTTGCCCCATAAAACCAAACAAGGACACTTCAAGTACCGCAAGTAACGCCGTCGAAATTGACATAACAATTAACGGCCCTTCCATCCCACGCGTATAGTGACGGCAAAACGCAAACAATCCTTTTGGTGGTTGAGTTGGTGGATGTTCAGGAAAGGGTTTTGTGAGCCTTTCAAAAAAGCGAAACATAAAAGTCCTTCATCATTTTTAATTGATTTACATATAATTTGATACTCACACAAGTTACTCAGAAAGACGCTGATAATCCATCCCTAGAGGTTTGTAAGTGGCATGAATGCCACTTACACTTTCTGAGTAACTTCTGCAATTATCCTCAACTGTTTAAGTTTGAGTGGCGATTTAGCATGGATTTAGATGAAGTAAATGTTATCCCGTGACTTCAAACAGATAAAACGCTAAGCCACCAACCTGCTTTTCCTTTAACTTGTCCCACCCTTCGGGAAACTCAACAGCATCGGAATGCTTTTCACGTTCTATATAAACTAATGTGCCCGGCTTCACGAAGCGTTCATTATTCAAACTTTGCAAAGTAGATTCCAGGTATTCTTGGTAAAAAGGCGGATCAACAAAAATAATATCGTAGGGACTTTCATTTTTTTTAAACACCACTTCGGCGCTGGTGTTAAACACCTTAAAATTATCAAATTGCAGCTCAGCCAGGTTCGTGTGAATGTGATCCGCTGCTTTTTTATTCTTCTCAACAAACACCACTTCTTTCGCGCCACGTGACAGCGCTTCAATTCCCAAAGCCGCACTCCCAGCAAACAAGTCGAGGCAACGCGCGCCATGAATGTCGTGCATTAACCAGTTAAACAGGGTTTCACGAACGCGATCCAACGTCGGACGCAATCCAGCCACCTCAGTGAACTTGATGCGGCGACCCTTCCAACGCCCACCAATAATTCGGACATATCCAATTTTAGACCCACGACTGGGTCGACGTTGTGTTTGATGGATCATGGCAAGATCTCACTATGGCTTTAAGGCTTAAAATGTTAGGATAGCGCCTGCTTTTTAGTCACCAAGTATTCCCTGATGTCAGACAAAAAGAATTCTACCACAAACAAGAAATCCGGCGGTCTGTTCGGCTGGTTTAAACGCAAGCCACAAGATGCCGAACCGGAAGCTAGTGGAGCTGCTCAATCGATCGAAGGCGAAAGCGAAAGCGAGGTTGAAATTAAGGCTGATCAACCCGAAGCCATACCGCAAATTGATGAGACACCACAAGTCGAAGAGACTCAGCACAAACCTGGAGCGAGTGAGAACAAGGGCTTTTTTACCCGCTTAAAAAGTGGACTCAGCAAAACGCGCAGTAATTTTGCCGAGGGCATTGCCAGCCTGATACTGGGTCAAAAAACCATCGATGATGATCTGCTGGAAGAAATCGAAACACAACTGCTCATGTCGGATGTAGGTGTTGAAGCCACCGCTGAAATCATCAACGATTTAACCGAACGCACGGCACGCAAAGAGCTGAAAGACGCCGACAGCTTAATGGCACGATTACGCGAATTGCTCAGCGATATGATCAGCCCAGTCGCCGAACCGCTCACCATCGATACCCATAAACATCAACCTTTTGTGATCTTAATAGTTGGCGTCAATGGTGTCGGAAAAACCACCACCATTGGCAAACTGGCACAACAGTTGAAAAATCAGGGGTTGTCGGTGATGCTGGCCGCCGGAGATACCTTCCGTGCGGCTGCGGTTGAACAATTGCAGGTGTGGGGACAACGCAACCAAATTCCGGTGGTGGCGCAACACGAAGGGGCCGATTCCGCTTCCGTTATTTTTGATGCCCTGCAGTCCGCGCAGTCGAAAAATGTGGACGTGTTGATCGCCGATACTGCCGGTCGACTGCATACCAAAAACAATCTGATGGACGAATTGACCAAAGTTAAGCGCGTCATGCAAAAGCTCGATGCCAGTGCACCGCACGAAGTGATGTTAGTGGTAGACGCGGGAACTGGCCAAAACGCACTCAACCAGGCGGAACAATTCCATCAAGCCGTCGGTTTAACCGGCATCACCCTGACCAAGCTCGACGGTACTGCCAAAGGTGGTGTAGTCTTTGCCTTAGCCAAAAAAATGAAGCTGTCCATTCGCTTTATTGGCGTAGGCGAGGGTTTGCACGATTTGCGACCTTTCGATGCGGAAGAGTTTATCGAAGCCCTGTTCGCTCGCAACGAATAAAACCAACCTTTAACAATAAAAATAACAGCGACTGTCTATGATCCAATTTAACGAGGTTTCGAAGCGTTATCCTAACGGACACGAAGCATTGCGCAACGTGACCTTCAATCTAGGAAGCGGTGAAATGTCGTTCCTCACCGGTCACTCCGGTGCTGGTAAAAGTACCTTACTGAAACTGATTTGCGTAATGGAAAAGCCCACCTCCGGTCAGGTGATCATTGATAGCCGCAATGTTGGTCGAATTGGCCGCCGGAAAATCCCCTTTGTTCGTCGCAATATCGGCATGATTTTTCAGGATCACCGGTTATTGTTTGATCGCACCGTATTCGATAATGTCGCTTTACCATTAGTGATTGCTGGGCATCCGCATAAAGAAATCGGTCGTCGCGTACGCGCCGCGTTAGACAAAGTCGGCTTACTGTCAAAAGAAAAACTCTATCCGATCATGCTTTCTGGGGGTGAGCAGCAACGTGTTGGTATCGCTCGAGCGGTGGTGAACAAACCGCCATTGCTGCTGGCCGATGAGCCTACCGGTAACTTGGATCCGGAATTATCCGCTGAAATCATGGCTTTGTTCGAACAATTCAATCAAGTGGGGGTCAGTGTACTCATTGCTTCGCACGATCTGGGTTTGATTGCTCGATTACCCTATCGGGTAATGACCTTGAAAGAGGGCCAGTTGATCCACGATGGATTGCAGCAACCGGAACAAACAGGAGAGCCCGTCTGATGAGTCAAACCGACATTAACTCTCCCAAAGGCGCAGAAAAATCGCGTGGGAGCACCCTTGGTTCTCGTCTTAAAATGGGGTTGCGTCAACACGGAGTGGAATGTCGCAAAGGCATTGGTGAAATTTTTCGTACACCGTTATCCAGCCTGATGACCATCGCCGTATTGGCCATTGCACTGGCATTACCAGCCGGATTTCATGTGTTTTTAAAGAATGCGCAAAATGTTTCCAGTAGCTGGGATAATGCCACCCAAATTTCGCTTTACTTACACGCTAATATCAACGGCCAGCAAGCACTTGCTCTGCAAAATCAATTAACGAAATCACCTAAAGTTGCCCAAGTCGAGTTCGTCACCAAAGAACAAGGACTGACCGAATTTCGTGAACTATCGGGCTTTGGCGATGCGCTTTCTTACCTGGACGATAATCCATTACCGGACACTTTAGTTGTTACGCCGACCAGCAGCTTCAGCACGCCGGAAGCTTCCGCCGAACTCCAGGCCGAATTGCAAGCACTTCCCGAAGTAGAACTGGCACAGCTGGATCTGCAATGGGTTCGTAAACTTTATTCCATGATGGCGATTGCTGAACGGGCGGTATCAGCGCTGGGCTTATTGTTGGGCATAGCTGTGTTGTTAATCATTGGCAATACGATTCGACTGGCAATTCAAAACAAGCGCGAAGAGATCCAAATTATCAAGCTGGTGGGGGCTACCGATGCCTTCATCCGGCGTCCATTTCTATACAGTGGGCTTTGGTACGGCATTTTTGCCGGGGTATTGTCCTGGATTCTGGTCAACAGTAGCGTATTCTGGCTGAAAGATCCCGTGCGTAATTTGGCCGGACTGTACCAAAGTCAGTTTCAGCTTTCGGGACTGGGTTTATCCGAAGTTATTCAACTTATAGCCATAGCGACGTCACTCGGGTTACTTGGTTCTTGGCTTTCTGTCGGTCGTCATATTCGCGATATTGAACCCACCTGAAAGCCACTTCTTCGCAAAATTTCGACTTAATAATGTTACCAGGTATTTCAAGCCCTTGATCTCACGGAAAATACCCGCAGGATCGGTCTTCGACAAATCAATGAGCGAGTTCATTGCGACACAGCAAAACTGCTCGGATGAGTGAAACTTTTTATAGATTTAGCACTCTATAGACTAGACTGCTAAACAATGGCATTCCATCAAGAAGGGTGCTAAGATTAGCCGCCAAACCTGTCCATTTAGCGGTATACATAGGTTTCAGGAGATTTATGAACACACAGCTTTCAACAGCATTAACACTTTCGGTACCCCAGGGGAGCATTGACGCCTACATTCACGCCGTCAACGCTGTTCCGGTATTGACTGCTGACGAAGAAAAGGAACTGGCTCGGCGTTTCCGCGAAGACGAAGATCTGGAAGCCGCGCGTCAACTGATCCTTTCTCATTTGCGTTTTGTGGTGCATATAGCCCGGAGTTACAACGGCTACGGTTTACCTCAAGCCGACTTAATTCAGGAAGGTAATGTCGGGCTGATGAAGGCGGTTAAGCGATTCGATCCCAGCGTTGGCGTACGATTGATTTCCTTCGCCGTTCATTGGATCAAAGCAGAAATTCACGAGTTTGTATTGCGCAACTGGCGTATTGTAAAAGTGGCAACCACCAAGGCCCAACGAAAGCTCTTCTTTAACTTACGTGGAGCCAAACATCGTCTTGGCTGGTTCACTAACGATGAGGTTGCCGCCGTAGCTAAAGATCTGGGCGTCAGTGAAACCGAAGTGCGCCGTATGGAAGGGCGCCTGAATGCCCGCGACATGGCTTTTGATGCGCCAGTTGGCGATGATGATGAGAGCAACTTTGCTCCAGCGCAGTTTCTGGAAGATCACTCCATGGATCCGGCGCAAGCGTATGAACACAACGACTGGCAGAGCCACCATGAAGCCAAACTGGTTGATGCCATGGCTCAGTTAGACGAACGCAGTCAAGACATATTAAAACGTCGTTGGCTTGATGAAGAAAAAGCGACGCTACAAGAGTTGGCCGACAAGTATTCCGTTTCTGCTGAGCGAGTACGACAACTGGAAAAAAATGCGATTAAAAAATTGAAGAGCTCCATTTTAGCCTAGGCCATTACTATCCTTGTCTTTTAAAAAAAAGCGCCTACTGGCGCTTTTTTTATGATGCATACCATCACTTTTTACCTTTCTATAAATTAACAGCACCTTGCCCAAAATCCAAAAAAGCTCAATCTTTCAAACAACCTTTCAATAGGAAGATGACGTGAAGATTTGTTTTTCTGAAATCTCATGACCCTGCTCCAAAATCAACTACACTTAACGATAAGTGCCTTTTTAATCGCTTAACAGAATAACAAAGATATTCTCAGAAGAGGAAAGTACGATGATGAAAGCATCCGTGAGTTGTTGGATTGGACTCTTGCTGATCTTGGTCGCTTGCAGTGAACCACCTCAACAACAGCAGCAACAAAAGCCAACCAAACAAGCTGCAGAAAAGGCGGCACCCAGCTGCCAAGTCAATATGGGGTGGGATCCTTGGGAGCCTTACATGTACCTCACACCCGGGAATACGGTTTCGGGTCTGGACATTGAAATTATTCAAGCATTAGCCGATGCAGCCAACTGCAAATTGGATTTTATCCAGGATGACTGGATGAATTTGTTGCGTAAAGTAGAAAATGGTGAGGTAGACTTAGTTGCAGGCGCTTCAATCACGGAAAAACGAAAAGAGTATGCGCTTTTTTCCGAACCCTATCGATCAGAGTCATTCGTTCTTTATGTTCGCAGTGGTGAGAAAGACAAGTTTCAAAACAGCGTTAAAGACATTCTGAACAGTGGCAAAAAAATCGGAGTAACGACCGACTATATATACGGCGATCAGGTTTCGGAGCTTCAAGATTCCGATCAATACGCTGGTCAGTTTGTACAGTCTTCAGTGGGTGAAGCCAACTATTTTAATCTTATGCAACATAATGTTGATGTGATCATTGAAGACCCTTTTGTCGGTGCTTACAACTTGAAGCGCAAGGGCATCAGCGATCAAATCGAACAGTTGCCAATCACCATTCACAGCGGCGATGTACACTTGATGTTCAGCATGAAGTCCGTAGATCACACAACTGTGACCCGCTTTAATGAAGCACTGAAGTCGATTAAAAATAATGGGAAGTATCACGAAATTTTGAAGCGTTACCTATTGTGACGTGAAACAATCACTGTTACTAAGCGAAAAAAGGCGCGAGTCGCGCCTTTTTACTTACCGAAACCGATTAAATATCTTCACCCATCTCTCGTTTGATATCCAACATATCAGAAAAAATCTGCTGCTTAGGTACACCCACGGCTATTAAATCCTGATAAACCGCCATCACCATAGCTTCTGAGCCGGAAATGTAAATATCACAATTTGAAAGATCGGTAAGTTGCTCGATCGCCGCTCGATGAACTAATCCGGTTGCGCCTTGCCATTTTTTATCTTCGCCAGAAACAACAGGGGAAAAATGAAAGTTGTTATGTAATTTCTGCCACTTTTCCGGTAACGCAATTAAATAAAAGTCTTCTGCGGTTTGCGCTCCCCAAAACAGATGTAAGTCTCGTGTTTCGTGCTCCGCAAAAGCCGACTCAAGCATAGCCTTGATGGGAGAAAACCCAGTACCACCGACAATGAACACAACCGGTCGATTTCCATCCCGTAAAACACAATGGCCCATGGGTAATTGTATGTGTGCTTTACCAGTATTTTTTAATTTGCTGAGTATATCTTCGGCCAACTGATGACCCGGAATCAGTCGAATGTGCAGTTCCAGATGCGACTTCTCCTGGGGCGCATTACCAATGGAAAAGGGAATCCAGCGTCCGCCTTCAACTTGTAGCGTTAAATACTGCCCACCATGATAGTCCACTTTGGACAATTGTTCTGAAACCAGCTTCACCCGATAAACATCTTTACCCATCAAACGGATATCATCGACCTGACAAAATACTTCTTGCACGATTACTCCAGAATTTTCAGTTGATCCCAGATTTGATCAACGCGTTGTTTCACATCCTCGTCCATGGTGATGACACGTCCCCATTCCCGATCCGTTTCCCCGGGCCATTTGTTGGTAGCATCGATGCCCATTTTTGAGCCAAGTCCTGAAACTGGCGATGCAAAGTCCAGGTAATCGATAGGCGTATTGTCAATAAGAGTCGTATCGCGCGTCGGATCCACGCGAGTGGTCAATGCCCAAATCACATCCTGCCAATCGCGGGCATTAACATCATCATCGGTCACAAGTACAAACTTAGTGTACATAAATTGCCGCAAAAAAGACCATACCCCCAACATCACGCGTTTGGCATGACCCGGATATTGCTTTTTCATGGTCACAATGGCCATGCGATAAGAACAGCCCTCCGGCGGCAGGTAAAAATCGACAATTTCCGGAAACTGCTTTTTTAATATAGGCACAAAAACTTCATTAAGAGCAACCCCCAATATTGCCGGCTCATCGGGCGGTCGCCCAGTGTAAGTACTGTGGTAGACGGGGTTGTCACGTAAGGTTATGCGCTCCACAGTGAACACCGGAAACTCATCCACCTCATTATAATACCCTGTATGATCTCCGAATGGACCTTCCGGTGCTGTATCGTCTGGGTGGATCACGCCTTCAAGAACGATTTCGGCCGACGCAGGTACTTGCAAGTCATTGCCAATGGATTTAACCAGCTCGGTTTTCGAACCACGCAATAGCCCGGCAAAGGCGTATTCACTGAGGGTATCCGGTACGGGTGTTACCGCACCAAGTATGGTCGCCGGATCGGCCCCCAGCGCAACCGACACCGGAAAAGGCTCACCCGGATGCTGCTGTTGCCACTCTTTGAAATCCAGAGCACCACCACGATGAGAAAGCCATCGCATAATTAAACGGTTTTTACCAATCACTTGTTGCCGATAAATACCCAGATTTTGTCGTGCTTTATTGGGGCCTTTGGTGATCACCAATCCCCAGGTGATCAATGGCGCCGCATCCTCTGGCCAGCAAGTTTGAATAGGAAGTCGGCTCAAATCGACATCGTCGCTTTCCCATACCCGCTGCTGACACGGGGCCTTTTTAATAGTTTTCGGCGCCATATTCAGCACCTGCTTGAAAATAGGTAATTGGGACCAAGCTTCCTTTAATCCGGCAGGCGGTTCGGGTTCTTTTAAAAACGCCAGCAGTTCGCCAACTTCTCTTAATGCCGAGACGTTTTCCTGTCCCATTCCTAAAGCAACACGGCGTGTGGTGCCAAACAAGTTGGCCAGTACAGGAATGTCACTGCCTTTAGGGTTTTCAAACAACAGAGCAGGGCCGCCAGCACGTAACGTACGATCGGCGATTTCGGTCATTTCTAGGTAAGGATCAATTTCCTGAGGAATGCGCTTCAGCTCACCCAAGTTTTCCAGTTGCTGCACAAAATCTCGTAAGTCGCGGTATTTCATCGCCACCTTGCTATCCACCTGGCGAGACTTAAATCAATAGGAAGCGCATATCAGCGCTTCATGGATTCAAAGAACTCGTCGTTGGTTTTAGTCAGTGCTAACTTGTCCACCAAAAACTCCATGGCTTCAATTTCCTGCATCGGGTGTACAATTTTGCGCAAAATCCACATTTTTTGTAGCTCATCGGGCGAAGTCAACAGATCTTCTTTACGCGTGCCGGAGCGGTTAATATTGATGGCCGGAAACACTCGCTTTTCAGAGATTTTTCGGTCCAGGTGCAATTCCATGTTACCGGTACCTTTAAATTCTTCAAAAATCACTTCATCCATTTTCGAGCCGGTGTCTATCAAAGCGGTAGCAATAATGGTCAGACTACCACCTTCTTCGATATTACGCGCCGCACCAAAGAATCGTTTGGGACGTTGTAACGCATTGGCATCAACACCACCGGTTAATACTTTGCCGGAAGAGGGAATCACCGTATTGTAGGCTCGAGCCAAGCGAGTGATTGAATCAAGCAAAATCACCACGTCTTTTTTGTGCTCTACCAGACGCTTCGCTTTTTCAATGACCATTTCAGCAACCTGTACGTGGCGACTGGCAGGCTCATCAAAAGTCGAGGCAATCACTTCACCGCGCACCGAACGCTGCATCTCCGTTACTTCTTCTGGACGTTCATCTATCAATAATACGATCAAAGAACATTCTGGATGATTGGCAGTGATTGATTGCGCAATGTTTTGCAGCATCATGGTTTTACCGGCTTTTGGTGGAGAAACAACCAATGCCCGTTGCCCTTTTCCAATCGGTGCTGCCAAGTCAATAACTCGCGCGGTTATATCTTCGCTGCTTCCGTTGCCACGCTCCATTCGCATGCGTTCTTCCGGATGCAAAGGCGTCAAGTTTTCAAACAGAATTTTGTTACGCGCGTTTTCCGGGCTGTCGTAATTTATTTCATTGACTTTTAGCAACGCAAAATAACGTTCACCGTCTTTGGGTGGGCGAATCTTGCCGGAAATCGTATCGCCGGTACGTAAACTGAATCGGCGAATTTGACTTGGTGACACGTAAATATCATCCGGACCAGCCAGATAAGAGGAGTCAGCACTACGTAAAAAGCCGAAACCATCAGGAAGGATTTCTAAAACACCATCGCCAAAAATGTCTTCACCCGATTTGGCGTGTGCTTTCAAAATAGAAAAGATGATGTCCTGTTTACGATTACGAGCCATGTTATCTAGGCCCATGGTGGCTGCGAGCGCGGTAAGCTCCGTCGCCGATTTTTGTTTAAGTTCCGTTAAATTCATGATTGGATAGGTTCGAATGGTTACAGATTAATGGATTGATGCTTATTTCAGAAAATAAGCGACTGAACATAATTGTTTTTGTAAATAGTTTAAAAAGGTGAATGCTTTAGCCTGGAATTGTCGTACTTGGGAGGCCCCACAGGAAAGCTAGCCAAAACTTAGCACTAAATTCTTCCGCTGTCCAGCTTTGCGGTTAAAGCTGGCGATTGAAAAGCCAGCTTTAAGAATCTAAATACGTATAACATTCAAATGTTGGAGTCGAGAAATGCCACCAGCTGAGACTTGTTAACCGCACCCACCTGAGTTGCTTCGGCTGCACCATTTTTAAATAACATCAGGGTTGGAATGCCACGAATGCCGTATTTGGGTGGTGTCATTCGGTTTTCGTCGATGTTTAGTTTAGCAATTTTTACTTTACCGTCGTACTCAGAAGCGATCTCATCCAGAATCGGTGCGATCATTCGGCAAGGGCCGCACCACTCTGCCCAATAATCCACCAGGACAGGAACATCGGATTGTAAAACTTCGGACTCAAAACTATCGTCACTCAAGTGGACAATTTTGTCGCTCATCTGCTAATTTCTCCTATGAATTCTTCGAAATACGAATACTACAATCGATAACCAGTAATCGGTCCAGCATTGCACCCTGTTCACTGGCGGGTATGTATGACACTATTCACATCACACCAATTATCGATTGTAGTACTCGTCAGGACACTCTTAATGATGCCCAAGGTGAGGGCAGTTTGACAAATTTCAAGACAGATATCAAAACAATCGGTTTGCAAATTGGTTCAGCGCGATTAAACTGAGATCTATTGTCTTCAGACCGTTCGATAACTGATTGATTTTTCAATTATTACCTCGAAAAGCGAATGACACAAAGCAATTTTCGAGAGAGTTTCCTAACTAAGAATTATATATGGCCAAACATTTAACTGATATTACTTTTGCAGAAATGGGGCTCGATCCCAGACTGATCAAAGCACTCGATGCAATTCACTACACACACTGTACGCCAATCCAATCGCTCAGTTTACCCCTATCGCTAGCTGGGAAAGATGTGGCAGGACAAGCACAAACCGGTACCGGGAAAACCATCGCATTCTTACTGGCAGCACTGGATGAGTTACTGACCTTACCAGCCGATCCGAATCGCCTTAAAAACGAACCACGAGTACTGGTAATGGCACCAACACGTGAGTTGGTAGTACAGATTTATGAAGATGCCAGAAAGCTGGTCAGCTTCACGGATTTGAAAGTAGGCGCTGTTTACGGAGGCACCGGTTACGATGAGCAGCGGCAAATGCTCACTGATGGCTTGGATATCCTGATAGGCACCACCGGCCGATTGATCGACTATTACAAACAAAAGGTCTACGGTCTTGATGCTATTGATGTCGTGGTACTGGACGAAGCCGACCGGATGTTCGATCTCGGCTTCATTGCCGACATACGATACCTGTTTCGGCGTATGCCACCTTCGGATGATCGGCTCAATATGTTGTTTTCTGCCACCTTATCGCATCGCGTCCAGGAGCTGGCGTACGAACACATGAACAATCCGCAACATGTGCAAATTGAACCAGAGCAAATTACCGCAAAAAAAGTGCGAGAAGTACTCTATTACCCAAGCAATCCCGATAAGTTGTCATTGTTACTCGGCTTGTTAAACAAGCACCAACCGCAAAAAGCAATGATTTTTGTGAATACCAAGCGCGATGCGGAAACTATTTTTTCCATGTTACGCGCCAATGATTGGAAAGTGGGATTATTAACGGGTGATGTACCACAGAAAAAACGCATGGCACTGCTGGAACGATTTAAATCGGGTGAAATTCCAGCATTGATCGCAACGGATGTAGCTGCCCGTGGATTGCACATCGATAATGTCACCCATGTCTTTAATTACGACTTACCTGACGATGCTGAAGACTATGTTCATCGCATCGGACGAACCGCTCGAGCCGGAGCCGATGGAGATGCGATTTCTTTTGCCTGTGAGGACAGTGCTTTCTCTTTGCCAGCAATCGAACAATACATAGAACATGAGATCCCAAAGGAGGATATTTCCCGCGACCTACTGGCGCAAGTAAAGCCCTTCCGCAAAGTGCGACCTCGTCCTAATCGTCCAAGCCGACGTAACAAACCGGCTTCGTCGCACAAAGATAATTTTTGATACGTAATTTTTTATGTCAGAAATGAATGAGTCGCCTGTTATTGCTGCAGTGGATTTGGGATCCAATAGCTTTCATTTATCCTTAGCGCGGTTGCAACACAATAACCTACAAATTATTGGTCGCCTAAAAGAAAAAGTGAAACTGGCCGAAGGACTGGATGTAAACGATCAACTCGATGAAGCATCGCAATTAAGAGCGATTGAGTGCTTGCAGCAGTTTCGCGAACGCATTCAAGGGATGCACGCCGATCAGGTACGCGCTGTCGGAACCTTCACTTTGCGTAAAGCAAAAAATGTGCGTCCATTTTTATTACGAGCGCAAGCAGCATTAGGATATCCCATTGAGATCATTTCAGGTCGCGAAGAAGCACGTTTAATTTACGAAGGCGTTGCCCATTTTCAACACAGTAATTTAAAACAATTGGTGATCGATATCGGAGGAGGCAGTACTGAATTTGCCATTGGTGAAGCCTTTGAGCCCATGTTACTCGATAGCTTGCAAATGGGTTGTATTTCTTACAATAAACGTTATTTTCCCGATGGTAAACTTTCTCGACAAAATTTTAAAAATGCCATTACCGCAGCGCGACTGGAAATGTTTTCCATTCAGGATTTGTACTTACGCGAAGGTTGGCAACTGACCATAGGGACTTCCGGAACCATTGAGTCAATATTGGAAATTTGTGCGAAAAACCAATTTGATAGCCAAGAAATCACTCTCGAATGTTTGCAAAGTTTGAAAAAGCGACTGATTGAAATGGAGTGCATCGAGAAAATTAATCTCGATGGTCTGGCAGAAAGTCGGCGTGAAATTCTGCCCGCTGGCCTAGCCATTTTAATTGCAATTTTCAAAGCGCTAAAAATTCAACGCATGCGCACTTCACCGGCCGCGCTACGTGAAGGATTGCTTTACGAATTGACCGGAGTTGAGAAACCTTTTGATATTAAAGAGCGCGCAATCAAAGGGTTGCTCTCTCGTTATCATATCGACTTTGATCAAGCGCGACGCGTAAACCAAAACGCTTTACTGCTTTGGCAAAAAGTGTGTCAGTCTTGGGAAATAGAAAAGGATTACTACCGACAGTTGCTAAGTTGGTCTGCCCGCTGCCATGAAATTGGACTGAGCATTAATTTTAGTAAACAACAAAAACATAGCGAGTATTTACTGTTGAACACCGACATCAATGGTTTTAGTGTTCAGCAACAACAAATTCTCGCGCTGCTGGTACGCAGTTTTCGACGTAAATTTCCCATACACAGATTCGAAATTTTTGACGATACGCTTTTAAAAATGCGCTTAATTCGTCTGGCGCGCATCTTACGATTAGCGGTGGTGCTGAATCATCGTCGACGCGATTTTCAACCTCCTAAATTAAATATTACGGTTGAAGATGAAGCGATGACCATTGCATTCCCAGAAGGTTATCTGGACGAACACAGTTTATTGAACGCCGATTTGATACAGGAACAAAACTACCTGAAACAAGTTGGGCTAGATTTATCGTTTTATTGAATTAATAACCTTAAAAGGGCGAACACTTAGGTTCACCTTTACGTGATTCAAATTCGGGATAAACTCAAACTTTCCTAAAGTTTAAATACTCCGATTGCAGATTAATGTAAGTGTTCAAAAAGTACCTTATCGTAAGCATCGCGGTGTAAAGGTCGTGTTAACGCTTCTAATTTGCTCATACTTTTCATGCTGCAACTGGCATTTTCCGCAAAATAAACGCCTTCAGCAAAGATTGGATCAGCGAGATCCGCCCAATCAGCAACGATTGAATCATTCACAACACACTGACTACTAATACCATCGAAGTAATCACCAAATCCATCTGCGTTCACGACTTTAAAATTAATGGCCGCCATAACCATATCGCAATACTCCTGCGGGGACATTCCAATAGGTTTACCACAAGTGGTGGTGCCTACGGTAACCACATCAATAAAAGGATCGATACCATTGATGATCATTTCACTGGCAGAACAAGTACTGTCGGTGGTTAAAACGATCAGGCGATTGATATCGAGTTTATTAACGTAATCGTCAAAATTGAAAGTGATGTTACTGGCTTGTTGCTTATCGTTATATTGCAAGGTACCAAACACCTGGTTATTGGTGTTGTCTCCGCCAATCAAAGAACCCAGTTGTGTCGCAATACTGATACGACCGCCACCGTTATAGCGTAAATCCAGGATCAATTGTGAAGGATTACCGGCTGCCAGAGTAGCAAAGGCCGCGTTCAATTCAGCTTCAGAGGGTTCTATAAATCCGTGTTGAAATGAAAGATAACCGACATTACCAACCGATGTATCTAAAATTCGAGTATCAAATACAGTATTGGTGGTTACCGTTCCTTTCACCATATCTGTGGTAATCGTTTCTCCGGAAGGCGTTATAAAAGTGACTTCAATGGTGTAACCCTCTTCATCTGGCCCGAATATTGTTTCACTATCCAGGTTCTGACTTTCAATTTCAGAAATGGTGTAGCCATTGATCATCGTTAATTTCGCACCGCGCATCAGACCCGCATTTTCTGCTCCTGAGCCGTTAAATACATAGCGAATCACCCAACTATCACTAAACATTTCCCGATCCGTGCTAAAGCCGTAACCAAAAAAACTACCGCTGCTAAAAAAAGCCTCATATTCAGCACGAGTGATGACGTAGGAAAATCGATCTTGGTCTGAACGTACGGCGTTGAGCATTTCGGCGACCGAACCATAAGCGCTGGCGTTAATGGAAGCCGGTAATTCGTCGTACCACAAATACCAATCTTGTAAATATTCAAACCAATTTTGATTTTGATCGGCAATACTGCAAGTTCCCGACTCATCTGACAGCGGACTATTGTTGTTACTACCTCCGCCACAACTCACCAAAACACCAAAGCTTATAAAAAGAAGCAACTTTACAAATTTCATTGGATCACCTAAAACTTCAACACGTCCTATGTTTAACATAGACCGCTGAGATTGTAAAAAGTTGGTGTATTTGTTAACCGGCGATTTTATCCAACAAATGTTTCTGTGCACGAAACGCGGTTGAATGGGGTTCTGGCTTTAGCTTGATATAACGGCCATCACTGTGCAACTCCCAGCTTTGCGCATTGTCCTTTAAATATAGTTCGATGGTTTCTTCATAAATCCGTTTGGCCAAACGCGAGTCCTTAATAGGGAAACAGGTTTCGACACGATGGTATAAATTACGATCCATCCAATCGGCACTGGAAGCAAACACTTTTAATTTCCCATTTGCAGAAAAGCAAAATACACGTGAATGTTCCAGAAAGCGCCCGACAATTGAACGCACGCGAATGTTTTCGGAAATATGCGGTATGCCAGGTCGTAAACAACAAATCCCACGAATCAACAATTCGACTTTCACGCCCGCTTGAGAAGCATGATAAAGCTGTTTAATCATCTTCGCTTCGGTCAAGGAGTTCATACGTGCCATAATAAAAGCAGGCTTGCCCTGTTTATGATTTTCAATTTCCTGTTCAATCAATTCAAACAATTGACTCTGCAAAGTAAATGGCGCTTGAAGAATTTCGTTCATATCGTACGCACGCCCCATACCGGTCAATTGTAAAAATACGCGCTGAGCGTCTTCACATAATTTTTTGTCTGCGGTTAGCAGCCCCAAGTCCGTGTATAATTTTGCCGTGCCTGCATGATAATTGCCGGTGCCCAAGTGTGCATAATGACGTAACTTTTTCCTTTCTCTACGCGTTACCACACAAAGTTTGGCGTGAGTTTTATAACCGACCACACCGTACACCACCAAAGCGCCAGCATCTTGTAATTTATTCGCCAATTCGATGTTGGCTTTTTCATCGAAGCGAGCCCTCAGTTCCACAACAGCCGTCACTTCTTTACCAGAACGTGCAGCATCAATTAACGCTTCAACAATGGGTGAACTGGATCCCGTTCGATAAAGCGTCTGCTTGATTGCTAACACATCAGGATCACTCGCCGCTGAACGAATAAAATTAACTACCGGCTCAAAACTTTCATAAGGGTGGTGTAAAACAATGTCTTGCGCTTTTATCGCTTCAAATATATCACCTGATTTTCCTCGCAATAACTTTGGTATTGCCGGTTTAAAAGGTTTAAATTTTAAGTCCGGTCGATCAACCATGTCTGTCAAACTAAGCAATCGATTCAAATTTACTGGCCCATTAACTCGGTAAAGTTCAGCCTCAGTAAGGTTGCATTTTTGTAATAAAAAACCAGCGATTTTATCCGGACAGTTATCGGCCACCTCCAACCTAACCGATGTACCAAAGTCGCGACTTTGCAGTTCTTGTTTTAACGCTTTTGCAAGGTCTTCGATATCTTCTTCGTCGACAAATAAATCGCTGTCTCGTGTTAAGCGAAATTGATAACACCCTTTTACTTTCATTCCCGGAAACAGTTCTTCGGCGTTGGCGTGAATAATGGCTGAAAGGAACACGAAGTTTTCACCTGGATGACTGATCTCATCCGGTAATCGAACAATTCTTGGCAACGAGCGTGGCATATGTACAACGGCGTAACCGCTGTCACGTCCAAACGCATCTTTACCATCCAGAGCAACAATAAAATGCAAACTCTTGTTAATCAAACGTGGAAAGGGGTGTGCCAAATCCAATCCAATAGGGCTGATAACAGGTGCAACTTCGTTCTTAAAAAAATCTTTTATCCACGCAGACTGTTTTCGATTCCATTGGCGTCTACGTAGAAAATGAATGTGTTGTTTAGAAAGTTCAGGAAGCAATACCTCATTGAAAATACGGTACTGTTCTTCCACCATTTCATGACAGGTCTTGCTGATTTCAGCTAATACCTGTTGTGGTGATAAGCCGTCGGGACCGCACCTTTCTGGATGATGATTCGCCCAATGCACATAAGTTGCCGCCCGAACTTCAAAAAATTCATCAAGATTATTACTGAATATAAAAATAAATCGAATGCGCTCAAGCAGCGGTAAATCTTCGTCAAGCGCCTGCTGCAAGACTCTCCAATTAAACTGTAAAAAGGACAATTCGCGATTGATGTAAAGTTCTGGATTGTGGAGATCGACTTCTCCCTTTTTGATCTCTGGTGAGATATCTGCCAAATAGCTGGATAATGCTTTCATTTCTTCAGCACTGGCATCAAAATCCAATTCGTCGGTAATGGCAGAGGGCTCTTGGGGCATAATAATGCTGTGTTACATCCTCTTAAGATTTGGTTAAAGGCATTGGAATCGAGTTTTACCGTTCAGCTTTTAAGCCATCGCGCCACTTCTTTGGCATAGTACGTGAGTACGGCATCGGTACCTGCGCGCTTGAAACAGGTCATGGCTTCCATCACTACCGCTTGTTCATCGAGCCATCCTTGCTGACTGGCCGCTTTTAACATGGCGTACTCCCCACTCACCTGATAGGCAAACACAGGCACTTGAAACTGCTCTTTTACCCGACCAATAATATCAAGGTAAGGCATTCCCGGTTTTACCATGACCATATCGGCTCCTTCCTCAATATCCAACGCAATTTCATGCATTGCCTCGTTGGTATTCGCGGGATCCATTTGGTACGACTTTTTGTCCGCTTTTCCAAGGTTGGCTGCGCTGCCAACGGCATCTCGAAACGGCCCATAAAATGCGGAAGCGTATTTGGCCGAGTAAGCCAAGATTTTGGTATTCACCCAGCCGTCGACTTCCAAAGCTTCGCGAATCGCCCCGATGCGACCATCCATCATATCGGAAGGCGCAACAATATCTGCACCGGCTTCAGCATGCGATAACGCCTGCTTGATCAAAATTTCGACCGTTTGATCGTTCAATACATAGCCACGCTCATCGATCACACCGTCCTGACCGTGACTGGTGTAAGGATCAAGTGCAATATCCGTAATCACACCCATTTCCGGAAAGCGTTGCTTGATGGCGCGAACACAGCTTTGCACTAAGCCCTTATCATTGTAGGCTTCTTCAGCCTGTAGCGATTTCCCACTGGCGTCGATTACTGGAAACAAGGCAATGGCAGGAACGCTGAGCTCCAGCAAAGACTCAATTTCTTGCAACAAAACATCCACCGATTGGCGTTCAATCCCAGGCATCGAAGGAATGACTTCACGCTGCTTTTCGCCGGGCAATACAAACACCGGATAAATTAAATCGTTGCTGCTTAATCGATGTTCAGCCACCAGTCGGCGCACAAACTCATCACTGCGGTTGCGACGTTTACGACTGGACGGATAAAAGCCAAAGGTAAATCCACTCACGAGATACTCCTGAACGTATAGATCTGTTTATCAGTATATATGACAACGGGATGGAAAAGCCTAAACCCAATTTCGCGATTGTAAGAAATAATCATAAAGCCGGGCTTCTTCGCTCCCAACTTCTGGCTGCCAGTTATAACGCCAACTTACTTTGGAGGGCAACGACATGAGAATCGATTCGGTTCGGCCACCTGTTTGCAATCCGAAGAGGGTTCCTCGGTCGTACACGAGATTGAACTCGACATAACGACCACGCCGGTAATGCTGAAATGCCACTTCACGCTCGCCAAAAGAATGGTTACATCGGCGTTCAACAATGGGTAAATAAGCAGGTAAATAGCTATCACCTACGGCACGCATAAAAGCAAAACTAGTATCGAAGTCCCAGCGATTGAGATCATCGAAAAATAATCCGCCAATTCCGCGTGGTTCATTGCGATGTTTAATATAAAAATAGTCATCGCACCACCGCTTAAACTCCGGGTAAATGTCTTCACCAAATGGGGCACAGGCTTGTTGCGCTACACGATGCCAATGTTGACAATCTTCATCAAATCCGTAATAAGGTGTTAAATCAAAACCGCCACCAAACCACCACACCGGTACTTCACCGGGCTTCTCTGCAATAAAAAAGCGCACGTTCATGTGCGAAGTGGGTACATAAGGGTTTCGCGGATGAATCACCAAAGAGACACCCATGGCTTCAAAAGCACGACCTGTTAATTCGGGGCGAACGGCAGTCGCCGATGCCGGCAATTGAGTGCCGGTAACATGAGAAAAATTCACGCCCCCTTTTTCGATCAGTTCGCCATCTTCCATAACGCGCGTGCGACCACCACCACCTTCGGGGCGCTGCCACTTATCTTGATAAAAAGTTGAGGTTGGTTGCAATTTTTCAAAGGCACTACAAATTTGCTCTTGCAGTTGCAATAGGTAACTTTTAATCGCCTGCTTGTTTATTTCAGTCACGCAATATTTGTCCGGTTACAAAATCAATAATTCGAGAAGGTTGTGCTTTTGCCCCGCAACAGCCTGGCATGATCCAATCCAACTCATTGCGAAATTGTCGAATACACTGCAACCGGTTGCGTACTACCGGTTTACCAGAACGATTCGCACTGGTCGATACAATCGGTCCAACTAATCGACACAGTTGTTGCAATAAAGGATGTTGAGTAAATCGGGCAGCCAGCGTGTTTCGACCTCCAGTGATCAACTCCGGTGCCGATGTTTGAGTAGGTAAAATCCAGGTAGTAGGTCGTATTTGCGGCGCTAGTAATTGTTGCTGCTCATTGCTCGAAAGGGGCTGTACCCAATCGGACAACTGTTGCGGATCCGCGGCCAATAAGATCAATCCCTTCGCCGCACTGCGACCCTTTATTTGCAGAATGCGAGTGATTGCACCAGGGTAGGTCGGCAGACAACCGAAGCCCCACACCGTTTCGGTGGGGTAAGCAATCACAGCGCCTTTCGATAAATAATTGGCGGCTTGATTCAGCCGCCAATGAGAAGACGAAACGGTTGGTAATGACAAGGCAAACGCCCGACAATTAGCCGTTTAGCTTCGCCTGCAGTTCTTTATCTTTTTGGATCACGGCCTGAGTATTGGCCTCACGATCGGCACGTACAGTTTCATCAATGGTTGAATCAGACAACGCCAGAATCTGTGCTGCCAAGTAAGCAGCGTTTTTAGCGCCCGCCTTACCAATCGCAACCGTTGCAACCGGAATACCGCCTGGCATTTGAACGGTAGACAATAACGCGTCTTCACCACGTAACGGACCGCCTTCCATTGGAACACCAATAACCGGGCGAGTCGTTAAACCGGCAACAGAGCCCGCCAGATGCGCGGCTAAACCTGCTGCACAAATGAAAAGCTGGCACCCACGTTGCTCTGCGTCTTTCACATAAGCGTGTGTTGCAGCTGGTGTGCGATGTGCAGAAGTGATTTTCATTTCAACAGATACACCCAGTTTTTTCAGCGTATCAAAGGTGGTTTGCATGACAGGTAGGTCCGAGTCGGAACCCATTAAGATGGCAACAAATTTATCAGACATATTCAATCCAGTAATTAAACTTGACTACGGAAACCGTATTTTAGCAAAGGAGTCTTACAGGGGAAAATATTTCCGTAAGTCGAAGAGCATTTAAAAAACTTCAACCCATTTTGCAAGCGGGTTAATGCGGTACGTAACCCAATCTTAATTTAATGAATATGGTGATCAGCATGTTCAAACCAGGCGCAGGCGCTTTCTCGACCCGGCAAGTTAAACATCACCATCATAGCAATCCACTTAACCTGTTCCAGATCAACATCCACCATATCCAATGCCATGGCGCGATCAATTACCAATTCCCGAGATAGGGGATCAAGCACTCCCAATTGTTCAAGGTGGTAAAGAAAGCCGCGCGATTTGGGTGAAAGCACTCGACTTTCCTGCTCACAAAAAATACGATTAGAGAAAACTGGCAATGCCTGCTCTGATAACTGACTGTCCGTTTTTTCTCGCATATCGACAAGGCCATCGATCCAGTCCAGTGCCGAATCGATTTCACGATCGGAAAAGCCAACTTCCGTCAGTTCCGAGGCCAACTTGCTGGCTTCTTCGATGATTACATACTCCTGATCCTGAAAGCGCTCAAAGATGTACATCAGGACGTCAAGTACGTCGTTTTTCATGGTTTCCCCTAATCTTGGTTAAGTGCCCTATAGCACTTTTTCCATTATTTTTGTCGCTGATACCCGCCCGCTGTGTTCATCACCCAGCCGTCGAGCTCCAATGTTAACAAGATCGACGAAAGTTCGGCCACCGATTTTTTACTTCGCTCCACCAAAAGATCCAAAGGCGTAGGGGAAAAATCGATATGAACCAACACCTGCTGAAACTCTTCAGCCATTCGCTCGTTCTCAGGAACCTCCGTCGTCACATCACACTCTTGTTGCGCCAGAGCCAACCAGCCAAGATGCTGTAATATATCCTCCGCTGTTTCCACTAGGTGCGCGCCTTGCTTGATTAACGCGTGGCAACCTTTGGCCAACGTATTGTGTATCGAGCCAGGTAAGGCGAACACTTCACGACCTTGCTCCACCGCTAAATTTGCCGTAATTAAAGAGCCACTCTTTATCGCCGCTTCGACAACAAAAACGCCAAGACTCAATCCGCTAATGATCCGATTACGACGCGGAAAATTGCAACCACGCACACCGGTTCCTAAAGGAAACTCTGAAATCAAAAGACCTCGTTCAGCTATAGCTCGGGCCAACGCCTGGTGTCGTGCTGGGTAAACACGATCAAGCCCAGTCCCACAAACAGCAATCGTTGTTCCGCCAACATCGAGCGCGGCTCGGTGAGCAATACCATCAATACCAAGCGCCATCCCAGAAGTAATGGTCATGCCCCGACCTGCGAGGGTACGCGCGAAGTCTTTCACCGCTTCTCGTCCACCAGCGCTGGGATTACGAGTGCCAACAATGGCCAACTGCGGTTGTTGCAACAGCTTCAGATTGCCTTTGCAATAAAGCAGTAAAGGCGCACCCGGAATTTGCTTTAACAGACGTGGATACTGTGGATGATCCGGTGTAAGTAAATGATGATTAGCGCTCGTCGCCAACCATCGTTCAATGGGATCGGTATCGATTTTCGGTGAATCTTGCAACGCATCAATCAGTTTTTGCGAAGCACCGATTTCGTTAAGCTGTGCGGAGGATGCTTCAAACAACTGGGCAATATCACTGAAATGTGACAGCAGTTTTTGCGCGGTTGACCAACCGATCCCCTCGATGTTTTCGAGCTTCAGCCAATGGCGATAGGTGTGTGGGCTCATCCATGAACCTCCTGAAAAATTAGGATGAATGTCTTTTAATAAGGTGTTTTGGCTTTATCCAGTACGTGCAATGGACGTTGTGCTTTCAAAACAAGCCCCAAACTGACTTTTTCAAAAGTACGAAACACCATCAACATACCCGCTTCTTCATCGGGCAACAAGACTTTGTCTTTCTTATTAACCAGATCTTTAAAAAACTGCTTAAAAGCGCCGTCTTTGTTCACGTTTTTGTTGTCACGCGCGTAAGGATCTTCCACTTCGCTGCCTCGTTGGAATACCGTGAGAACGTGCCCCACCTCCAAACCATCTCGTTCACCACGGTTAAGTACAACCACATCGTACTGACCAATTTGCACTACGCCGTTATACACTGAGATGATGGAAGCATCAATATCGCTGGAAGGCGCATGAGGAAAATAGTAGGGTCGCAGCTGTTCGTCATTGGTCGGCCACAACCGATCGCCTTTTAAAATTTCAGCAACTGACTTTTCAATGCGAATCGTCGACGGATCACCGGTACGTACTTTAACACCGGAACCGAGATGAACCGCCTCAACTCCTAGGTGCTCACCGGTATCGGGATCGACATACTTTTCACCTTCACGGAAAAAAGTAAACTTGCTGGCTTCCGGAGTGGTAATACCGCGCACATATACCTTGTTATCGATAGCATTGGCCAATCGGCCTTCATCACCGGCCAACACATATGGCGCAACAGCCAACTCTTCTTCACTCACCACACGGGCACTGACCAGAAAAGGCAGAACGGCATCGAGCGGTATAGTGGTAATCGCCTGCCCACGCGATAATTCACGGACCTGCGGCGACAACTTTACCGTACCATCGGGAAGTCGGTCACTTTTGATAATACGAGGTTTGCCATCAATATAAATTAAAGCCAATACGTCACCCGGGAAAATCAAATGAGGATTGTCAACTTGTTCATTGACATGCCAGATTTCCGGCCATAACCAGGGGTCTTGTAAAAACTGCGCAGAAATATCCCATAGGGTATCGCCCGGCTGTACGATATGAAACTCAGGATGATCAGGTCTCAGTTCCGCCGCCTGTGCCCATGAGCAGCTGACGAACGCTATCGTCGCTACCAATCCGGCAATAAACTTTTTCATAACAGATATCCCTTATTTTATAATGTCGGGTTAGTACTACTGAATAAGTGATAGCAGATGAATCCGGTAACTGCCTAACCAGACGACAATGATTCGCAGGGTTGAGTCGGCTAAACAAGTATCTTTCACGAAACTTATTCAGTATGATCATAATCTTAGCAGCAAAAGTTACTTTTTTACTAGAACTTAGATCACATATATGGCTTTATTAGAAATCCTCGAATACCCCGATCCGCGACTGCGCACTAAAGCAGAGCCCATCAGCGATTTTGGCCCAGCGTTACAAAAGCAAATCGATGACATGTTTGAAACCATGTACGAAGCGCCGGGTATCGGTCTTGCTGCCACTCAAGTGAACTATCATAAACAATTGATTGTCATTGATATTTCGGAAGATAAAAACGATCCATTGGTACTGATTAACCCAAAAATCACTGAGCGACACGGCGTTGAAGAACGCGAAGAAGGATGCTTGTCGTTTCCGGGTGTTTACGCCAAAATCGAACGTGCCGATTCGGTCTCCGTCGAAGCACAAGATCGCAAAGGCAAAACCTTTTCCCTCGAAGCACACGATTTACTCGCCGTTTGTATTCAGCATGAAATCGACCATATTCAAGGTAAGCTTTTTGTCGACTACCTGTCACCGCTTAAGCGCGAACGCATTAAAAAGAAACTCAAAAAAGCCCAAAAAGGGCGTTAGTAGATGAGCAATCTGAATATTGTTTTTGCCGGTACACCGGATTTTGCCGCCCATTGCTTAAAAGAGTTGCTGACTACGAGGCATACAGTTTCTGCAGTATACACTCAACCGGATCGTAAAGCCGGCCGTGGAAAGCAGCTGCAAGCAAGCCCAGTAAAACAATTGGCATTGCAACATAACATCCCGGTCGAGCAACCACTAAACTTCAAAAACACCGACGATATCGAAACGCTCGCCAGTTATCAGCCCGACTTAATGATTGTTGTAGCCTATGGTCTGCTGTTGCCTAAATCCGTACTCGAAGTCCCTCGACTTGGGTGCATCAACGTCCATGCGTCCTTGCTGCCACGCTGGCGGGGTGCCGCCCCTATCCAACGAGCCATTGAAGCCGGTGATCTAGAAACCGGTGTCGGCATTATGCAAATGGACGAAGGGCTGGATACCGGAGCGCTTTGGGCAGAAGCCAAACTCACTATCAATCCTGATGAAACCGGCAGCTCTCTGCATGATCGCCTTGCAACGTTAGGTGCCAAAACGTTAGTTGATACCTTATCCCAAATTTTGGAAGGCAATTGTTCACCAAAACCGCAAAATGAACTGGGTGTTACCTATGCCCATAAGTTACAGAAACAGGAAGCCGAAATAGACTGGCAATTGCCCGCTGATCGGCTAGAACGGAAAGTTCGCGCTTTTAACAGCTGGCCGGTGGCCTTCTTTAAACGATCAGGGGAACCTGTAAGAGTTTGGCGAGCATCCGCACAACAAAAAACAACCTCTTGTGAACCAGGAACCGTCGTTGAAACATCACGTGAAGGCATCGTCGTTGCCTGTGGTGAAGGTGCCCTAACTTTACAAGAGCTGCAACCACCCGGAAGTCGCCGAATGATGGCCGCTGACCTGTTAAATTCACGGGCCCATTGGTTTATGCCTGGTAAGGCCATTGGGGCTACCGAGTGAAACTCAATTTGCGAACCCAGATCGCCTGCTGGTTGGCCGAAATCATCGACCAGGGACGCTCTGCCAATGCGGTGACCGCGCAAATCAATCACATACTTACCGACTCGCGCGATCAAGCACTGGCTCGAGAATGTCTGTTTGGATGTGCTCGTCACTTTGAGGTGCTTAACTGGCATTTGACGCAATTACTGCAAAAACCGCTCAAGAAACGCGAATTCCGACTTAAAGCCTTGTTACTCAGTGGACTCTACCAGTTGCTCTACCTGGATACTCCAGAACACGCTGTCCTCTCTGAATCAGTCAATGCCTGTCGACAATTGGATAAATCCTGGGCTGCCGGATTAGTCAATGGCGTATTACGAAACGCTCAACGCAACAAAACCCAAATTAAGCTCAACGAAGCTTCGGAAGACGTTATCTTTGAAATGCCCAGTTGGCTACTGAAACGACTGCGTAATTCATGGCCCAAACGCTGGAAGAGCATTTGCGAACAAAGCAATCTGAAGGCGCCAATGACGTTACGCATCAATCAGTCGCATCCTCAAAGCAGCCAAGCGATGCATTTGCTCAACCAGGCGGGTTGTGAAGCAGTCAATCATGCCTCAGTAACCAGTGCTTGCCAGTTAATTACGCCTCGCAACGTGACCGAACTACCACTATTTGAAGAAGGGCTCTTTTCGGTACAAGATTTGTCGGCACAATTGGCCGCCTGGCTATTGCCAGTAAAGCCTGGCAACAGAGTGCTGGATGCTTGTGCAGCACCCGGTGGTAAAACTGCGCATTTGTTAGAGCGATTCTCAAACATTGAGCTTACCGCACTTGATAACGATGCTCAGCGAGCGCTAAAGATAGAACAAAATCTAAAACGTATTGGTCGCCCCTGCCAATTAATCGTTGCCGATGCAAGCAGCTGGCAAGCGCCGGAACCGTTCGATGCCGTTTTACTCGATGCACCTTGTTCTGCCACTGGTGTTATTCGCCGACAACCTGATATCAAGCTCCATCGCCGCGATGACGATATTTATCCATTGGTTAAGTTACAACGTGCATTACTCGATAACTTGTGGCCTCAGATAAAACCTGGCGGATTTTTACTCTATGCAACCTGCTCTTTGTTACCGGACGAAAATCAAAAGCAAATCAAACGGTTTGTTAAATCCCAACCCGACGCATCCATAGTGCCACTGCCACAAGAATATCGACTTGATATTGAAGACACCGGCTTCGGCGGGCAAATCTTTCCTCAGTCCTGGCACGACGGTTTTTTCTATTGTTTGCTGCAGAAAAAAGAACAACCACTTTCGACACCGGCTTGAAGTTCCCCCCCGATACGCTAGTCTTTGAGAATTAGCTTGATTGGGTTGATACCCAATAAACTTGGAAATGGTGGATTGGGTATAAGGCGTGTTACCGCGAAAAAAACAACTGATATTGGCCATTAGTGTCCTTTTGTTGGTGGGCTTTGTGATCACCAGCTTGTCCGCCTATTTCGTTTCTCTGGTTTCCTTACGAACACAAATTACAGAAAGTAACTTACCATTAACCAGTGACACGATATATTCTGAAATTCAACGTGACTTGCTCATGCCCATTTTCATTTCCCAACAAATGGCAAACGATACGTTTTTACGTGATTGGGTTCTGGAGGGCGAACAACAACAAGAAAAAGTGATCCGCTACCTTTCGCAAATTCAACAGCAATTTGGTACCGTTACCAGCTATTTTATTTCGGAGCAAACCCGCAACTACTATCACCCGAGTGGGGTTAATCGCCAAATTGAAGATACGGCTCCACGTGATCAATGGTATTTCCGAGCTCGTGATCGTTCAGACGATTACGAAATTAACGTCGACTACGATCAAGTTAATCACGATACTGTCACTATTTTTATAAATCACAAGGTTTTTGATTTTAATGAAAACTTCATTGGTATAACGGGTGTTGGATTACCCATCAATCACGTGAAAAATATCATCACAAGCTATCACCGAAAATACAACAGCAACATCTATTTTATCAATACTCATGGTACCGTTACGTTAACCAATCGTTTTGATCGTCCCTTCAACACCTTAAAAGACATTGTGTTGATGCAATCGCTGGTCGATCAAATTATGGATCAAAAAAGCCTGCGCTTAAGTTTTAAAAGAGGTCAAAAAACTTACCACCTTAACTCACGCTATATCCCTCAATTTAAGTGGTTCCTGGTCGTTGAACAGGCAGAAAATGCCATCATTGATGATGCATTCTTTACCCTGATCTTAAACCTGATGATTTGCTTAGTGATCACCAGTGTTATCATTGTATTAACCCATATCACCTTGAACAAATATCAACATCAATTGGAACATTTGGCAACCACCGATGCTTTGACCGGACTGCTCAATCGACATGCGTTTAATTTTTTGTTTCAACAAAAAATTGACGAGCTCAAGCGTATCAAACACAAAATTTCTTTGATTATTTTTGATATCGACTTTTTCAAAAAAATAAACGATGAGTTTGGTCATATGGCGGGTGACACCGTTCTGAAGTCGATTTCGGAACGCGTGAAAAGACGGTGTCGGACTTCCGATTTATTTTGTCGGTGGGGAGGGGAGGAGTTCATACTATTACTCAGTAATTGTGAGTTAGCTCAAGCGGAAATACTTGCTGAAAATATTCGACACACTTTACAAAGTGAACCCGTGAACTACCAACAACAACGCATCGCCGTCAGCGCAAGCTTTGGCGTTACGGAATTGTGTAATAATGATACTTGTGAAATGGCCGTTTTTCGAGCGGACAGTGCGCTTTATACCGCCAAAGAAAACGGGCGAGATTGTGTTGAAATTGCTCAGCCGGAAGGGTAAATATCTGCTTTCACCTACATTTCAGTATTAACTTTAAAGTTCTGTTTCAAGATGTTTATTTAATTGATCGAGGGATAGTAAAAGTCACAATAATCTTTCGACGATTTCTTGATTTTACTTGCCAATTCTTGTTTTCGCGTAAAAATATCTTCAGCAGAATCCAGCGCCAAAAACTTATCCGCCACCATGGATTTATCCAAACAATATGAAGCATTATTTAAATAAGGTAACGCATTTTTTTTGCGAAAAAATAAAGCGCAATTATTAATCGCTGCCTGCCCAAGCCCCAAGTCGACACTTTGCAATCGAGTAATAATTTCCGTTGCTTCGTCGCTGGTATCCAAATATAAGTTTTTTAGCGCAGGCTTCAACTTATCGGTATCCCGAAGTTTTAACAGTTCATCGATCCGATGATTAACCGCGTTTGAAGGTTGTGAGCAGCGAATGTCATTTTTCTGTGACAGTTTACGTAAAGTGCGACTGTTTTTAGAAAGTATGCTATCAAAGTTGGGTTCTTTGATTTCAATTTTTACTTCCGCCAGATTTTGCGCAAGCAGGAAACCACTAAATGCAGTTAAAGAAAAAAAAGCCAATAATTTATTCATAAGTCTACCTCCGCGCGCATTCGCTCGACACTTTCGAGTTAAAACACTGTGGTGATTGCGTTAAAACGAATATTGCACCTTTACTTATACAAAAAAATCGTTATTTCGGTGCATTCATATTTTTTTGCTATTAAAACGGAGAAGTTGAATATTTTTTATACTTTCAGTTAACTGGATTTGGTAACGAATGTCAACCATTTACTCTCTAAAGTGAGTTCAAGGTCAAATAATTTGACGATTAAAACCGAAGGACCACCTTGTCTTGGACACTTCCTGTAATGTGGCGTAGCGATAGAACGTTCGAAGACCGACTTTCAGTGCAATTTTCTAGAGCGCGGTTACCTTTCACTTATACCTCGAATTCGAGCGTTACTTTTGCTGAAAATGAAACACACCGTTCCAGTTTTGAACTGGAGGTTCAGCTTGCAGCGCCGCAATCCTCTGCCGATACAGGGTGATCAGTTTGGCTTGATGCCAATGCGCCATCTGTTTTAACAATGGCTCACAAGCATTCCACTCGCAGCGCCGATAATGGTGTAAAAATGTTTCACTAATGAGTACCCGCTGATGATGCTCATCGGTCGCCGTATCCTTCTTGGTTAATGGCGTAAACAAAGTCACTGGACGCTGTTTTCCTTTCACCACAACGCGGTCAATTTCTTGATAAAGATAATCTTCGGCGGTTTGGCGAGTCGCGTCACTGACTAAAATGCGTTGTCCATAGTACTTGGTTAAGCTTTCCAGTCTCGAAGCCAAATTTACACCGTCGCCTATCACTGTATAATTCAAACGATTGGGTGACCCCATATTGCCAGCCACCACTCGATCGGTGTTGATACCGATACCAATTTCGATTGAACCAGCAAACTGACGATTATCACGCTGTAATTGCTTCAATTGTTGCACCATCGTCAAGGCAGCGGCCACCGCACAATTGGCATCATTACCATGCGATACGGGCACACCAAACAGCGCCATAATGGCATCACCAACATACTTGTCAATGACGCCCTGTTGCGCTTCTATCACCTGGCTCATGGCCGACAGATAGGTGTTGAGCAAATTAAGAATTTCTTTCGGTGCTCGACCTTCACAGAGTTGAGTAAAATTACGTATATCGGAAAATAAAATGGTGGCTGTGGTTTCTTCACCGCCAAGCTCAATACGACGTTGTAACAATTCTTCGGCAATAGCGCCAGAAACCACTTTGCCGAGTAGGTTGCGTACTTTTTCTTTTTCTTCCAGTCCTTGAGCCATTCGGTTAAACGCCTGTGCTAACTGACCAAGCTCGTCCTTTTGTGGAATTTGAATTCGAGTCTGAAATTTTCCCTTTTCTATTTTTTCTGCGCCGGCTTGCAATCGCTTTACCGGTTGCGTGACTTTACCAGCGATAAACACCGCCACCACAATAGACAGCAACAGTGCGATGGCAAACAATATCAATAAATTTTTTCGTAATACCAGATAAGGTGCTAATGCCTCATCCAATGAGCGCTGCAATAATGAAGACACTTTTCCGTCTCGAGACAGTTTTGTAACCAATCCAATATAGCGCTGTTCATTGAGCAATACCGGCGTTTGCGAAAACTGTTTCAACTCCGTTTTCGATAATACTTGCTGCAATTCGAATTGAATGGGCTGCTGAAAGCTGGAATACACCATACGCCAGTTTTGCTTCTCGTCCTGTAGTAAAAAGGACACTTCACTCGCAACCAGACGTTTTAATTCTTCAGCCATTCGCTCGTCGATCGCAAAGCCGATCAATATCCAAGCTTCCAAATCCGGTGCCAAATAGGGCACTGTGACAAATTGAACAGGACGACCTTGCCATTGATACACACCGGTTGCCTCAGCGTACTCATCAGCCAACGCGCGCTCAAGCAAGTCGGGCCAGGGAAAGCTTTGTTGCGGTTGCCACAATTCGCGGGTATCAGCGATCACGCGATTATTCAGATCCACCAGCACCATTTGATCGGCTCCATCAATGCGCGCCAAATGATTGTTCATGGCCGAAATGATGGTGTCGTGATCGCCGGAGTAAAAGGCCGGTTTAAACGCATAATCCGCCGACATCAACCTAGCGTATTGCAACAATTGAAATCGACGCTCATCGAGTAGGCGTTGAAAAACACCACCGCCTAACCGTAAATCGTGCGCGATCACTTGTTTAGCGTTTTCCAAATAAGCGCGACTGACCAATACAAAAATCAAAACCTGCAACACGAGCAGCAACAAGGAAAACCAAATTATTAGGCGGGTATGAAAGCGTCGGAATTGCAACATTGGTTACGAAAAAGTTTAATCGTATCGCCGACGACGATTGCCCTGATTACGTCGAATTTTTAACGCCTGCTTCAGCTCCAAACTGACGGAAATTTCCTTTTGTTCGAGCTCCGAGAGTTGAATGTTTTTAGGCTCAGAATGCTCTTTTAATTGCGGATGCCAGATCCGCACCTGATAACCACTGGCAGGTAAATTGGAAAAGCGAACTTGTCCATGTTGATTACTGACAGCCGTGAGTGGCGACTCACTTACATAAATGTACCCACGCATCCAATCGTGAATATTGCACCCCAGTATGACCACACCGGCCTTATCAAACACGACAGGTTCTGCTGGTGTTCCTTCATACAAAGGCAACTCAAATTGCTTAGCTTCAGAAAAAGAATACACATGATGTTTGATATCATCTTTGTTGGGAAAGCTCACCTGCCCACCACGACGCACCACCACCACTCTGGGAATATACTCTTTATTAATTTGATCGATGACCACGCGGTCGGTCGTTAACGCCTTAGTTGGTTGACTCGGTAACAGCTCTACCACCACATCCGATACCGCATTTTCCTGACCATCGGAAAACTGAAACGTTAAATTAGCAGCAAACGGAAGCGGGCATAGCAAAATACCCAAGCACCCATATAAATAGCGCCGTATCGGACGGTGCATCAGAAGGCCATCAACCATTGCACGGCAAATCGATTGTTTGAGTAATCGATGCCATTGGTTGCCGAAGCACTCAAGTGCTGTAGCTGTAACGACGCAGAGTGGACAATAGAAAACGCGTAGTTCCAGTTTAAAGTCAACTGATGGGAATCGGCATCCAGCTTGTAAGCAAAAAAGCCTGTATCAATGGCCGGATCAGCGGTAATGGCAGTCGCAGCGCAAACAATTTTTTCGTAAGGTACGGCGCTAGAAGCGATATCGCCACTTCGAAATTGATAATCCAGCGTGACAAATTGTGCTTCGCCATATGCCACACCGAACTCACTGCCGAGGTAAAATGCCGACTGATCGAACACATCGCCGGGTTTTTGTGTGTCGGGGCAGGCAGCGGGCGCTGGTCCAGGCCCTGGAGTATCGGTGCCCATATGTCCTGCCGGCGTTGTTTTATCCGCTTTAGAGCCAAAATAGCCGGAATAAATACGCACATCCCACTGCTCATCCAATCGCTTTAGCCAAAACAGTGACAGATCCCATTGTTGCTGATCACGTACTGAAACATCGTAACGCTGTGTCGCCAGAGACAGCTCACTTCCAAACGTCGGGACGAAAGCACCCAAACCGATTTTTTTCTGTAATTTGATGCGTCCGCCCAGGTCTGTGTGTGAAAGACCTGACCAGTTGGAATAATCCGTCAATGTTAAGTTGCCAGAATACGTCATGCTTAACCCGTTATCGAGGTCGATAAACTGTCCTACTGAAGCGGTAACCAGATAAAAATGCTCCGACAACGGCTCCTGATCACTTTCCGCTCGCACGATATTGTCATCATCATTGTAACTGAGCTCGGTATTCATGAAGGTTTCGGCTGAAAAAACACTGTTCGTCAAAGCACATCCGACAAGTAACAAACAGCCACGCCGTTGTAAATTAGGCGGTTTAGACATAGGGCTTCCTGTTTAATTTTTCGTTTCCATCCAAGTATAGAAGCGAACGTCAAAAGTTAAAGGCGACGAAGTTGATGAATTTCATTCTTTGTCCATACTTAAGCAGGGAACATTCAAATAAAGGTAATCCATTGTTCAGACTCGACTTTTCACAAAAAATATGGCTTGGCTTCGGCATCATCATTTTATTGCTGTCGTTATCCAGTTTGGTGGCACTTTACAACCTGATGGACATCAGTGATTCCACCTCCGAGGTTAACGAAAGTGCGGTACCGGTGCTCAAGCAAAGTAATCAATTGCAAATCAGTCTGTTAAAGCTTGGCAAATTGAGTTCGTCTGGCTACAACGCCGTGAGCGAAGAGCAAATACAACAAGTGCGCAATGACTTTAAGCAGGGTGATCTGTTGTTCCAGCAACAATTTACCGAATTGAAACGCACTGTTGGTAACGACGATGCCATGACAGAACAAATGTCGACCGCTAAACAAAACTACGATAACTACATTACCGCAGTCAACGCCATGTTCGACGCCAAGGTTGCGACTTTGCAAGCAACAGCAGCTGCTGGCGAATCACTTAAAGAGCTCAGCAACCTGATTGATGATGCGGGTGCTTTTTTATTAGACGTGGTCTGGGTCGAATACGCCGACGACGATAAAAACCGAGATTTACTTGAAGGCATTGCCGGCCGTCTCGATGGATTGATTATTGGATTATTCAATACGTTTCAAGACATTCTCGATACCAGTAATTTGGAAAAGCTTCAAAGTGCTAAAAGAGATATTGCCGATGCCGTAAACGGCATTCGTGTTCGCAATCAAAATGCGGAAAACAATGTTCCTGATTTGAAGGAACGAAAACTTTGGAAGGATTATCAATCGGCTCTGGAACAAATCGATCAACAGGCCACAGCCGAAAACTCAATTGTCGATTTTAAAATTCAGCAAGTGAAACAAACTCTGGCTGCACGCGAACAACTGGACGTGTCCGACAGTGCCATACAAAAAGTAGTCGCGGAATTTGATGACTTACTATTAAAAGCCGATCAATTATTCAACCAACGCCAACAAGACGTCCAACAAACCGTTCACTTCAGCAGTCAAAGTGTCATCATCGCTTGGTTAATTTTAATGGCGTTGGCCTGGCAAAACTTTAATTCGATGCGTAAGTCCATCAAAAAGAAAATGTCTGATTTGGCGAAACTTAACTCTACCGGTGAAGCTTTAGCGGCGACGCGCGATCAAAATCAGGCATTGGAATCGGTATTGGCGGCTATGCATGAACAAACCGGTGTCGCTTACGGTTCAGTGTTTTTAATGAACCAAGAAGAAAAACTGGAAGTCAAAGCGTCTTATCCCCCAAAACAAGTGGACCCTGATAGCAAGCCCGTACAGTTTTCATTGGGAGAAGGCATTTTGGGTCGCGTCGCCAAAACCAAGCGCATTAAGTTTGTACCCAATACGGCGAAAGACGACGACTTTGTCAGTGACTCAGATCAACCACCCAAAGCCTTACTCTGCGTTCCGCTGGTGGATAAAGATGTACTCATCGGTGCCATGAATTTTTCAGGAATGGTGAATGAAGTTAATTTTGTTGACAGTGATTACGAGTTTGCTGCGTCGATCGCTCGTCTCTTAGTTACGACGATTAAAAACATTCGCATGCGTGAGGTGATCGAAGAACAAAACCGCACATTGGAACAAAAAGTCAAAGAGCGTACCGCCGAGCTAAGACAGAAAAACAAAGACATTGCTACCATGATGGCAAACTTGCATCAAGGGCTCTTTACCATTGTAGAAAGCGGCACCATTCACAGTGAATACTCCGCTTGGCTGGAACAAATTTTAGAAACCGATCGCATTGCGAATCGGCACTTCATGGATGTGGTGTTTAATAACACCAACCTAGGTTCAGATGTCATCAATCAAATATCCACAGCCGTTGATTCTCTGATCGGCGTTGAAGAAATGATGTTTGATTTTAATTCTCATCTACTGGTGAATGAAGCGATAAAACACATGGATAACGGTGACGATAAAATTCTAGAATTTGACTGGGTGCCAATTGTTAATCAGAACACCGATGAAATTGAAAAGCTGATGGTAACCGTTCGAGATGTGACCGAATTACGATCACTGCAACAAGCCGCTGAAGAACAAAAACGCGAGCTGGAAATTATCGGTCAGATACTTTCGGTAGACTCGGAAAAATTCGATGAGTTTTTAAATACTTCTTATCAGTTCATCGGCAGTTGCCGTCATTTGATTGAAGATGCCAAAGACAAAGATCCGGACTTAGTGGCCAACTTGTTTCGCAACATGCATACGGTAAAAGGCAATGCACGTACTTACGGCTTCAGCTACATTACCGATTCGGTACACAACGTTGAGCATACCTACGATGCATTACGTAAAGACGAGCAAATGCAATGGCAACCACAACAACTCTTAGAAGAGTTGTCGCAAGCCGAGCAGGATATTAAACGTTATGAAGTGGTTGCCGAAGAAAAACTGCGCCTGCGTTCCAACAACGAAAAAGGCATTGTGATTGATCAAAAACGCATTCTCGATTTGGTGCAAGAAGCGTTGCAGTTAGACTTGAGTCACACCACACCGCCGGTTCGATTATGGATCGACGAAACCTTTGAAGTGTTGGCAAAAACACAAGCGAAGCCGGTTAGCGGGATTATCGATGCTATTCTCGAATCAGTGCACTCGTTGGCGCACCAACTTGGTAAACCACAACCTTTACTGGATATCGATAATGGCAATTGCCTGATCCGCAAAGAAGTGCATTCGATGTTGAATAATATTTTTGTGCACCTGCTACGCAACGCAATCGATCACGGCATCGAAGGCCCGAAAGAACGAAAGGAAAAAAACAAATCCGACGCAGGCCAGATAGTGATTCGTGTACTACCGAAAGACGAGCAGGTGGTAATTGAAGTTTCAGATGACGGCCGTGGACTGGCGCTACAAAATATTTATAAAAGCGCACAAGAAAAGCATTTGTTCAACTCCGATCAACCCAAACCCGATGATCAAACCATTGCCAACTTAATTTTCTCTTCCGGTTTCTCGACCGCGAGCGAAGTCACTGACATATCCGGTCGCGGTGTCGGCATGGATGCGGTAAAGGGCTTTTTGGAAGAAGCCGGCGGCAGTATCGAAGTTCTGCTCACCAGCGGCAAAGAAGGCGATGCGTTTCGTAATTTTAAAACAGAAATTCGGTTACCGAAAAAGTATACGTTGCCTAAGATTATTCATTAATCTGAAATTGGATTTAGCTCCCGATGGCTAAAAAGCCGATAAATATTTTATTTTTGGCTCAATCAGGGACGATTTTTTAGTCATTGTGCGCAGGAAGCGCTTCAATGGCGGCAAAAAATAAAATATTTATCGGCTTTAAACTCTCATTTATCTTATCCAAAATTCAGTTCGGCTAGCTCACTGCCTACCCTGAAATGCTACCACCACAGGCACTTTCGCTGCGCGCCAGCGATGGCACCTAACGCCATAATCGAAGAAATGACTCGACCAAATATGGCCATATATACCAGGCTGCTGCCTCTGAACGATCCCCACAAATTCAAAGCACACTTTTAACAACAGTAACCGCTCGTTCTCTGTAGTTCTTTAATTGCAGAGAACGCATCTCTAATTAATAGTTTGCAGTGTTTATTTGCAGCAACTCTCAAGCCAATAAAGTGAAGATACAATGTATTTTTAGATTTTACCGTATTGGCTTGGTATTGCCTGTGCGTATTGGTTAGTTTCGACATCATTCCCAAGAGCATTAAAATCCAGTGTGCTAAAGTAGTGAGTAATATCAATACCGCCATTCGTTTCATATCAGTGGTTTTATTGTATTCGAATCCTAATCCATAACGCCGACTTTTCATGTCTCTGAAACCTTCTTCGATTTGCATTCTAAGCTGATGAATTTTTACAGCTCTTTTCGCTAATTTTCTATCTGGCGATAATGAGGTTGTTAGGAGCCAAGGATCTTTCGCTGTTTTACTGTAAACCTTGGCATACTTTGAGCGGCTCGGAATACCTGAGCGATTGAGGGCTTTTCTTCCTTTAGCTTGCTGCCTATAAATAATTAACTGACATGACAGCGGATTTCGACGAGCAATTTGGCCGGAAAACAGCTTAGCTGATGAAGTTGCCTTTCGATACAAATGGGTAATACATTGCCAGTGTTCATTATCGATAGAATAAAAGTTCGGTAAGCGTGTTCGTCCTAAAAAATCCCATCCTTGTGTTAATACCGATCGAAACCAAGGGGTTTTAAATCCAGCGTCAGTAACAATAATTGGACGAGCGTGCTTAGGCAATACTCCAGCGAGTCGATGAAGAAATTTTGCATGTGTGATGGCTTTCTCTTTTGTTTTAATATCGTGAATTTCTTCGTATAAACATAAGCCTCGTCCATTGGAAACAAGTGTAGCCCTCAGTAAAAAGTGCCGTTTGTATTCATCTAAATCTGACCAATCGACAACTATTATCGGCTGCTTATTCATTCCGACAATTGAGTGAGTCAGCTGTCGGTAAATAGCCGTTCTTTCATTTTGAAGGTTTGAATTAGAAAGTAGTCGATCTGCCCGTTTAATATTATGTTTTTCTTTTGCAGGTGAATTAATTCCTCGTCCTAAAGAGGTAACCGTTGCTGCATTTCCAGCCACCAAACTTTCAACACATTTTATAAGAGCATTTCGTCTATAAACATGCCTATTTGGAGTGACAAGTGATAGTGTTTTATTCACAATATTGGTCGCATTCATGGCATTGTCTTGATTTGTGATGTTTGGCGATTGATCAGATCACCAAATGCCATGAATGTTCCCTGAGATATTAATTATCTTATTGTTTTTCTTTGATTATTTGTGGGGATTGCTCAGGGTCAGAGACATTGATTTTAAATAAATTCGGAAAAACGGGAAACGAAAGCAAAGTTTAGATAAGAATTAAAATTATGATAAAACTCCATTGTACAAAAAAGCTGCTCACCAAACTGTCGCCTGACGAACAGGGCTTTTTGCCGTATAAAAGTCGCCCACCAGTGAACGTTGATATAAAGCAAAACGAAAGCTTACTGAGTAGTTGGCACGCTAACTTACTTACCCTGCAACGTCGCAACTGCGTATTCTTTATGCACGATAAAACCCGTTTCCCATTATTGGTCATCTGCCTAACAAAAAAACAATTCGACAACCTCGATGTCTACTTTGAAGATGCGTTTTTTAATACCTTAATGAAGATCGGCTGCGATGAAACCCACATGGATGCTGTTGCGCAATTAATCGAACCACTCTGCATCGATACCCAGTGCGACCGCTCAGTGCAAGGCACAATGAATCAGGCCAAGTTTGAAATAGAAAACTTGCTATGGCACGACAATGTTAATATTCAGGACTTGTCTCCTTATCGTACGGCTGCTTGGCTCGCTGACTCTCCGCGTAATATTAAAGGACAAAAAGATTATATCTGGCCCAAAAAGGCGATGTTGCAGCTACTGGACGTGATAGCCGAAAAGGAATAAATGATGAAGCAAATTGAAATTTATCAATCAGCAAATGGTGATACGGAAATTCATGTACGTTTTGAAGGCGAAACGACATGGTTAACCCAAGCACAAATGGTAGAGCTTTTTGACAGAGATCAATCTGTTATTTCACGTCATATACGCAATGCAATCAAAGAAGGTGAAATCAACGTGAAAAGCAATATGCAAAAAATGCATATTGCCAATTCCGATAAGCCGGTCGCTTTTTATGACTTGGATACAGTTATTTCTGTTGGGTATCGAGTAAAGTCTCAACAAGGCGTATTATTTCGCAGATGGGCAACGGCACGCTTAAAAGAGTATTTAATTCAGGGCTATACCCTCAACCAACAGCGTTTCGATCAGAATGCCAAAGAGCTCCAGCAGGCATTAAAGCTAATCGAAAAGGCAGCTAAAAGCGATGAGCTAACCAAAGACGCTGGCCGTGGCCTGATTGAAATAGTCAGTCGTTATACCCAAACCTTTTTATGGTTGCAACGATACGATGAAGGGCTTTTAGAAACGCCATTGGGTCAGTCTGGTGGTGTACTACCATCATTAAGCGAGGCTAACGCAGCCTTGCAAGAATTAAAACAACAATTAATGGCGCGAGGAGAGGCAACAGCGCTGTTTGCTAACCCTAAAGATAAACACGGGTTAGATTCTATTCTTGGAAACTTGGACCAATCCGTTTTCGGTGAGCCTGCCTATCCCACGATAGAGAGTAAGGCCTAGCATTTACTGTATTTTGTTGTCAAGAATCATCCATTTTCTGATGGCAATAAACGCAGTGGTGCATTCCTATTTATCGATTTTTTGCACCGAAATCAACGTTTATTAAACTCACAAAATCAACCTGTCATTAATGATACTGGATTGGCTGCATTAACCTTACTGGTAGCAGAGTCCGATCCAAAACAAAAAGAAATAATCATCAAACTGATCATGAATATGCTATCAAGTGATGATGTAAAAAAGAGTTAGTGATCTGCACCAGCGAAACCGGACACTTCCTTAAGCAACATTTTTCAACTCAAAATTCTCGGGGCTAAGGTAGCCAAGAGAACTATGCTTTCGTTTTCTGTTGTAATCAACTTCTATGTACTCAAAAGCATGTTGTCGCATGCTTTCCCGATCTTTGATTGGCTCAAATTGAATGGCCTCAACTTTGGGTGAATGGAAAAAGCTTTCCGCAACAGCATTTTCCCAACAGTTGCCTTTTCGACTCATGCTTTGAAGCAAGTTATAAAGCGTGTTTCACTTTTTTGTATCGTTCCTGGCGTGCTAAGGCTCAAGCACTAAGCGTGTCTTTGTTCTTTAACCACTCGTAATACCCACTTCGGGATACGTTGAGTACCGCAATCATTCGGACCATCTTGAATTGATTGCGATACTCAAACATGAACCAAAATCGCTCTACTTTTGGTTTTTCGCGAAATAGGTCGCCGCCTTTTTTAAGATTTCTAACTCCTCGGCCTTTTCGGTAGTTACCAATAATTACCGACATAAAGGAGCACTTTCAAAGGCGTGGCATTTTTATAAGTAATGCTATTTTTAACCAACTGAAAACAGAGGAAAGTACCAAAGCTCACTGCCCACCCTGAAACGCCACCACCACAGGCACTTTCGCTGCGCGCCAGGCTGGGAAAAAACCGCTGATCAAACCAATTACCAGTGCCATGTTCAGCCCTTGAACAAACAAGTCGCTGCTTAATTTAAAGCTGAACACGACTTGGGTAAAACTACCACCCAAAGTTGAAGCATTCAGTCCATCAAATAACAAATAAGCTGCCAGCGCACCAACCAGGCCACCAATCGCTGCTAATACCAACGCTTCAAACATTGTGCCGATAAACGCGGAAGTATTGCTAAAACCAATGGCTCGAAGGGTCGCAATTTCTTTCGCTCGGTCCGCCACCGAGGTGTACATGGTATTCAGCGCACCGGCGATGGCACCTAACGCCATAATCGAAGAAATCACACGACCAAATATGGCCATATAACCCAAACTGCTGCCTTGTTCGGCAAAATAGGCGCTTTCGGTTTTCACATCCAGGTTTAACCTGGGATCCTGATCAATGTATTCTTGAACTTTGCTTAAGCTTTCGGGCGATTCCAATTTAGCACGTACCGATTGAAAGTAACTGCCGCGGTTGTACAAACTCTGGATCACTTTGGCGTCCGCCCAAAGCTCGCTTTCAAACACGTTGCCTCCGGTTGTAAACACACCGACGACTTTCCAGCGGTATTTACCAAAACGCATTTCCTGATTCAAATCGAAACCGTCAAACTCACGCAAAATTCCGGCACCCACAATTAACTCATTGGTACCTGGCTCAAACATACGGCCTTCAATAAGTTGAAATCCGGCACGCAATTCAGTGCCAGCCAAATCCAATCCGCGTAAAGGAATATTGGCTTCGGTTTGCGAAGTCTTTTTAATACCATCAACAATCACATAAAGCTCCGCCGAAATAACCGGCCCCTTATCTCCATGATACAAACCCGGACCGGTTTCCAACAGACTGACCTGATCACGCGACACCGTAGAATTTAACTCGGCACCGGAGCCGCCTCGCATAAAAATGGCAACATCGTTTGAACCAGCACTGCTTAAGGTCACTTCAAAACCGCGCGCCATCGCTAGAAACGCCAGCAAAATGGCCACTACCACCGCGCTGGCCAAAACCATGGCCAACGACATCCAGATCCGCCGCGGGATCGATCGCAAATTCATAGCGATCACTGCCAAACTTTGAGAGAGCACAGGCATCTTAATCACCCCCGACTAAAAGCTGTAATGATGTTTAAACGCAAGGCATTGAGCGCCGGCACAATACCGGTAATCAATCCCAATAAAGCCATACACGCAAGCGCTTGCCAAACAATAGTTGGTGACAGCACAATATTCGGTAAAAAACGTGCCAGAAATTGAGATACGCCAGCAATCACAAAGTAAGAAACCGCAAGACCCAACAACCCACCGGTAAACGACAAAAACAGCGACTCCATTAACACCATTTTAAAAATGCGGATCGACGGAAAGCCCAGAGTTTTCAAAATCGCAATTTCGCCAGTACGCTCACGAATCGCCAGCACCATTGTGTTACCCACCAAAATTAAGATGGTAAAAAACGCCATAAAGATCACACCAAAAATGATCAGGCCAATATTACCAACCTGTTCAATAAACGCCTTGTTAAAGGCTTTTTCGGTACTGGTATCGGTTTCGGTTGATGAGTTAGCAAAACCTTCATCAATGGCTTTTGCCACTTGCTCATTGAGTGCCGCGTCATCAGTCGTTAGTACTAACCAGCCAACGTAATCGCCACCCCAGGTTTGCGTTTCCATAAAATATTTGTAATGGAACATCATATAAGTGGTGTCGGTTTGTTCTTCTTCGGCACTGAAAATACCTTCAATTACAAATTCCCAGGTGTGCCCACCATCTCTATGAGAAAAAATATTGGAAGAGATGGGAATGCGATCACCAACTTTCCAGCCGTTGGCTTTCGCTAACCGTTCACCGACCAGTGCGCCGGTGCGATTTTTAATCCAGTTGGCCTTTTGCTCGGGTTGTACCACCAACTCGCTGTAAACACCGAGATAAGTTTCCGGGTCCACCGCGAAGGTCATCACCTGATTACTGGGTTCGCCCTGAAATCCGCCAAACCAGTTGGCGTGAGTAACGTCTTTTACACCTTGAATGCTTTTTACTTTGTTCACATAAGCGTAGGGCAACGAAAGGGTAAAGTTGGTTTTGTGCACCACCACCAAACGATTGTCGGCCGACATTTCCACACCGGAATCGAGCGCCCCTTTTAACGCCATTACCGCACCAAAAATTAAAAACGCGATAAAGATCGCAAAGCTGGTTAAAAAGAAGCGCAACTTTTTGCGCGTCAGGTTTTTAAACACCAGATAGAGATCGTTCATGCCACCAGTTCCTTCTCAACGAACTCGCCTTTGTCCAAGTGCAACGTGCGCTTGGCAAATTTCGCCGCTTCTGGATCGTGCGTTACCATCACTATGGTTTTGCCAAAATCCCGATTGAGCAATTGCAGCATTTCCAAAATTTCATCGGCAGTGTGACGATCCAGATCACCGGTTGGCTCATCACAAAGCAGCAATTTTGGATCCGACACTATTGCCCGCGCAATGGCCACCCGTTGTTGTTGCCCACCGGAAAGTTCGCTCGGCATATGGTTAGCCCGATCGCCTAGCCCTACCAGTTGTAACGCGGTTTCAACATTTTTCTTGCGTTCACTTTTGTTCAAGTGGGTTAACAGCAACGGCAATTCCACATTGCGTGCGGCATTTAGCATTGGCATCAAGTTATAAAACTGAAAAATAAAGCCAACGTTGTTAGCACGCCAAGCCGCCAGCCGGCTTTCAGAAAGTGCATCGATGCGCTGGCCATTAAACACAATTTCTCCGGAGCTGGGCTGATCGACGCCACCCAGCATATTCAGCAAAGTGGTTTTACCTGAACCCGACGGCCCCATAATCGCCAGAAAATCACCACGCTCAATGTTCATGTTGAGGTTATCGAATACAGCTATGGGTTCTTTGCCTTTCACAAAGCCTTTACTGACTTTACTGAGATGAAACAAACTTTCATTACCGGAATTCTTATCATTCATTAGTGTTATCCTTTTCTGCTGACATAAAGGCAACTTTGACCCCCATGTCGGGTAAAATTTTTGGATCTTTCAAATTCAATTGAATACGCACGCGCACTGTTGCTTTGGCACGATCAGCCGTAGGAATAATTGCAACGACTTGCGCAGGAATGATCCAGTCCGGGTAAGCATCGAGCCGAGCTTCAACTGGCTGAGCTTCGAAAACTCGGCCAATATAAGATTCATTTACATCCACCTCAATTTCCAGCGAATCCATATCAACTAGGGTACATATACCGGTTCGGGTGAATCCTCCTCCAGCCGATGCCGGTGAAACGATTTCACCAGGCTGTGCATTTTTTACAGTGACCACGCCAGCGTAAGGCGCACGGATAACATGGTCGTTTAGTCGTTCTTGTTGTTGCTGGACGTTAAAACGTGCTACCTCCAAGTCCGCTTCACTGCGAATTAAATTTGCCTGCGCTTGTTGCAATCGCGAGATAGCTGTGGTGCGATCAGCATCACTGGAATACTGATTATTGACAATACGCTGATGATGGCTGCGAGCTTCTGCCAGAACTACTTTAGCAACATCTGCCGTGGCACTGACTGAGTTTAATTGTGCTTGAGCCAAGTTTAAATTGACTCGTGCAATAGCGTCATCGAGTCTTGCTAATACCTGGCCCTCATTTACCCGCATGCCTTCTTCCACATTCACCTCGGTGATAAGACCCATTATTTCTGCAGAAACGGTAGCCATACGCCGGGCGACAATATAACCCGAAGCATTGAGAACAGAATCGCTTTGTGTCAGTGGTGTGTTTGAAGATTTAGGAGCGGTATCGGTTGCCGACTTAGATGAATTTGCCGCAGCGGTTGCTGAAGGCTGAGTATTTCGCGGAGTTTTCGCTTGCGGCAACCACCAATAGGCCAGTAAAAAGCCGAGAATCAAACTGACGGAAATTCCAATCAGAAACGAGCGCAATGAATAGGTATTGGAAGACGGAGCTTCGCTACGATCAATGCTCAGTTGTTGCAGCAATTGGCTTTTATCTTTCACACGATCGTCCATATTTAACCAGAAAAATTATTGTTTATTTTTCCGACTATCATAACCACGAAAATACTGAATAAACAACCGTATTGAATGATCCGGGCTTTTTTACTGGAAAATCATCGTGAATGGCGCATAATGCAATTAAAATTCTCGTAACTCTTTGTCACAACAATGAAAATCATCATTCTCGGCGCGGGGCAGGTAGGCGGCACCTTAGCCGTTAATCTCGCAGGTGAAGACAACGACATCACCTTGGTGGATACCAACGCCAAACGCCTGCGTGAACTTCAAGATCACCTCGACTTACGTACCGTAGTGGGCTGTGGCTCATACCCACATATATTACGTCAGGCCGGTGCCGACGACGCCGATATGCTGATTGCCGTCACCAACTCCGATGAAACCAATATGATCGCTTGTCAGGTGGCTTTTTCGTTATTCCATACCCCGCGAAAAATCGCGCGTGTGCGCGCACCCAGCTACCTCGATGAGTTTGAATTATTCCAGTCGGATTCGATCCCGGTGGATGTGGTGATAAGCCCAGAACAACTGGTGGTGCAGTCCATCTTTCGTTTGATCGAAAATCCTGGTGCTCTGCAAGTGATGGATTTCGCCGAAGGCTTGGTGCGTTTAGTTGCGGTAAAAGCCTATTATGGTGGCCCGTTGGTCGGTAATGCATTGTCGGCCCTGAAAGATCATATGCCCACTATCGACACTCGCGTAGCCGCGATTTTCAGACAAGGGCAGGCGATCATGCCGACGGGTGATACAGTCATTGAAGCCGATGATGAAGTCTTCTTTTTGGCAGCACGCCACCATATTCGACACGTAATGGGCGAACTTCAACGGCTTGAAAAGCCCTATCAGCGTATCATGATTGCTGGCGGCGGAAACGTTGGTCTCGGCTTAGCAAAGCAATTGGAAAAAGACTACCAGGTCAAATTGATCGAACACAATGCACGGCGCGCGCAAACCATTTCAGAAGAGTTAGACGACACGTTAATTTTGCAAGGCGACGCCTCAAATCAAGACATGCTGTCCGATGAAAACATCGAAGACATTGATGTGTTTATCGCCGTGACCAACAACGACGAAGTCAATATATTATCGGCCATTTTGGCCAAGCGCATGGGTGCGCGAAAAACCATGGTTTTGATTAGCCGTACCGCTTATGTGGATTTAATGCAAGGGCACGAAATCGACATAGCCATATCACCTCAACAAGCGACGATTGGAAGCTTATTGACTCATATTCGTCGCGGTGATGTCACCAACGTTTACTCCTTGCGACGCGGTGCTGCTGAGGCTCTGGAAGCGGTCGCGCACGGCGACGAGCAAACCTCGCGAGTCGTCGGGCGCGCCATAGGAGAAATTAGTTTGCCACCGGGTACCACCATTGGGGCTATTGTGCGAGACGATCAAGTGCTGATCGCACACGACAATATTGTGATCCAATCGAACGACCATGTGATCCTGTTTTTAGTCGATAAAAAACACGTGAATGATGTAGAGCAATTGTTCCAGGTGGACTTCGCGTTTTTCTAAGTTGATTGCTTTAATTTTTGACACGTTTTGATTAAACAAATTAGAGCAAACACGAAGTTTTTACATTCGCCTTAAATAAAAAAATCGTAAAAAGAGACATAACTTAATCAATGCAACGCAAAGTCGTTATTAGAATTCTTGGTATTTTGCTGATGATCTTCAGCTCAACCATGTTACCTCCAATCGCGGTTTCCATTTTTTATCGCGATGGAGCGGGTTCTAATTTTGTTATGGCATTATTGCTCAGCCTTATTACCGGATTAACTTTATTTTGGCGAAACCGAAACGCTCGAGCAGAACTGAAAACTCGCGATGGCTTTCTTGTAGTCGTCATGTTTTGGACGGTTCTTAGCTTGTTTGGAGCCATTCCACTCTATCTCGCAAAAATTGAGAATATTCATCTTGCCGACGCCGTATTCGAATCTTTTTCTGGGTTAACGACAACGGGTGCAACGGTCATCCAAGGATTGGATCATCTTCCGCGTTCCATTTTGTATTATCGGCAACAATTGCAATGGCTTGGTGGTATGGGCATCATCGTTTTAGCGGTAGCAATATTACCAATGCTTGGGATCGGAGGTATGCAGCTTTATCGAGCCGAAACACCAGGGCCGGTAAAAGACGCCAAGTTGACACCTCGAATTGCTGGTACAGCAAAAGCACTCTGGTTTATTTATTTGGGACTGACGATTTCCTGCGCACTGAGCTATTGGTTAGCCGGTATGACCCCATTCGATGCCATCGCTCATAGTTTTTCCACCGTCGCCATTGGCGGTTTTTCCACTCACGATTTAAGCATCGGTTGGTTTAATAACAGTAACATTGAATTGATATGCAGCGTGTTTATGCTGATTGCTGGCGTCAATTTTTCGCTGCATTTTGTTGCCTATCGACAATTGAGTATTGAGCCTTACAGTCGTGATCCGGAGTTTCGTGCTTATATTACATTGATGATCGCGGTTGCTATTATTTGTTTTATTGGCTTGTTTGCTTCTCAACACTTTAATTTTAAAGATTCCATTTATAAAGCCATCTTTCACACCATTTCCATTGGCACCACTACCGGTTTCGCTAGCAGCGATTTTGCTAATTGGCCCGGTATGATCCCATTACTGTTAATCTTTTTAAGTTTTGTTGGCGGCTGCGCCGGTTCAACAGGCGGTGGAATCAAAGTCGTCCGTTTTTTGTTGTTGTTCAAACAAGGGATGAGGGAAATACAAAAACTGATTCATCCCAATGCGGTATTCCGGGTAAAGCTGGGCAAGCAAATTTTACCTGAAAAAGTGTCCGATGCAGTATGGGGATTTTTTGCCGCCTATGTGGCTCTTTTTGTGATTATGATGCTGATTTTAATCGCCGATGGTATGGACCAAGTCACTGCATTTTCCGCCATCGCCGCTTGCATGAATAACCTGGGTCCTGGTTTAGGCGATGTAGCCGCAAACTATGCGAATATTTCCGACCTGGCAAAATGGCTTCTGTGTTTGGCTATGCTGTTTGGTCGTCTGGAAATATTTACTTTACTGGTGTTATTTACTCCGGCTTTTTGGCGTCGATAAGCAAGTCAGCGTGTTCACCAATACATATCAGCAAAATTCCCGTTAACGACTGCAGTTAATTTGAAGAACAGAAAGGTATCCGTCAATGCGAGTTAAACGACCATTTAACAATAGCACTCCACTCTTCTCATAAGGGAAAACCCCCATACTCACCAAGGGATTCCACTCTTTTTAGATCCTTACTTTTCACGCAAGATGGACGCGTACAAAAACCATAAAAACCTACCTGTGAAGGACAAAACTCATGAAGTCAAAACTATTGCATTCTGCTATAGCAGTGGCACTGTCTTTGCCAATTGCCAGCGTCGCTCAACCCAATGAACGTTTACAAAATCATTCCGCTCTACATCAGTTACACATCGATAGATTGATCAATCCCGACGTTGTCAGCGTACCAAACATAAATTCAAATCAATTACATACTATGCCCTTGCTTTCAATGACTCAGAGTCAGCAAATTGGCATAGATAAACTCAAATTAACGCAACCCACTGCCGAATATCGGTTCAATAAACACACCGGTACGTTAAATTCACTTACCGGTATTGCAGTGGCATTGAGCACCCAAGATCCGATTACCGGTGCTTTGAAATTCATCGATGATCATCCCGAATTATTTGAAGGTATAAGCTCTCAACAGTTACAATTAAATCAACAACAGAGCCGAGAAGCGATGGGTGGTCATCTATTACGATTTGATCAGCTGGCAAACGGAATAGCAATACATGAACGTGGCATTGGCATGTTCATCGATAATAATAGCCAAATTCGAGCCGTTTTTGGACCTTACGTTAAAACAGATAGGTGGACAGACAACGCTCAGATAACCCCGCAACAAGCTATTCACATTGCAACTCAGAGTCTTTCTTCCTATCAAAGAACACTCTCACCTGAAGCACTCGCAGTGCTGCAACCTTCTTTTGACTTAGTTCGCGAAAAGTTGGGATATTTCGCAACTCCTCAGCCAAAATTGACTTACCTTTCCAAGGGAGCAGACGCACAACTGGCCTGGCAGTTTTATCAGTTTTCAACAAACCCATTCGGTGTATTCAAAACGCTGGTCGACGCAAACTCTGGTAATATAATACACCGAGAAAATATGGTACGCACAGCCGAAGAATCCAGTCCAACGGATCAGTTTGCTGATTACTTTCCAACCTTTCCACCGATTACCTCGTCGTTGCAAAACGACTGTGCCATTGTCGATGCTAATGGTGGAGAAACGGGGCGACCACTCGGATTAAAACGAATCAAATTGCGGAAATTTGACGAATCCAATCGAGTTTCAGGCGTTGAAGGTTCGTTATCAGGAAAACACGCATTAATTGAAAATGCATTGCCAACGAAACTTCCTTTCGCACAAGCTGCAGCCGGAACTTATTATTTTGAAAAAGATTCACAACCCATAGAAGCGCGACCAAATGAGCGCGATCACCTCGCAGAGCCGGCTGAACATTTCGATGGAATAAGTCAATTTATTTACATCACTAATCTATTGGAATATTTGGACTATCTGCATAAAGACGGCGATGCAGTTCACAGTCGTGGTATTGGTTCGGGTGACTTTCCCAATCAATACCCAAATGAAGCAGCGCCTCTGTTAGGTGTCGTTCATATTCCTAACGTTTTATCGCCACCACAAGATGTCAATGACCCGGAGTTTCTTGCGAAATTGATGGGACTGGATAACGCATTTGCTATCCCATTGTCGGAAACCGTTAACGGCCAGGAGGTGGTAGTGAATCCAACATTTTACGGCCATGGGTATTTATTGAATAATTTGGCCATTGATTTCAGTGTACCGATTCATGAAGGCACTCACGCCACCATTACGCCCATTGCTGGATTTGAAGGTTCACCCGAAGGCGGAGCTTTGAATGAAGGGCAAGCCGACTTATGGGCGTACACGATCGGCGAAACACCGGACTTGGGAACGTATCCGGTCAATGCCTGTAAATTACGTGAATACTTGGTTGAAAATAACGTCGATCCCGACTCTTTCGAATTTATACGCAGTGGGCAAAGTCAATTGCGTTATTCGCAGCTGGGAACACGAGATAACACATTCGAAGTTCATCGCGACGGCGAAATTTATGCCGGAGCCATGTGGGATCTGCGCGAAATTATGCTCGTGCAATATCCGCAGTTAGAGTTTCATCGCCCCGACGCCGTAACCGGAGAACCGACCGATCCGACGAGTCGTGGAAAAGAAACCTGGGAGCGAATTTTCCTTGGTTCTATGTACGTATTAGGCACGGTTTCACCCGACACGTTTGTTAAAGCACGAGATGCCGTATTGCTTGCCGATGCCATTCTTTATCCTGAAAACCCTGTCGACCTAAATTCAAAAGGGCAGCATCATGCGTTAATAGAAAGAGTGTTTGCGGCTCGTGAGCTGGGTAAAAATGCCGAAGCGCCTTTAGGCGGTGTTCAAATGATTTCAACCGCAGTGAGTGATTTTACAGCCAACCAACCGGGGCCCGAAACGCCACAGTCCGTTATTGCCGATATCACCGGAACCGACTCGATAACAATCCGTTGGCAGCCGGTTCCGCAAGCATTGGGTTATCAAATTCTGAAGCGAAAAGGGAACAGTCCTGCGCGTTTATTCGAAGGGGTAACAGGAAGAGAGTACATCGACGGCGACCAACGCTTTAACGGTTACACACACGTAGAGTTTGTCGTCGATGGTGCAAACGAGTTTATTGACCACGGACAAGGATACGGGCGAGGAAGTGGCCAAGGGTTATCTGAGTTAGACTATCAATACATAGTGCGTGCTTTTTCCGTGAATGCCAACGGACAAATTGGATTTTCCGATTTATCGGGAACCGCGAAGACGGTCTTAAACCCAAGCAACGTCTCGGCACATATTCAAACGCGTATCAGTGATATTTCACTGGATAACGGATTGATGAGTTTTAACCAAGTCTTAGAAAACGCCAGCAACGAAATTATTTACGGGCCCGTTCACTTTGAAATTTACTCGATCAGCGATCCCAATGTTACGGTCGCTAACGCGGACAATGAGGGCGTCGGTAACGACCAAGATCCTGCGTTGTTTGTCTACACAGATTCCATGGCGCAAGGTGAGCCGTCTTCCGCTCGTCGTTTAAGTTTTAATAATCCTAACGCTCAACTTTTCACATTTAAAGCTCGGGTTAATGCTGCACTTGAAGGTCAAGCTATTGCGGCCAATGGTCAACAGTCACCGATCGATACCTCGCCGGGAGCTGATAGAGAAGTGGTGTATCACGCCTATGAAAGACGCAGTGGTTTGGTCGTAGTCGGCACCACCGATTTAGAACTCGTCGACGGTGTTGACTATGTTGACGTTCACTTTACTGCACTGGATAGTGCCAAACAGGTGATCGCAACACTTTCTGCCGATCCTGAAATTGGCGGCGCTTATCCTGATTTGGATTTTAAATTATTGAACGAAGAAGGACAGGTGTTATCCACATCCGGCAACTTAGGCCCGAATGAACAAGTCGGTAGTACGGTAACACCGGGCCAGACTTACACACTGCGTGTGGTCGGTTGGGCGAATGGTCCAACCCAATTCCATATTGTTATCGATCAAGTCGTCACTGATCCTAATGATGCTTCGGAGTTAGAAGCTCAAGCGCAGAATGAATCACTTTTCGATAGCAATATACTGGAGTTTGAGGTCGATCCCAGTACCGGGAGCATTTCATTACTCTAAACCGTTCGTTTTGGAATGAAGCCTTAATTTTCTGCAACGACTGGGCTAAAAATAGAAACGCCAGATAGTAATCTGGCGTTTTCACACATCGCTTTACTGTTTATCCATGCGGTTTCGAATCATCCATGAAAACCCAAGTAGTAACCAGATTATACTCGTACTCCCGCCGCCAGAATCACTGGGTGGTGCCGTTTTTGTCGTAGACTGAAAAGTTGCACTACCACGCCCAACATTAACGGTGGTTTCAGTAACTGTCGAAAAACTCTCAGAACTCGTGTGTCGCACACACACACTTTCACCATTTGTGATGGTTCCAATTGCGTTCGTAAAGATATCCGTACAGCCAATACTATACTCGCCGCCACTCACCGAAATGTCGACCGCAATACCGAGGCCGTTAATGGTTACCGCATTCGACACTTGCGGAGTATTGACTTCCACGTCTTCGATGGCTGTAAAGCTGAAATCATCGGGCGTTTTATCGGCACTGGTGGTCGAAACAAAAGAACCTTCCACACCATTAACATTTAATGTTGTAACCGTATCCGTTAAATAATCAGAAGACGCGGTGTGTTTAACACAAACACTTTGATTGGGCGCAATTTCTCCACTGGCAGAAGTAAAGTTATTGCTGTTGCAATTGAGTGCGTACTCGCCGTTAACCACAGAAATCGGTACAGAAACCTGAATACCACTCACCGTAACGCTCGAAGAAATTTGCTCAGACTCAATCAACACATCGTTAATGGTATTAAAACTGAAGTTATCTGGTGTGGTGTCAGGTAAAGTGGTTGATGTAAATTCAAAACTGCTTTCACCGACCGTCACTGTGGTTGTCACTTCATCAAAATGCTCATTGGAAGCCGTGTGACGCAAACAAAGCGATTGACCCAGATGGATGCTTCCGGATGCAGCCGTAAATCCGTTTGAATTACAGTTAATGGAATATTCGCCATTTGCGACCGAAATATTTGCACTTTGCGTAATACCCGAGATGGTCACACTGTTGGAAGTTTGTTGACTGCCTCGCGCAACGTCGCTAACGGGATCAAACGATACGGCATCGGGCGTTGTATCTGGAATGGTTCGCGATCGAAACTCGTAGCTGCGACCACCAATGGTCAATGATGTAATGACTTGTGTCCAATAATCATCGGCGCTGGTGTGCCGTAAACAAATCGTGTCGTCGTTGTTTACGGTCGTGCTGTCACTGGTAAAGTTGCCATCACAACCAAGAGAGTATTCGCCCCCGGAAATTGATAGGTTAGTTGCACCACTGAGCCCCGCGATGGTTTGCGTGTTACTGATTTGTTCCGTTGAGAGTTGTACGTCGGTTAATTGGTCGAAAGACAGACCGCTGACAACAATTCGGAAAATACCACGGCCATGCGTTGCGGCGTAAAGCGTGTCGTGATCACCCCACACCAATTCATCGACAGACACATTGGCTGGACCATCGTTTTCCAAACTCCAGCTTTCACCAGCATTTTCACTGGAAAAGATCCCCACTTCGGTTCCCACATACACAAAATGAGTTTCATTGGGCTTTATCGCAATGGTTCTGATCGGCGCTGGCGGTAAATTGGTCGAGTGGTTTTCCCACGAAGCTCCACCGTCAACTGACTTCCAAAGATTACCCGAGTTATACCCACCAAAAGAGGCATAAACGACCTCGTTATCATTCGGATCAATCGCTATCCGCATTAAATAACGTTGTGGTAATACCCCGCTCACATCATCCCAAATCGGGTTCGCATCGGTACCATTGCTGGTTTTATAAAGGCTGCTGTCATTGTACCCCACGTAGATAATATTACTGTTCCCAGGCGCAACAGCAATTGCACTGATACGCGAACCTGAAGCAATGGGTGCTTTGATCGATCGCCAACTGGGATCGCTAGCCTTAGCATTATCGCTAACCCATAACTCGTCCGAGCCGCCTAATAATCGATTCGGATTATTCGGATCAAGAATAAAAGGCGCGATAAAATTGGCGTTGTCGTCCATCCGATCATCGTAAATGTAATCACTGTAAATACCGCCATTAGTACTGCGGTGGATCCGAAGGTAAACGTATTCGCCGTACAAGTAATCCGAATCGGTGGGATCCGCTGCCGACCAGCCACCATCACCACCAAATGTATCGGTCCAACCTTCACTGTCACCCTTATAAACCAGCGTACCGTTATCCTGTGTCCCCCCGACGACCGTGCCATCGGGAGCAACGCCCATACCATAAAACTGGGTTATGGCCAGTTGATTATTCAGCTCTTGCCAACCTTGGTTGTGCTCAGCAACAGTTATGTCCGGTGCGGTATACACACCGCCATCGTTGGCAAAAAATACCTGTCGATTCGTATCACCATCATAATCCGGGTGCTCGATGATAAAATGGTGATCGGCATGAGCTGAGTTAGGTGCCGCCCACCAAGTACTGATTTTATTGAGCGTTACGCCGCCATTGGTACTGCGCCAGAGATCAATACCGCCAACAATAATGTGATCGCTATTGGTGGGGTCGACCCAAAGCGCGTTATCGTACCAACCTTGCCTTCCAAGGTAGTTTTCCCCGGTATTCACCCGAGCAAACGTTTGACCACCATCGGTACTCTTCCATACTTCACCACTGTTAATGTTTACGGAAGCGTAAACAACAGAAGGTGTACCTCGAGAATACGCAATTTCTATTCGACCTTCACCCGCAACCAAACCACTGGCCGCTTGCCAAGAGTCACCACCATCGGTTGAGTAAAGGGCAACACCACGGCCACCCGCAACCAAAAGATTCGAATTGGTAGGGTGGGCATCGACATCGAAAATTCTTCCATTGTACGCTTGTGACCAATCGACGCCGCCATTGTCAGAGACCCATATACCGGTATGCGTACCCGCAACCAATCGACTGGAATCGGGCATCATGGTTAGCCGATTTACCCAATAAAAATCAAAGTCATCATTGGTTGAGGCCAACTGAGTCCAAGTTTCACCTTTATCCGTCGATTTAAAAATTCCCAAACCACGCACTTGGTCCGAATTGAAAGTACCTTCCCCGGTACCCGCGTAAAGTACGTTACTGTTGTTCGGGTCGACAATGAGGGTGCTGACCGAAAGGTTCGCCATAAAGTCGTCGGTGGGCGCCCAAGACTGCCCCCCATTTTCGGTCAACCAAACACCGCCAGCTACCGCACCAGCGTAAATGCGTTGATTGTTGTCTGGATCGAACGCCAACGAACGTATGCGACCGCCGATATTTCCCGGTCCTATCGACTCCCAATTGTTCGAGTCAATTCCTGCGTCCAGCTTTTTACGCAACAAAGCCTGTTTTACTTGTTCTCGAGCCTGACGCCAGTTTTTTGAGTTCAACTGACCGTCTTCACTTATCTGTTGTTGGTAACGGAAGCTAATGGCTTCACCCGGATGATCCGGTTTAGGCTGCTCCAATCGTCGTAATGACTTAGCCAACAATTCAGTTGGCATACCACAGATGTCAGCGGCATCGACTGAACGTTCTCTGCGCAGTCGCGACTGAGTTTCTTCATCAATAGTGCTGATCAATTCAAATTGAGTGCTATCAAGCACATAGCCGCATTGCTCGGTGTAGCTTTGCTGATGAGCAAAATAACTGAGAGGTAAAGTAGCGACCAAGGCGGAAGCAAGGTATTTTTGCTTGGTTTGCATGATTTAGTTACCTGATGGTTGAGTGTTCTGAACCGTCACCAATATTTGATGACGAAGTATATTGGGCTCGCCTGAGGAAGTGCCGCTCACAGACTCAAGTGTTAACGGGTAAGTTCCCGGTTGTTTAAAATAAAGCCATTGCTGAACTTTATCGGAAGTGATTTCTATATGTGCAGATTTGGCATCGATGCGCCCTAACATGACCCGCCACTTTTCTTGTTCACCATCGTTAATGATCACTTTTTGCGAAACGTTTAAAGTTATGGCGTTATTTGTCGTTTGAAGAAGATTGTTAATTGGAATGTTCGGTATTTTTTCGGATGCTACCGGTTCCTGGCTGCAAGCGGTGAGTAAAAGAATAAAAGCAACCCAGGTAATAACGTGTTGATTCATACAATGCTTGGCGTGCATAAACTAAAACTTAATAAACGTAACGTAGGTTAATTATCTTTCAAATTCAGTATTTGATTTTGTGAACTTATCGAGAATTCGCGAAATAGCTAAAGTGAATATTAACTATTTTAAAAACTTTCGTGGAAATAACACAAATAAGCGAAAAGTTTGTGAATATTCACATAATAAAATCGATCACTGCTCGAGTAATTTTGTGGAGCGGAGTCGATAAAGCTAAGTAAAGAACCTAGATTTGATTAACTCGGTACGGAAAGTGTTAGACTTTTTTAAAACTTGGTCCGTCGAGTTTTTACAATGACCGATATCTCTTTTCAGCGAATATTTATTGTTAATTGGCCTTATTCCGGATAGAAATCGTAATCGCCATCGGGAGGGGATCGGAACCGCTTGTAACCCCATTGAAACTGCGCCATATTTGCTTTAATGATCGTTTCGATATTGCCATTGAGCGACTCAGCGAAATAGACGGACTCTTGCATACAGTCCAGGGATTTCGGTTCTCGAATATTGACTATAAAACCTTTTTTTGTTCGCTCGACAATAAACAGCAAAATTTTAGCGGATGTTTTTTGTGCCAGCTTTTGTGGCAAAGTCATGGTATAAGCGGGGCGACCAAAAAAGCCCGCATAGACTCCGCTGCCTTTTTCAGGTTCCTGATCCGAGAGGACAATAAACACTTTACCTTGTTTTAAATGATGTAAAATTGCCCGAGCATTTTTGCGCTCACCACTGATCATTCTAGCGCCGGTTTTTTCACGCCCTTTTCGGATCAGTTGTTCTAGGTAATCAATTTTTACATTGCGATACATGGCCGCCGTGTCGTAATGCAACCCGCACCAGAAAGTGATCAGTTCCCAACTACCACAGTGGGGCCCAGTTAATAATACACCGTGACCAGTAGCCATGGCGTCATCCATGAGCTCTTTGCCGTTGACGGCTTCTATCGTCTTTGCTATGTCTTCAATAGATCGTCGCCAAAGCCAGATAGATTCAGTGATCACCATACCCGACATCAAACAGCTTTGATAACAAATGTCCTTTCGCTGAATCTCAGGCATCGTAGGAAAGCAATGCTCCAAATTGCGAATAATGGTTCGGCAGTGACGTGATTTCGTGTAGTAAATAATCTTGCCAATTTGGCGACCAAACCAGCGATTTACAGTGAGTGGTAAAACACTAAAAAGCGCTACACAAGTTTGAAGTATTCCTTTCATAGGTTTTCATAAACCGGGCCATCACCTTCTGGTTGCGGGCGATAACGTCGATAAGTCCATTCGAATTGCTCTGGGCAGCTGCGAATTTGCTCCGCTAAGCCTAAATTTAACTGTGTAGCAAACGCCACAGGATCGTGTTCATTTCTGTCGATGGGGAATTGACGTATTTTTATCGTAAAGCCGTCGCGGTCGCGCTCTGCGTGAAAGAATAGTAGTTCCGCGCCAGTCTTTTCTATCAGTCGTTGTATTAACACCATTGTGTAGGCAGGGTAGTGAAAAAAAGGGGCAAACACACCACTGTTTTTTGCTGGATTTTGATCCGAAAGCAACATAAAACAATGGCCTGACTTCAACGTTTTCAACATTTGCCTTACGCTGCTGCGTTCGCCAACAATTAATTCGACTCCCGATTTTTGTCGAGCCTTGCGAATCAAAGGATCCAGCTCAACAATTTTAGGCGTACGATACATACAAGAAGAGGGCAGAGTCATCCCACCCCAGGCTAATAGCGCTTCCCAATTTCCAAGATGCGGACCGGTTAAAATAACCCCTTTACCCTTTCCCAGAGCTGTTTCGACCAACTCGAATCCGTCAACACTGTGTACTCGCCGCTTTATATCGTTTTTACCCCGCAACCAGATCCAACAAGATTCAAAAAAGACCATACCGGAATGGATACAGCTCCGGCGTAACAGCTTTACCTGATCCGTTGGGTTCAGTTCGGGAAAACACTTTTGAATATTGATACGTGCCACCTGCAACGAGCGCGATTCCACCATAGAGGTAAGCAACCCGAACACTGCACCTATTCCACGTACAAGTGGAAAGGGCAGCCAAGAGATAAGCCGAATTAATCCGGTTAATATGCGGGCTTTTAATGGTTGTGAACGTTCTTTTTTTTCAGTCATATACGACGGAGTGTGTTCTTACTAATCAGTGCACCAGTCGTTTATTATAAACAATTTATTGCAAGAGCAGCACAAACCAGCTTATTTCGTCTTTAATCGGTTACTCCATTCGAATAATATTGATATTGCTAAAACGGGCCATCTGCAGTTGTAATTGAGTTTCTGTTTTATCCAATTGTTTCAACTGTCTGCACAACTGCTCAGCTTCCAGTTCAAGACTGTCAGCTTCAGCTTCAATCGTTGCTTCCAGGTCTTTACTAAACATTTCCATACGAAACTCCAGATCCCTGATTTCTTCTTCATCACCGCTTAATACCTGTCCAATGGCGTTAAAAATGGTTTTAAAACTGGCTTTGGAGATGGCTTCCTCTACAACACTTTCAATTTCTTGTTCAATTAACGGATCGATTCCATTTTTATTGAATGCTTTTCCACCGAAATGTTGTTCATTAACCTTCAATTTAATTTTTTCACTGATACCTTCAAGTTTTACCAACAATGTGTCGACAAACTTAGGGTCGTCAATGAAAAGAGAATGGAGTGTAAGCGCCGCAGCTTTGATGCCTATTTCAGCGGCTTCACCCACGATGCCTGCGATTGCAGGCACCAATGCGCGATAACGATCGCCCAGCTCATTCACAAGGCGTTGTTGCGACGTATTGAGCGATTGTTTTTCGCCACGGATAAACAGTTGATTGTCTTGGTCAATTTTAATGACTTCAATTGCGTCATCATTAATTTCAATCACACGATGATCAATATTAATGTCGTACGGAATGTCAAAATCACAGCCACTAGTATCAGCTTTAGCAAAAGTTGATGCTACTACGATAAGTGAAGCCAAAAAATAACGATTCAAATAACTCATAAAGAAACTCCCTCCAAATACTCGGTTTCAACCACTTGGTCGAACAGAATGACAAATTAGTTTTAATCGAATTGAAGAAAGTTACGGCGGGGTGTTACAGAATGTTAATCCTCCTCAATAAGAGGAGGATTAGGTATAGCGTTAGCGCTGAATTAAATCGAGAATGCCGGCAATTAAATCCTCATTGGTTCTAAAAGCACGAGTATTAACGCGATAGTGATCATTAACTACATACGTTGGAGTTGATAACACTTTATGTGCAATCGCTTTCTTTTTGGCCAGGCGCATTTTAGAGTCAAGTTGAAAAGAATTGGCCGCCTGATCAAACTTTTTGGCGTCGGCGCCCATTTTTACAAAAAGCTCTTTCAATTGTGCTTTGTTGGCAATTGCTTTTTTTTCAACATGAACTTGATGGAAAATGACATCGTGCGCCTCATCGCCAAGGTTCAACATTTCGGCAATATAGAAAGCCTCTACATAAATGCGCCATCCTGCGTGGTTTTCAAAAGGTACATGGTTAAAGCTGGCGCCTTCTGGCAAGGCGCTGGCAATGGATTTGGCCAATGGCTCAGATTTAAAGCAACCCGGACAGCCGTAATTAAAATAGTTGGATACAACCTTTTTGTCGCTCTTTTTCGCCGTGACGACATCGTAATGAACACCTTCTTCCAGCTCAATAGCCTGAGCCGAAATGGAAAAAACAACCAGCAGAAAAAAAGAAGTAAATATTTGTTTTATGCCTTGCATGCGTTACTCCACAGTGACAGATTTCGCGAGATTTCGTGGCTGATCCACATCGGTGCCTTTGATCACGGCGACGTGGTAGCTTAATAATTGCAGCGGGATGGTAAAAATAATAGGTGCAGTAACTATATGCTGAGAAGCAATTGGAACCAACTTTACGCCATCTTCTTCTTTAAATGAAGCGTTGGAGTCGGCGAAAACATAGAGTTGACCACCGCGCGCTCGAACTTCTTCCATGTTAGACTTTAATTTTTCCAAAAGTTCGTTTTGCGGAGCCACAACCACGATTGGCATTTCATGATCAATCAACGCTAAAGGACCGTGTTTCAATTCGCCCGCCGCATACGCTTCAGCGTGAATGTATGAAATTTCTTTCAGTTTCAAAGCCCCTTCCATCGCAATAGGGTACTGATCACCACGACCTAAAAACAAGCTGTGATGTTTTTCTGAGAAATCTTCGGCTAACTGTGAAATCGCTTCATCGTGCGCCAAACACTCTCTAATCTCTCTAGGAATTGCTTCGATAGAAGCAACTAACGCTTGCAATTGTTGGTCGGGCATGCCTTTTTCTTTGGCGATGCAGGTCACCAGCATCAGCAAACTTGCTAATTGCGTGGTAAATGCTTTAGTGCTCGCAACGCCAATTTCCGCACCTGCGCGCGTCATAAAGGCCAGATCCGATTCACGTACTAATGAAGAACCTGGTACATTACAAATGGTCAACGATGACATAAAGCCTTTTTCTTTTGCTAAACGCAACGCAGCCAAGGTATCAGCGGTTTCTCCAGACTGAGAAATACTGATAAACAGTGCGTTATTTGGAGTAAAGCTTTTGCGGTAGCGGTATTCGCTGGCAATTTCCACCTGACACGGTACATTGGCTAATGATTCACACCAATATTTAGCTACCATGGCAGCGTGATACGACGTACCGCAAGCAACAATTTGAACGGCTTCTAACTTTTGGAATATTTCTTTGGCATTCACACCGAAAATTTCACTGCTGATGCTGCCGTTTCGAACTCTGCCTTCCAGTGTATTGCTGACGGCATCGGGTTGTTCGTAAATTTCTTTCAACATGTAATGACGATAGGGGCCTTTATCACCCGCATCGTGTTGAATGGCAGACTCTTCGAATTCCCGAATAACGGGTTGATCGTTTTGATCAAAAATTTCCAGCGATGTACGAGAAACACGAGCCACTTCACCTTCTTCCAAATAAAGAAATTGACGAGTAACCGGAAGCAAGGCCAGCTGGTCGGAAGCAACAAACATTTCTCCAATGCCACGACCGACAACCAGAGGACTGCCAGAGCGCGCGACGATTAGTTGATCTGGCAGCTCGCGATGCATGATGACGGCACCATAGGCACCTTCAAGTTGCTTAACGGCGCTTTGCACCGCGGCTAATAAATCTTTTATGGTTTTGTATTCTTCAGCAACCAGGTGAGCAATTACCTCAGTATCGGTTGCACTGACAAACTGATAGCCTTTGGATTTTAATTGTTCACGTAGCGATTCGTGATTTTCGATAATGCCATTGTGAACAACCGCTATATCACTACCAGAAACATGGGGGTGAGCATTAACTTCGCTCGGTTCACCATGGGTTGCCCAACGAGTATGAGCAATACCCGTACTGCCCGGTACCGGTGATATTTCGATTGCATCCGACAGTTCTTTCACCTTACCCAAACGTCGAATTCGTTGAACTTCATTGTTGTTTAAAACGGCAACGCCGGCAGAGTCATAACCGCGATATTCCAAACGGCGAAGTCCTTCAATCAAGATTTCGACCACATCCCTTTGAGCCACGGCTCCCACGATTCCACACATGTTGATTTACTCCAATAGATCTCTGTTACTTGGTTTTAACCGGACGTTGCCAGTCGGCAACTTCTTTTTGTTTCACTCGTGATATACACAAGGCACCCGCACTGACATCGCGAGTAATAGTACTACCTGCGCCAATCGTAGCACCACGGCCTACAGTAACGGGCGCGACCAGTTGGGTATCACTACCTATAAAGGCGTTATCTTCAATAATGGTTTTGTGCTTGTTCGCACCGTCGTAATTACAGGTGATGGTACCAGCACCCACATTCACAGCATCACCAATTTCAGCGTCACCGATATAAGCGAGGTGATTGGCTTTACTTCCATTTCCGATGACCGACTTTTTCACCTCAACAAAATTGCCGATATGAGCATCATTTTTTAACTGAGTTCCCGGCCTTAACCGAGCAAAAGGACCAACCGTACAGGCTTCGCCCACCTGACTTTCTTCAACAATGCTGTTGGGCTTTATCCAGGAGTCGGCGCCAATTTCACAGTCTTTTAAAATACAGTTGGCGCCAATATACGCGCCACTGCGGATCGTAACCTGGCCCTCAATGATGACATTGACGTCGATGGTTACATCGGGATCTACCGTTAATTTGCCTCGAATATCGAATCGATTAGGATCGATTAAAGTTACTCCGCCAGCCAACAAATCTTCGGCACATTGTAACTGATATGCCCGCTCAAGCGCCGCCAATTGTAGCCGGTTATTCACGCCTTCCACTTCATTCGAGTTGTGAGGAGAAGCGGTAACTATCGATTGACCATCCTTTGCAGCAAAACCTATTACGTCCGTTAAATAATATTCGCCCTGGGCGTTGTTGTTACCCAGTCTAGACAACCAGTCCCTTAACTGACCGCCATTGGCTGACAAAATTCCCGTATTGACTTCGTTAATCGCCAACTGTTCAACGTTAGCGTCTTTTTGTTCGACGATACCTATCACTTGTTCTTGTTCGTTACGCATGATCCGACCGTAACCGGTTGGATCATTGAGGGTAACCGTAAGGAGAGAAATACCGTTTGGCTCACGAATGCTTTTCAGTTCAAATAGCGTATCCTGATGGATCAGTGGAACATCACCATAAAGAATTAACACGTCATCTTCAGCATTCAAATGAGGGCTGACCTGATCCACAGCATGACCAGTGCCCAATTGCTCACTCTGCTCAACCCAAGTGATCGACGGATCGTCAATTGCCTGCTTAACCTTATCACCACCGTGGCCGTAAACCACAAAAATGCGATCCGCTCGCATGCTTTTGCTGGTATCAATCACGTGCTGCAACATAGGTTTGCCAGCAATAGGATGCAAAACTTTAGGTAGAGATGAACGCATGCGAGTGCCTTGACCCGCAGCCAGGATAATAACGCTTAACCCCATTATGATTCCCTGTTTAACGCTTAATATTCATGCCAATTTAGCAATGAGTAATCTTGCCTGATATACCCACTAATTGGAATAGGCAGGACTCACCAAAGCAAAAAAGGGAGGCGAGCCTCCCTTAAAATGGACTGTGATGGGTAGACTATTTGCCCGCTTTTTTGCGGATAGCCTGTAACGTTCTCAGCTGAGCCACAGCTTCAGCCAGTTCCGCAGCGGCTTTCGAGTATTCAATCTCAGCGGATTGATCTTTCAATGCCTGCTCTGCAGCTTTTTGCGCTTCCATTGCTGCAGCTTCGTCCACATCAGTCGCGCGTACTGCGGTGTCAGCCAGTACCGTTACCACATGGGGCTGCACTTCCAGCATGCCGCCGGATACATAATAAAACTCTTCGTCGCCACCATGCTTGGTTACCTTCACCGGACCCGGTTTTAGGGTAGTGAGCAGCGGCGCATGACCAGGTGCAATACCCAGTTCACCCAGCTCGCCTGTTGCAACCAGCATATCTACCGTGCCGGAGAAAATTTCTTCTTCGGCACTGACGATATCGAGATGAAACGTATATGGCATTTTCTTCATCCCTTATAGTTTACAAGCCTTAAAGACTTTTTGCTTTTTCAACTGCTTCTTCAATGCTACCTACCATGTAGAAAGCTTGCTCGGGCAGATGATCGTATTCACCATTTAATATACCTTTAAAACCACTGATGGTTTCTTTTAAAGGCACGTATTTTCCTGGTGATCCGGTGAATACCTCAGCAACGAAGAATGGCTGAGATAAGAAGCGCTGAATTTTACGTGCACGAGCGACCACTTGCTTGTCTTCTTCCGAAAGCTCGTCCATACCCAAAATCGCAATGATATCTTTCAGCTCTTTATAACGCTGCAATACCGATTGCACACCACGGGCAACTTCATAATGTTCCTGACCAATTACCAGAGGGTCAAGCTGACGAGACGTTGAGTCCAGTGGATCAACCGCAGGGTAGATACCCAATTCTGCGATTTGACGAGACAATACAACGGTCGCGTCCAAATGAGCAAAGGTGGTCGCTGGTGAAGGATCGGTCAAGTCATCCGCAGGTACGTATACCGCTTGGATAGACGTAATCGACCCGGTTTTTGTGGATGTGATACGCTCTTGTAGTACACCCATCTCTTCTGCCAAAGTTGGCTGATAACCTACCGCAGATGGCATACGACCCAACAGTGCCGATACTTCGGTTCCTGCGAGTGTGTAACGATAAATGTTATCGATAAACAGCAGAACGTCACGACCTTCATCTCGGAACTTTTCCGCCATGGTTAAACCGGTCAACGCAACACGTAATCGGTTACCCGGTGGTTCGTTCATCTGACCGTATACCAGAGATACTTTGTCGATAACGTTGGAGTCGGTCATTTCGTGGTAGAAGTCGTTCCCTTCACGAGTACGCTCACCCACACCGGCAAACACAGAATAACCCGAGTGCTCAATAGCGATGTTTCGGATCAGCTCCATCATGTTTACGGTTTTACCAACACCGGCACCACCAAACAGACCAACCTTACCCCCCTTGGCGAACGGACAAACCAGGTCAATAACCTTGATGCCTGTTTCTAACAATTCGTTAGTTGCCGCCTGTTCTTCATAAGAAGGTGCCTTACGGTGGATCGCCATGCGTTCCTGTTCACCGATAGGACCTTTCTCATCAATCGGGTTACCCAGAACGTCCATAATACGTCCAAGAGTTTCTTTACCGACTGGAACCTGAATCGGGTTACCAGTGTTTTGTACGGACATACCGCGTTTCATACCATCGGATGAACCCATGGCGATACAACGCACAACTCCGTCACCGAGTTGTTGCTGAACTTCCAGGACAATTTCGCTGTTGTCCACGTTCAAGGCGTCGTATACCTTGGGTACATTGTCACGTGGAAATTCCACGTCAATTACCGCACCGATAATTTCTACAATGTTACCACTGCTCATATCACAGTCCTCTTAACCAATATTTAATTCTTGTGCCGCTATACCGCAGCCGCGCCTGCAACGATCTCGGAAAGCTCTTGCGTGATCGCCGCCTGACGGGCTTTGTTGTATACCAGTTGCAATTCGTCGATAAGCTCACCAGCGTTATCCGATGCCGCTTTCATAGCTACCATACGAGCGGCCTGTTCACAGGCCAAGTTGTCCACCACACCTTGATACACTTGAGATTCAATGTATCGAGTGAATAAAACTTCGAGCAGTGACTTAGCATCAGGCTCATATATATAATCCCAGTGGTGCTTCAGTTCATCATCTTCACTGGGAACGATGGGCAACATTTGTTCAACGGTGGGGGATTGAGTCATCGTGTTAACGAAATCATTGGATGCCAAAAACAAACGATCGATGCGACCTTCGTTATAAGCATCAAGCATGACTTTCACCGCACCGATTAAGTCGGCAACCTGCGGAGCATCCCCTAGTTGACTTGCTTGCGCAACCACATTTCCGCCAAAACGTTTAAAAAACGCTAACGCCTTGGAGCCGATCAAGCACAAGTCGATCTCGGCACCTTGCTCGCTCCATTGTTTCATTTCACCTAGGGCTTTTTTGAACAAATTAATGTTCAATCCACCACACAGACCACGGTCGGTCGAAACAATGATAAAGCCAACACGCTTTGCTTCTCGCTCTTTCATAAAAGCATGCTGATATTCGGTGTTACCACGCGCAATGTGGCCGATAACACTTCGAATGCGTTTGGCGTAGGGACGAGTAGCGGCCATGCGATCTTGAGCTTTACGCATCTTACTGGCTGCTACCATTTCCATGGCACTGGTGATTTTTTGGGTGTTTTTAATACTCCCAATTTTGGTTCTAATCTCTTTAGCGCCGGCCATATTCTTTTCCTGTTACTCTCAGTAAGTTTTGAGGGAAGCGAGCTTCCCTCAAAACAAATTACCAGGTTTGAGTTGATTTGAATTTCGTGACGGCTTCTTCTAACGCAGCCGCGATTTCATCGTTGTAATCGGCAGATGCGTTAATTTTATCCATCAATGCTTTTTCTTGATTGTTCATGTAATCAATCAAAGCGGATTCAAAATCACCAATCTTGTCTAACTCGACGTCTTTCAAGTGACCTTTTTCTGCTGCGTAAAGAGAAACCCCCATTTCCGCAACCGACATCGGTGAGTATTGGTTCTGTTTCATCAACTCAGTAACACGTTGACCATGCTCTAACTGTGCGCGTGTCGCATCGTCGAGGTCAGATGCGAACTGTGCAAACGCTGCCAGTTCTCGATACTGTGCCAAGGCCAGACGAATACCACCACCCAGCTTTTTGATGATCTTGGTTTGTGCGGCACCGCCCACACGAGAAACCGACAAACCGGCGTTAACCGCAGGACGGATACCAGAGTTGAACAGATCGGTTTCAAGGAAAATCTGACCATCGGTGATGGAAATGACGTTGGTCGGTACGAATGCCGATACGTCACCGGCCTGAGTTTCGATGATAGGCAGCGCGGTTAATGAACCGGTTTTACCTTTTACTTTTCCATCAGTGATCTTTTCAACGTGTTCAGCATTGATTCGCGCGGCACGCTCAAGCAAACGTGAATGCAAGTAGAATACGTCACCAGGGTAAGCTTCACGACCCGGAGGACGACGCAACAACAAAGAAATTTGACGATAAGCCCAGGCTTGCTTGGTCAAGTCATCGTATACGATTAAGGCATCTTCACCGCGGTCACGGAAGTATTCACCCATCGAACAACCAGCGAAAGGTGCAATGTATTGCAATGCTGCTGAATCAGACGCCGCAGCCGCTACCACAACGGTATGCGCCATGGCACCATGCTCTTCCAGCTTGCGTACGATGCTCGCAATCGTTGATGCTTTTTGCCCAACCGCTACGTAGATACATTTAACGCCGGTACCTTTCTGGTTGATGATAGCGTCGATAGCGATTGCGGTTTTACCGGTTTGACGGTCACCGATGATCAACTCACGCTGACCACGACCTACCGGGATCATAGCATCGATGGATTTAATACCGGTTTGCACAGGTTGTGAAACCGATTGTCGAGAGATAACACCAGGCGCTACTTTTTCTACCGGTGCGTAGGTTGCACCTTCGATAGGACCTTTACCGTCGATTGGGTTACCTAAGGCATCAACCACGCGACCCAACATGCATTCGCCGGTAGGCACTTCAAGAATACGGCCAGTACATTTGGCTTTTTGACCTTCAACAATTCCTGAGTAGTCACCCAATACTACGGCACCAACCGAGTCACGCTCAAGGTTAAGAGCCAGACCGTAACGACCTTCCGGAAGTTCGATCATCTCACCTTGCATAACGTCGGCCAGACCGTGAATTCGTAAAATACCGTCAGAAACGCTGACGATAGTGCCTTCATTACGAGCTTCTGAAACAACGGAAAATTCTTGAATACGTTGTTTGATCAGCTCGCTGATTTCAGATGGATTCAGTTGCACACTCATGCTCTGGATTCCTTTTATACTTTCAGCGTCTCTGACAGCTTGGCAAGCTTACCGCGTACCGAACCGTCAATGACCATGTCTTCAGCTTCTACGACCAGGCCACCCAGTAGAGAACTATCAACCGTTACATTGATATTGACCTGTCGCCCTAATTTCGAAGCCAGCTTCTGTTTTAACTTATCTTGTTGCTCAGCAGTCAGCTCTGCGGCAGAAGTGACTTCTGCATCCACCGTTTTCTCAAACTCGGCTTTCAGATGTTCAAAGATTTCTGCAATTTTCGGCAACGCCAATAAGCGGTGATTGTTTGACAATAACTTAATGAAGTTTTGTCCTTGAGCATCCAGTTTGCCTTCGCAAACTTTCAACATGGCATCCTGTTGTTGTTCCCGCGTTAAATGTGGGCTCGACAACAGTTCCTGCATTTGCTCATCGGCAACGACAGCGGCGGCAAAGCCAACCATCTCTGACCAAGGGGCCAATGCATTTGCTGCCATGGCGTGCTCGAATGCCGCTTTGGCATAAGGTCTCGCTACTGTTGTATATTCAGCCATGGTCCACCCTTATTAAAGTTCTGCGACCAGCTTTTCAACAATGTCGTTTTGAGCTGCGGCATCGATGTTGCGTTCGAGAATCTTCTCCGCGCCAGCAACGGCTAAAGTCGCCAATTGCGCACGAAGCTGCTCACGCGCTCGATTCACTTCTTGCTCAATTTCCGCTCTTGCGCCGTTGAGGATTTTATCCGCTTCGGCACGAGCATCATCTTTGGCAGAGTCAACGATTTCGCTGTGACGTTTTTTCGCTTGCTCAATCAATTCAGCCGCTTGCGCTTTGGCTTCTTTCATGGTTTTGGAGGCGCTTTCTTTTGCCAGTTCCAAATCATGAGTGCCTTTTTCCGCTGCTGCCAAACCTTCAGCGATTTTGTTTTGTCGCTCGGTGATCGCGCTTTCTAAATGCGGCCAAACGTATTTCATCGTGAAGATCACAAATACGATCATCGCGATGGTTTGACCTATTAAAGTTGCATTAAAGTCCACGATAAAACTCCTTGAATTGTCTTAATAAACGGACGTTGGAGTTATTGCTTATGCGCCAGCAGTAAGTTGACCGATAAAGGGGTTTGCGAAAGTGAAGAACAAGGCAATACCAACACCAATCATGGCAACCGCATCAAGCAGACCCACTACGATGAACATTTTAACTTGCAGCATAGGCGCCAATTCAGGTTGACGAGCAGCGCTCTCAAGGAACTTACCACCCAAAAGACCCATACCGATACCAACGCCCAGAGCGCCCAGACCGATCAAGATAGCTACTGCGATTGCGGTAAAGCCGATTACTGTTTCCATTATTTTCTCCTACTAAAAGGTATTGATGTTTAAAATTAAAAGTAATTGGGTAAATCGATTAATGATCTTCGTGCGCCATACTGAGGTAAACAGTCGTCAACATCATAAAGATGAAGGCTTGCAGGAAGATAACCAATAAGTGCAACAGCGCCCATGGGAAATGTAATGGCAACTGCCAGTAACCCATAAGTGCAATAAGAATGAAGATTAATTCACCAGCGTAAAGGTTTCCGAATAAACGCAGTGACAAGGAAATGGGTTTGGCGATAAAGGCCGCACCTTCCAACACTAAGTTTAAAGGGATAAACAAAATTTGAACCAATGGATTGGAGCTGCTGAAAGGGTGTAAGGTAAGTTCTTTAATAAAACCACCGACGCCCTTAATTTTAATGCTGTAATAAATGATTAATGCAAACACTGAAAGAGACATGGCAAACGTTGCATTGATGTCGGTTGTCGGAACGACTTTAAGATACTCGATTCCCATTAATGAAGCGATGGCAGGTAACCAATCTACAGGAATCAAATCCATAAAGTTCATCAGGAAAATCCAAACGAAAATGGTGAGCCCTAGTGGCGCGATGAGCTTATTGCGACCATGAAAGGTGTCTTTAACATTGGTATCGACAAACTCAAACACCATTTCAACGAACGCTTGCATGCGACCCGGTTTATCAATGGACGCATTTTTCGCGATGCTGCGGAAAATCCATAAAAACAAACCACCTAGGAAGAAAGAAAAGAAGAGGGTGTCGACATTGATTGTCCAGAAATTTCCTGAACACTCCATGTTTTCCATGGTGTTCCAAACCCAACCTTGATCGGTGGAGCACACTTGGAGATTTTGCAAATGGTGTTTGATATAACCTGAACTGCTTTCTGCGCTCATATTCTTCTTCCGATTTTTCGTACCGTGATTAGCTGGGTTTGACGATTAAGGGCGCGATTACTTGCGCCAACACAGCTACCACAAAACCAATAAGACAAGCGAATGCCGATATTGGCAGCCACTTTAAAACCACTACGAACAACACAACGGCGAGGATAAACTTAAATGCTTCACCTAAATAAAAAGCCCGCATTACTTGCCGAGCCGCTTGTGCACCTGCGTATTGAAACACCTTATAAGCAAACAATAGAGAGGGGAGCACGCTGATCATTCCACCACAGAACACCGACAACGAAACCTGAATACCCCAAACTAAAGCTGCTATCGATGCGAGTACCACCACACCGAATTGAACGGCCACTGATTTATAGGCGATCGAGCGTCCTTGTTGTGTTAACGATGGCGACATTCGATCTGCCTTAATTACTTTTCGAGCCACTCAATGTAATTGAGAATTATTCTCAATTACTTATAAAAATTCCGGCAAATTATAGGTTTTTAACCGCGCCAATTCAACAGAAAATCCCGGTAGTGGGGAGGGTTGTTCGAGACAGAAAGACTCTTTAATTTAGAATTTGAATAATGGTGTACTGCATCATCTATATATGGTGTTATAAGTTAAGGGTTTGAGCAGATGTGCGATCGCAAGCCTGGTGTCTGGACAATCATTTCATTTCGGTAATATTTTAATTTTCCTGTTTTTTCCTGAATCGTATTGAGACAGTAGTTTTTTATTATAAAAAAGCCGGCTGAAAATCAACCGGCTGGTTCGATTATTATCAGTAATCGATTATGGTTTCCATTCTGCGTCAATGTTTACCCCTGAATAAGTGGAGTAAGCTCGAACGCTGATATACCAAGTCCCTGATTGTGGGTTGCTGAAATTACAACTTTCAGTGTTACCCCAACGGTAAGGACGGCAATCGTAGGCTGACGTAGTCGGTTGCGAACCACGCCGTACGTATAAGTCCGCATCGCCAGAACCACCACTCATATTAATATCGAAAGTACTCATTCCCGATGGGATGTCCACCGTATAGTGCTTCCAGTTGCCTGTGCTTCCAGACAGGTTACTTTCGTTGAATGTACCACCATTACCTCCGCCACCGGTTGAGAATGAACCAGTCAACGAAGTTCCTGAATAGCTGGAATAACCGCGCAACATGACATAATAAGTACCGGTTTGCGCAGTACTGAAGTTACAAGTTTCTTCATTACCCCAACGGTAAGGGCGGCAATCGTAACTGGATGTGGTTGGCTTGGAGCCAAACTTAACGTACATATCAGCATCACCCGATCCGCCGGTCAGTACAAAGCTAAGATTGGAAGATCCTGAAGGTACTTCAAGGTAGAAGTGATCTTCATCGCCTTGTGCACCAGACAGGCCAGTTTGGGCAACCCCATTGGTCAACTCGGTATCGCCGGGTGGTGGAGGTGGAGGGTTGCCATCGCCGTCACAACCAGCAGCTAAATAATCGAACGCTGCCTTAGCTTTGACAATACCCCAACCGTAATAGTTATCACGACCGGCTGATCCACGATCTTCAGCGGTAGCGTTTAATGCCGAACGGATTTGGGCGGCACTGCACGATGTGTAGTGGCTCCATACCAATGCGGCGACACCCGAAACATGAGGTGTGGCCATGGAAGTCCCGCTCCAGGCTGCATAACTATTGCCAGGTAACGTAGAGTTTACGCTTACCCCTGGCGCAGCAATTTCTACTTGAGAGTTGTATTGCGAGAATGACGCTCGATTACCGCTGGAATCCACCGCGGCTACTGAAACAACTTCGTCATAAGATGCTGGATAAGACAAGCTGCTGTTACCACCATTTCCAGCAGCAGCAATCGACAAGACATTGTTGTTCAATGCGCTGATAAAGGCATTCCGTTCCGTTGTACTGGAACCGGAACCACCCAGGCTCATACTGATCACATTGGATCCTGCATTAACACATTGGTTAACCGCCGCTACCAAATCAGAGCCGTACGCCCAGTTACCTGAATTATTAAATACTTTAACGATGTGTAGACCTAGATTGCCGCTGCGATTAACACCAACAACGCCCACACCATTTCCACTGAGTGCCGAAATGGTTCCGGCAACGTGTGTGCCATGACCATGTCCGTCGTTATACCAGTTACCGGTATCATTGCCGTTACCGTCATTATCATCACCGGTAACACCATTAGAAATAAGGTCTTCGTGGTTAATATCGTAACCTGTATCAACAATACACACTTTCCGGTTACCACTGTTAGCGTCGCTCACCTGCAAGGCTTCAACCATTGTAATTCCGTAAGGTGTACTTTCCGCCATTAAGAATCGTTTTGGATCCTCCTCAAGGTATTCCACACCAGAGTCCGCTTGTAATGCTTGAACCGCTTTTTGGTTCAGCATTACTGCCATAGCTCCATGTTCTGGCAATGTGCGTTTCACGCGAGCGCCGTGTTTATTCATCATACGGTGTGCAGAAGATGAAAGCTTCATCTGACCGTCACTGCTTTGAATGGTATAGGGTGAAGAGTTTTTAAACTTCACAATGTAGCGTTTTTCGCCCTGAGTTTCGGCGATCATTTGATCGACAGTTTTGCTAGCGATTGATTTTTTCCCGGGATTATTTAAATCATATGGCGACTGAGCCAACACTGCTGAAATGCTTCCAGCAATCAAAGTCGTCATAAACAGCTTGGCGGGTTTATTTTTCATGATATGCCTCTGTTTATCTTTGGTTTGATTGAATGTGGAGTTTTACAAATCCTCCCTGCACCCGTTTTAATCCATAGCGGGTATAGCGAAACTCCGATCAGCTATCTGAGCGGTCATAAAGGAGGCATTGCGAATACAACCGGTGGGATCACCGTACTACGGATTGCGCAAGGATTTTGTGTTTATGGCTTCCTTTATATTGCGCAGTTTAGGGTTAGATTTGGAACTCCAGTTTAGGTAGTCCTATCTGGTCGTTTAGTGACCAAGAAAGAAAATGGCACATAAGTTTAGAAAACAAAATGTGAATATTCACACTTCTTTACAAAATAATGATCCATGACTCAATCATCAAAAAGATATCTCACTTAAAGCTTGAACTGGGTAATAATTCGCTGGATTTGACTCTCTAAATTTATTAGGCAAGTTAAGTTTTAGAAACGACTGAATGCTCGAATAACAAAAAAGCGGCTAGATAAGCCGCTTTTTTTATAACACCTAAATTAATTTACGGGTTCCACTCAACATTCAAACTCACACCTGAGTATGATGAGTAACCGTACAAGCTTATGTACCATTTACCCGAGCTCGGATTAGTAAAGCTACACGTTTCGTTATTTCCGCTTTTATAAGGACGACAATCGTAGTTAGATGACGAAGGTTGTGAGCCAAAGTTCACATACAAATCAGCATCACCTGAGCCACCCGACATTGTAACGGTCATTGTTGACATTCCCGCAGGAATATCAACGGTGTAGTGACTCCAAGCGCGTCGACTACCCGAGAGGTTATCAGCAGACGCTGAACCACCTACTACTCCGCCACCACCATTGCTTTCGGTGAACGAGCCCGTTAGGCTTACGCCAGTGAAGCTGGAGTAGGCGCGAACCATAACATGATAGGTGCCAGCTTGAGCATTAGAGATAGGACAGGATTCTGAGTTACCATTTTTGTAAGGACGGCAGTCATAAGACGTAGTGGTCGGTTTTGAGCCAAACTTCACGTAAAGATCTGCATCACCACTGCCTCCACTCATCGCAAAGTTCAGATCGGTTGCTCCAGCAGGTACTTCCATTGTGAAGTAAAGCGCTTCACCCGTAGAAGCAGAAAGGTTGGTTTTGGCAACGCCGTTCTGCAACTCACCATCCGCAGGGGGTTGAGTACCACCACCAGAGCCAGAGCCATCACAACCGTTATTAGTGATGTAGTCTACCGCTGCCTTTGACTGTACCAAACCATAACCGGTCTTATCATCACGACCGGAGGTTTCTAGATCTTCTGCAGTGACTTTCAATACATTACGAATTTGCGCCGCAGTACATGAAGGATGCTGGCTCCAAACCAAAGCCGCAACACCAGCAACGTGTGGGCTAGCCATAGACGTACCGTTATAATAGGCGTAATCAGTGCCCGTTTTAGTTTCAACGGTAACGGTTTGTCCGGTTGAACCTTGTAGTGCCTGACCAAGTGCACGATTGATGGAAACGGTTGGGAAGTTGAAGGCGGTATTAGAGTCGACCAGGAATGGATTTTGTAAACCAGGACGAGCGCTGTTTGAGTAAACAATTGCGGCTTTAGCACCTGCATCTTTACACGCTTGAACCGGGTTTGACTCCGGGTAATTAGAACCCGATTGATTTTCATAGCGTTCCACAAGACAGATCTTGTTGCTCATATTGCCGCAAGAATAGCTACCACTACTGGATACACTGCAACTGGCCAAAGTTCCGGTCGCACTGCCATCAAAATATTGCATCTGGTAATTACCACTTACGGGAATAAAGCGCATCAAAGGCAATACGTTGTCGTCACCATGAGTGGTCGAGCCAACAGTAATGTAACTTTGCGCACCATCACCGACACCAACGGTGGATAAAATGGCTTCACCGGGACCGGATAGTTCAACCTGGCTGGTGTATTGAGAAAACTCGGCCCATTGTTTGTTTTCATCAACCGCACCAACAGAGACAACCGAGTCGTACGACGCAGGGTATGAGTGTGAAGAGTTGCCATCGTTACCTGCTGCTGCAATTAATAAAACACCACTATCATATACACTTTGCAGAGCATTTTTTTCTGTATTAGAAGAGCCAGCTCCTCCTAAACTCATATTAATGACTTTAGCGCCAGCATTGGCACAAGTATTGACCGCATGGGTTAAGCTGGATGAGTATCCCCAACCGCTTTCATTAAACACTTTAATGATATGGATTCCCACGTTTTGGTTGGGCAAGACACCCGTAACCCCTTCGTTATTGTTGATGGCCGCAATAGTACCCGCAACGTGAGTGCCGTGTGAGCCGCCGGGTGTGTACCAATTTCCCGTTCCTGAATCATTGGTACCGCTGTGATTATTGCCGGCTAAATCCGGATTATTGATGTCGTAACCGGAATCAATGATACAAACTTTCATGTTTGAAGCAGCACTGTCACTGACCTGATCCGCTTGAACGGAAGGAATTCCCCAAGTAATGTTTTGAGCCAATATTCGACGTCGCTGATCCTCTTCCACGTAATCAACCATTGCATTATTTTCCAACGCTCGTCTGGCTTTTTCATTAAGTACGACTGACATGGCGCGAGCAAACGGCAACTCTTTGCGTACTTCCACCCCAAGGCTTTTCATCATACTGCGTGCCGCTTTCGCATTAAGCTGCATTCTGCCTTGTGCATTTTGCTTGGTAGCGGCTGAGCCATCTTTAAATTTTACAATGTAGCGCTTTTCCAGTTGATGTTGAGCAACGCTTTGCTTTTTGGTCCAGGTATCAAACTTGGGCGAGTTGAAGTCTGAGCTGTTCGCCAGTACTCCTGACACTGATCCGGCGATCAGCGTAGTGATAAATAACTTGCTGCTTTTCATGGTTGATCGTCTCTTTATTGTAATAGTGGTGCCTGACGATGTTCGGTCCCTGGGTCAAGCGAGTGGTCCCGTTTTTTTTATCTGTCCCATCGAGGGGTTTTCGAACTTGCCATAACAATCAGAGATGGATCAATGTGATTATTACCATTATTTCCAGGTAGAGTTTTTGCTTAGGGGTATAGATGAGTGCCTAGAGAGAGTGGAGTTAAAACACTACAAATAGGAAAAAACACAAGAAAAACAATAAATTAAAAAACCAATAAAACACAGGAAGCACACGCTCCCTGTGTTTTTCTTGATTAAGCGCCTTGAAATGCTTTATCTATTTGAATAAGTAAATATTCACGATGGACACGTGTTGAGTCGTTGCCTTTGTTGTATTTGATCATTTTGGCGATGCTTCTTAATTGATGGGTCGCCGCAGCTTGTGACAGATAATCGTAACTGGAGTTACCTTTCATACCACTGACGGCGAGTAGACGGTTCAAATACTCAACCTGTAAGTTCTGGCGATAACTGTTCACTTCACCATTGAGATCAGCCCGGAAAATACCTTTGGTCAGATCGGTTAAAAACTCGTTCAGCTCGTACTCATTACCATAAAGGCTGGAATCTGAAATGCGCGCCAATACCTTTGGATGCATTAAGTGATTCAGTACACTCTTCTGAGTATTGATTACCATTTGATGCAGCTTAGGGTCTTCGTTTTTACCATATCCGTTAAATCCTCGTCGTTGTGGCTGCAAGAAAGCAAACAGTGGCTTCGCATCACTTAAAATGTCTGGGGCAAACAAGTTCTCACCAAGCGTTGTCATTGCCTCTTTTTGCAAGGATTCTTCTACCGGAATAAAGGGTTGAGAAGTGCCATCCTGTCCAACATAACTGCGATCGACATAGATACCGCCAATATAACGGGATACTACACCGGCCTGGTTGGCCCACTCACGAACCAAATAATTTGCCGATGTTAACAGCTGATGATAGTTTCCACCGTCATGCGTGGTGTTGTCTTTCAGGTTAGTAAAGGCTTGCTTAATAAGCTCGAAACGTCCTTGAGCATACTTAACGGCTTCATTCGACATATCACCAATCATGACTCTTGGATCAATATGACGCCCCGGTGCACGCATGTCTTCCGCATCGTTGCCAAAAGCCAGTGCATGCTCCGTCGATCGAGCCAGAATTTGTTGCAATCGAGCTTCTTCCGCTATCGGATCTTCCAACGCTGGTGAGTAACCATACTCAATAACCCAGTGATCATAAGGTCCGGGTTTGGTATCGTAGTAATCGCCTTGGCTCACTCCGGGTGGTGCGATGTTGGCAGACGGATAATCCATCACCGAACCGGTTATAACGCCCTGCGTTTTGCTGGCGTCATGCACATCGGTTGCATTAAACAACTGACTGGCTTTCATATTATGATTCAAACCCAACGTATGGCCAATTTCGTGCAATATCAGACGACGCATCGCCTGTTCCACGAGTTTGTGCTTCATATCAACGTCAAAGCCATTAATATCAGACATTACTAATCCAGCCATCATGGAGTCGTGTAAGCTATGGCCTGCACTGCAATAGAGCTCGTTAGGTGCTTCCGGCATCATTTCTTCAGCAGAAACGCCATCGCTGAACAATGAGGTGTACAACCAGCGATTGCGAAAGTAGGAGTACTCCAGCATGATGTCAGCAGCAATGATTTGCCCGGTTAAAGGATTTGGAACACTGGGGCCATAACCACCAAAAGGCGGGCGTGGAGAAGCCGTCCAGCGTAAAACGTTATAACGTATGTCGCCGGCTTCCCAGTCCGCATCATCAGGCTGTACTTTTACCACCAAAGCATTTTTAAAGCCGGCTTTCTCGAACGCAATATTCCAGGCTTCGCCGGCTTCTTTGATCACATCACGCCATTCGTGCGGGGTGGTATTTTCTATCCACCAAACGATCGGTTCAACCGGCTCGGATATCTCTGCACTCGGATCTTTTTTTACCAATTTCCAGCGATTGATCACATCACGATACGGCGCCCAAGAGTTGGAAGATAAGTCGTCGAACTGCTGATGAAAATATCCTACGCGTGGATCATCACGCCGCGGCGTATAACCATTGTCCGGCAGCTCAATAAACGAGTGTTGCAGTTGAACGGTTACGGTGCGTGGATCCGACACTGCCTTGCTGCCCCGTACCATGGGCGCCTTATTGTCAAATACGTATTCGACGACCACATCACTGTTTTTTGGGTAGCTGCGAACGCCCAAGTATTTGGTTTTTTCCTTACTGAGCCCACCCACTTTAAATTTTGGCTTAAGTTTTTGACCGGGTACTGGTGGTCGAGGCCAGGGTGACACTTTTTCCAGAGTTTCGGAAAGCAAGATGGGATCCAGTTTGATCACATACTGACCTTTCTTTTCGTCATGCGCTTCTATCGACGCGCTGGCGAGGATAGCCGGACTGATATTCGTGCCTTCCGAGCGAGCAATAGCACTGTCTTCATCCAGCACATAGCGAGGCGTTTTGGAGATGATCTCAATTTTGTCGAACACCTTTTTAAACTCGAGCAGCCGATGCGTTCGAAACGCACCCTTGAAGTGGCCAGCATCTAACACACCGTTTACAGTATGCGTATGATATAAAAACGGTTTTTCAAGCTGAGACTCGTGAATGACCATCATCATAGAGCCGGTTTTCGGATCCTGGTAAAAATCAAGAAAGCCTTCGTATTCCGTTTGATTCTGAATCAGCTGAGCAACGGTTTTGTCTTTTTTCTTGTTATCCGCTTTGGCTTTGTTTTCGGCAGCCCTAGCATTACTACTCAATGCTAGGGCAGTGATGACCCCTATGGCCAGTCCTTTAAATCGACTGGATTGATGCATTCGATCCTTCCTCCGGTTGTGTAATCAAAAAAATAAGTATGAGCGTGTTTATATCGAAGGGTAAACGGATGGATCAAGGCGAAAGGGTAACAAAGTGTAAACACCAATAGCGGATCTTCAGAATCCCGGTGCGGCACAGTTTTTTGTTACGTGCTATTTGTTCCTTGTTCGGGCCGTTGCCATTAGTTGGTCTGCCGCCCTCGACGAATAATCCTTTTTCAGTAAGCGGCGGCTGTGAGTGAGATGTTTTTCCGTTGTTTTCACATCACCTGCATTTGCCGCTTTTTTGGCAATTTCCCAATGCAGTTTTCCAAGTTCAGTCAACTGTCGTTGTGCTTTAATTTGTTCAGGATCGACTTTGAGAATCGCGAGGTAGGCTTCTTCGGCATTATTGCCCATTGGTGCACTCAAGCGATTTTGTGCGATCAGTTTTTCAGCGGTTTGGTACAGCGATTTAACGGTCACCCAGTCTAGAGGGTAATAAGCCATAAGTCCCTCTTTTAGTTGAGTTGTAATCTGACGTTCTTTACCGTGATGAACCTCGACTTCCAACTCTGCGGCCAAATGATCTTTACCGAGCATGAGTAGGTGTTTACCTGATGGGAGATTTTCAAAGCGATGGGGCGTTTGAACGTTAAGACGTTTACCGTTCAACTCGATCCACGCACCGGATGGTTGTGAGTCAATAAACAGATCACCGCTACCGGTCGCAAGTTCAAAATGTTTACTGATGATAGTGTCACTTTCAACGTTAACTTTTACCAGGAGATCAGCAAACAGGGGATGGGTGAGTTTTAGTTGATGTTCTCCCGAACGAATGGACTGCCCCAAATAAGGGGTAACACCCACTTCCTGTCCATTCAAAAAAACCCTTGCTCCTGTTGGTACAGACTCGACCTTGATCACGCCTTTCGGCGTATCATCATCAACGGTGTTACTGCGAACCATTGACTGTACGAAGCCATTTACCTTACTCAGAGGCTCTTGTAATTCGTCGCTTTTCCACCAAAGAAGAGCCGTGGTTGTTAACAACAAAACCGCAAGCGCCCACCATTTTTTGGGTATTTTGTTGTCGAAGGAATCGGATATACCGCCAAAATTAAGAACATCGCTCTGAACGGCACTTCGATTTTGATAAAATTCCTCTAATACAAAAGGTTTATTTTCTTCCAGAAGCTCAATCGCCTCAATGAGCTCTTCAGCAGATGAAAACCGATCTTCTCTAGACTTTGCTAATAATGCTTCTAGAAAATCTTGATACAGGGACAAAGAGGGAGGTAGTTCGGGAACAGGTTCGTTAATATGTGCTAAAGCAATCGCAACCGGACTTTCATTATCATAAGGCACTTCACCGGTAAGCATTTCATAAAACACGATACCCAGTCCGTACAAATCGCTACGCCCATCCAAATCCAACCCCTGCGCTTGCTCCGGGCTGATATAGCGAGGTGTACCGATGCTTTCACCCGACTTGGTGACTCTTTTCTGCGGGTTTTTCGTAGTGGCAATTCCTAAGTCGGTCAGTTTGGCGCGACCGTGTTCATCAAACAAAATATTTTCTGGTTTGATGTCTCGGTGAATCAGACCTTTATCGTGAGCATACTTTAAAGCTTGGGCAATCTGCTTGAGGTATAGCAAAGACTGATGCACCGAAAGACCACCGGCGATTTTTTGCTTCAAATCACCGCAAGGTAAGTATTCCATTACGTAAAAATGAATATTCTTTTCACGTCCAACGTCATAAACAGTAACAATGTGAGGATGAACAAGGTTAGCTGTCGAAAGGACTTCGCGCTCAAAACGAGTCACCCAGTCCTGATCACGTGCCATATCCGATGGCAACACTTTTAACGCAACTTCACGATGCAAAGCAGTATCTTCGGCAAGATAGACATCGGCCATACCTCCTTTGCCGATTTGGCGAATGACTTTAAACTTGCCTAACCTGGTATTTGCAGCAATCATAATTTCGCTTGTCGTTCAGAAATTTGGCTCTGACACGCAATGAGAGTGTCGCTTCAGTTTTAAAGAGGAAACACCGAAAGACCAATACCAAGCTTAGGCGCCGTTAAAGAGGCTTGCCATTGAATTTTAAAATCAATAGTCTTCCTTGACCCCTAGATGACACAAAATACCATCCAGTTCGTCAAGATTATTGTAACTGAGCACCAGTTTTCCTTTGCCTTTGGGGGAATGTTGAATCGCCACCGGAGCGCCTACTTTTTCGGCTATTTGCTGTTCCAGTTTACTAATGTGAGGATCCACTTCTTTCTCTGGATTATTTACCGCAATCGGATTTAACGTTTTACGCACCAATTTTTCCGTTTCGCGAACCGTTAACCCTTTGGCAACAACCTGTCGAGCAACGTCCGACTGTTTTAACTTTTCCAATGAAAGCAGGGCGCGCGCATGCCCCATCTCAATATCGCCGCGCTCCAATAAGGTTTTACAAGGGTCCGCTAGCTGCAATAACCGCAACAGATTGGTTACTGTGGTACGGCTTTTTCCGACGGCATCAGCGGTTTGTTGATGGGTTAACCCAAATTCATCCATCAGTCGTTGTAATGCGGTAGCTTCTTCAATGGCATTGAGATCTTCACGTTGAATGTTCTCTATCAAAGCCATGGCAATTGCGGCTTCATCGGGTACTTCTTTCACCAGTACCGGCACTTCCGACAACTGCGCGATTTGCGATGCTCGCCAGCGACGTTCGCCAGCAATGATTTCATATTTATTATTGCCTACCGTACGTACGACTATTGGTTGGATTATCCCTTGCGCTTTAATGGACTCGGCCAATTCTTCGAGCGCTTCATCGGTCATGATTTTTCGCGGCTGGTATTGACCAGGCTGTAAATACTCAATGGGCAGTTTTCGTAACTCGCCTTTGTCCGCTTTTTCTGAAGTGTCAGTGTGACCTTGATTGCCGCTTGCGTCCTGCGACTTATTTTCGGCAATTTTTTTGCTAATGAAGGCGTCCAGTCCGCGTCCCAGTCGTTTGCTCATGCTGCTTGTATCCTAAAAGAAAATTAGTGAGTGGCTAAGGCGGTATTGGTTTCTTGTTCCTGTCGACGAATGATTTCGCCCGCTAGCGCTAAATAACATTTTGCACCCGCAGAAAGTCGGTCATATTGTAATGCCGGCATACCGTAAGAAGGCGCTTCGGCTAAGCGTACATTTCGCGGAATCACACTGCGATAAACCTTGTCTCCAAAATATTCATGCAGCTGGCCCGATACTTCCGTAGCCAGTCGGTTACGAGGGTCATACATGGTGCGCAATATGCCTTCGATTTCCAGCTCGGGATTCACGTGCTCGACAATTTGATTGATGGTGTCCATCAAGGAAGATATGCCTTCCAGCGCATAATATTCGCATTGCATCGGGATCAACACGGAGTCGGCGGCAACCAGAGCGTTAACCGTCAACATATTCAAGGAAGGAGGGCAGTCAATAAAAATGTAATCGTAGTTGTGGCGAATTTGATCGAGCGCCGACTTCAGGCGCGACTCCTTGTCTTCCAGCTTTAATAAATGAACATCTGCAGCAGAAAGATCGCCATTTGCCGCAAGTAAATCAAACCCACCGTTTGCAGCCGGCTGTATCACTTGTCCCACCGGCAACTCTCCCAGCAGCACATCTAAAACATTTTGCTCCTGCTCGTTTTTGTCGAGCCCACAACCACTGGTGGCATTACCTTGTGGATCGAGATCAACCAATAATACTTTACGCTTAGTGGCTACCAAAGAAGCTGCAATATTAATACTGGTGGTGGTTTTTCCCACCCCGCCTTTCTGGTTGGTGATCGCAATAATTCTTCCCACGATAAACCTCGATATTCGATGCTGTTAAATTTTTTCTAATGTAATTAAGTGCCGTGCTGCGTCGAGTTTCGGCACTTTTAAAGGTTGCACTTGGCAAATCCGAATGTTTTTCGGCAATTCGTCCAGTTCTTCAGTGCTGTTGTCACCCTTCATGGCTTGCCATACACCTGAGTCGGCCAATAAATGTTCGGTCAACTTGACCATTTTTGCTAAGTTTGCAAATGCGCGACTGACGATCACATTAAAGGGTTTGTCAGGTTGCCACTGTTCAACCCGGGTGTCTAGCACCGTAACCTGCTTTAATTGCATCTCAAAAACTAACTGTTTGAGATACCGTGTTTTTTTCCCGTTACTGTCGAGCAAAAAGAATTCACGATCCGGCTCCAGTATGGCCAATGGAATACCCGGAAATCCGGGACCTGTACCAACATCGAGCAAGCGACCCGATCGTAAATAAGGTGCAATGGATAATGAGTCTAGTAGATGCAAAATGATCATCTGCTGAGGATCTCGAATCGCCGTTAAGTTATACGCCTGATTCCACTTAATCAGTCTTTCTATAATTTGGTCAAATTGGTCCAGTTGCTGCTCGCTGATGGTCAGGCCCAGTTGGTTTACCCCTTGGGCGATAATCGACTTGGTATTCATTAAGCAGACTTTCTTAGTAGATTGCGTTTTTTCAGGTGGACCAATAACAGAGAAACCGCAGCCGGCGTGACTCCCGATATTCGTGATGCCTGACCAATCGTCTCCGGCTTGGTGGATGCCAGCTTTTGCATCACTTCCGCTGACAACCCTTTAACCTCACTGTAATCGAAGTTTTCAGGAAGAGGAGCATTTTCGTAACGCAAGCTGCGCTCAATTTCATCCTGTTGGCGGCTGATATAACCGGCATATTTAGCCTGCACTTCCACCTGCAGTGCAACTTGTTCGTCTCCAACGCCAGGACCAACCCCTTCAATACTCATCAATTTTTGGTAATCCAACTCAGGGCGTTTTAATAAATCCAACAAACGAGCTTCACGCGTAATGGGCCGCTCTATAAAAGAGTCGAGCGCATTTGCTTGAGCGGATGCGACCTGAATAAAAGAGCGCTCCAATCGAGCGGTTTCACTGCGTACAGCTTCCATTTTTTCACTGAATTTTTGCCAGCGATAATCGTCAACCAACCCTAACGCTCGACCTTTCTCGGTCAGTCGAATGTCGGCGTTGTCTTCGCGCAATAACAGTCGGTATTCTGCACGAGACGTAAACATTCGATAGGGCTCTTTCGTGCCAGAAGTGATGAGATCGTCCACCAAAACACCTAAATAAGCTTGGTCGCGACGTGGTGACCAGCTTTCTTTATCTTGCGCTTGCAGTGCCGCATTTAAACCGGCCAATAATCCTTGGGCGGCCGCTTCTTCATAACCCGTGGTACCATTAATTTGACCAGCAAAAAACAAGCCTTGAACAAACTTGGTTTCCAAGGTGTTTTTCAAATCACGAGGATCGAAAAAGTCGTACTCAATGGCGTAACCCGGGCGAGTGATAAAAGCATTCTCAAACCCTTTAATCGAGCGAACAAATTGCAGCTGCACATCAAACGGTAAGCTAGTAGAAATACCATTAGGGTAAACTTCATGGGTATTTAACCCTTCTGGCTCAATAAAGATTTGATGGGACGCTTTATCAGCAAAGCGCATGATTTTATCTTCTATGGAAGGGCAATAGCGTGGACCAACACCTTCAATTACACCGGAATACATGGGGGACCGATCCAAGCCGCCGCGAATATGTTCGTGCGTTTGTTCATTGGTGTGGGTGATCCAGCAATTGATTTGCTGCGGATGTTGTTCGCGCGAACCTATAAAAGAAAACACCGGAGTCGGGGTGTCACCAGGTTGAGCCTCCAAACCATCAAAGTTAATGCTCTTGGCATCGATTCGTGGGGGAGTCCCAGTTTTAAGCCGATCGACACGAAAAGGTAATTCACGCAGACGCTGAGCCAACGCAATGGAAGGCGGATCGCCCGCTCGACCACCACTGTGGTTTTGCATACCGATATGGATCACCCCACCGAGAAAAGTTCCGGTGGTAAGCACCACTGATTTGGAACGAAACTCCAGTCCCATTTGAGTCTTAACACCGACAACACGATCTTGTTCGACAATTAAATCATCCGCTGCTTGCTGAAATATTTTTAGATTCGCTTGATTTTCAAGCGCTTCACGCACAGCCGCTTTGTATAAGGCACGATCGGCCTGAGCACGTGTTGCTCTTACAGCAGGCCCTTTGGAGGCATTTAAGGTACGAAACTGAATACCACCAAGATCGATAGCACGAGCCATTATCCCACCCAATGCATCCACTTCTTTCACCAAGTGACCTTTACCAATACCACCAATGGCCGGGTTACAGCTCATCTGACCCAGAGTTTCGATATTGTGTGTTAACAACAGTGTGTTGGACCCCATGCGAGCCGCGGCCAAAGCCGCTTCGGTGCCAGCATGACCACCACCAATCACAATCACATCAAAATGCTCAGCAAAACGCATCATATATTTGCAGCTCCAGGAAAACGGGCGCCGATCTTACCTGAGTTTGCCTAAATTTTGAACGTTGTCTAAACATTTATTCTGTATATCTGCTATAAATTAAGGTAACTTATTGATTTATGGCCTTAAATTAGCGATTCCAGCGAAAATCACCAACAATAAATTGACAGGAAAACTCTCATGCTGCGAAAGCTGTTCCGTATTTTTTTATTACTCGTATTACTGACCGCAACAGTCGGCTTTTTCGGCTGGTACCGTCTGGGCGAAGCCATTGAAGCCGCCGCTCGAGAGTTACCTACTGGCGTAAACCTCTCTTATCAACAGCGCTATATTGATCATCGTGGCGTGTTAGTGTTGACCGAACCCAAACTCAGCCACCCGGAATACGGCACTTTTTTATCGGCCGATAAATTTACTTATCAACCTGAAGACTGGACCGAGTTTTTTTCGTTGAAGGACAACTTAATTCTCGGAAAGTACCCGGAAAACGGTCAATTTACGCTGGATAACTTTTCATTTTCGATCAGTGCATTTGAACGACACAAACAACATGAAAGTGGTATTAAGTTTTTACAGCTACTGGCACAAGGTTGTGGCGACAAACGAGACTTTAATTTCATTGATCTCATGAACAACGACGTAAGTTTATTGACAGGCAACTTCGATCTCGCCTATCAATTCAATGCTATTGGCGCGAACTTGAAAATGCAAAGCAGTATTTACTTAACAGATTTTGCGGCTTTTGAGTGGCAAATGGAGCTAAACGATGTAATTCATGCTAGCGCTAAATCACCCTACTTAGTTTATGGCCAGTGGATCATGTTTGATCCTACATTTTTAAGTTTACGCGATAGTTATTGCGCAGAAATCAATGAACAATCTATCGATCAATTCAAGCAACATCACCTTAAAAAAATGCTGGTATTTCTCGAAGAAAAAGGGGTTACGTTAACACCTTCCTTTATAAACCATTATCGTAAATTCGTTGAGCAGCCCGAAAATATAGCGTTAACGTTCAGCCCACAAACCGGAATACGCAAACATGAACTGTCTGAATTAGGCTTCGATAACTTGATCAGTGCTTTGGGGATAAGTTTCAATATAAACGGTCGAGCCGTCGCAGAGGTTATTGACAAAGTCGACGAAAGTAAAACACCCGCCAAACAACAAGCTGATCAGCAACAGTTAAAGAAAGAAGATCCCCCGAAACCCCAACTGATTAACCCTTCGGTTTCACAACTAAAACGCTGGGCGGATAAATGGGTGATTTTAATTGATGAAAACAACAAGAGTTACGAAGGTCGAATTCTTTCGGTAAGTGACAGACGCGTCAGGTTACAGATTCGTACTTCTGGAGGTTATGCTGAGTTGAATTTCAAACCCCGCGAAATAAAGAAAGTGATTGAACAGTAATGGTGCTCGAATAAAGAGCGTGCTTTAAATGTAGACTAACCTTTACGAAGTTAATGTATCGTGAATGACGCTGACTGCTTTGGAGTTCTTACAAATATTAAGCCAAGTTTCAAAGTCGTCGGCTGGAAAAGGTTTTCCAATGAAATAACCTTGACCAATATCACAATTCAACTTACTGATTAATGAGAGAGTGTGTTCATCTTCGATGCCTTCGGCAACCACTCTCAGATCTAGACCTTGCGCTAACAAAATTATCATTCGTATAAGATGTTTATCTTTAAAGTTTTGAGTTGCTTGTTTAGTGAAGGACTGATCGACTTTTAGTTCATCAGCAGGAATGTTTTTTAGATATTGCAGTGATGAAAATCCAGTACCGAAGTCGTCGATAGAAATATTCACACCAACAACATTACGCAACTCATCACAAATCTCACACGTTAATGTTAAGTTGTCCATAAGTACACTTTCTGTAATTTCCAAAACAACATTACTGGCTTTGACTCCCCATATACCAATTGCATTTTTCACTTCATCGGTTAATGTGTTTTTACTAAAACAAGCGCCAGAAATATTGATCGCGAGTTTAAAATCAGGAACAGCTTGATTTATAACTTTTAACTGACGAAGGCCATTTTGTAAAATCCACTTTGTCATTGGAATAATTTGGCCAGTTTGTTCAGCAAAAGGTATAAAAACATCAGGAGGAACGACGCGATCATTTAATTCCCACCGAATCAAAGCTTCCGCACCGACTACCTGGCCACTTTTTAATGACATTTTAGGCTGTAAGTAGAGTTTTAACTCATCGTTTTCTATTGCATTATTTAGATCGTTTTCGAGTGTTTGATTATTAAAATTTGATTTCTCTTCTGGATATAAAACAACGCACTCCTCTAAACCCGTGAGTGCTTTTTGAAGCGCTAGTTCGGCGAGCAAACACAAATCAAGCGGCGATGGTTTTTTAGAGTCTAACAGTCCAACACCAATAGCAGGATGAATGGCTATCTTATTTTTATCGACCGTTAGCGGCTCCTTAAAAGCTCCAACAATTTTTTCTGCTGCAAGGTGACCAACAAAAGTACTCGGTAAAAACGGCAGTATAACTGCGAACTCATTACTTCCGGTTCTCACCACTAAGTTTTCAGAACGAGAAAGCTCTTGCAGCAATCGATAAACCTCAAATAATATGGCATCACCTTTTTCGAAACCGAGCGCAGCATTAATATTACTGAGTCTTTTTACTTTCAACAGTAAAAGTCCAAGCTCTTTCTTATGTTCAATGGTTTGCTTAATGTTTTCGTCAATGAGCTTTTGAAGCACCAGCCTTGATTTAATATCTGGTAGAATAAGACTCATTGCGCTACCTTAAAAATCATAAGTAGAAATCATCTAAATCAATACAATAATCATCTGGGTCAACGCACTGCTTAATATGTACCATCTCCTCTTTAGGATCTTGCTTGGAAAGATCAATAACAAACGGTTGGCGTATGTGTTTTTTCTCACTATTGATCAAACACATCACTTTGGGGTGCAAACGCTGCCTTCGTCCTTCTGCAATGACAACCGCAACCACTCCATTGGTTAACTCAACGATACTTCCAACAGGATACAGCCCGATGGCTTGTATAAATTCATCAACAATTTCTGTTTGAAAATAAATATCTCTCCAACTATAAAGCTTTTTAATGGTTTCAGCGGGCGATAATGCATTCGCATAATACCTTACTTTTGTGATCGCATCGTAACAATCCGCTATGCCAGCAATTCGCGCAAATACAGGAATACTTTCGCCACTCAAACCTTTAGGGTAACCATTACCTGAAAAGCGCTCATGATGACACTCCACAATTTCGATCACTTCTTGTGAGATACCCGGTGATTTTTTTAACGTTTCGACGCCGTAATAAACGTGTTTTTTTACCAATTCGAATTCTTCTTGGGTTAATCGTTGTTGTTTTTTTAATAAACTGGGATTAAGTTGTGCTTTTCCGATATCACACAGCACACTACCTAAACCGATACAAAGTAAGTCCTTTCTCGCAAGACCTAATTGGCGTCCTAACGCGACTGCCCATACAGCAGTTCCTAAAGCGTGAGCGTATTCATAAGAGCCTTGTTTACGTAACTGAGTTAACCAAATTAATGCATCAGGATTTCGAATGATACTGCCCACCATTGAGTCGACGGACTCTTTCACATGAATTGCATCAATTTGCTTTCCGTGTTTCGCAGACTTATAAAGTTCATCAAAAGTGCTTTCTACGTGCTTTTTAATCGATTTTGCTTTGGGGATTTCTTCCTCAATAGAAACTTCATCGTTATATTGTTTACTCTTGTAGTTCCTTACGGTTTCACTAAGCTTTTTAGAGTCCTTATTAGGTGAGGGTATGCTTTTTAAGTTATTTCTAATATTCGAACTTACGGTATCAAAATCGACAAAGACGAATTTACAATACTCAGCAAGCAAATCAATTTCGTCTTGTGAGTGTATGGTAAACCCTTGGATTAAAAATGGAGTATCTAGCCAAGGCCTGTCTAATGAGGCAACAAACATACCTTCTTTTAGATCGCTTACCGCTACCTCTAAAGTTTTTGATGTTGTTTGAGGCATTACCTACAGCTCCACCTTACTAATTTTCAATAAAAAAGTATGGTACTTAAAAAATATACAGATAAATAAGTATAGGTGAAGATCGCCAGAATAGAGGTAAAGAGCAAAATCAAAAACCTCTTAATGAGATAAGTATGATTATTTTCCGATACAAAAGCTTGAAAAAATACGTCCGAGCAGATCGTCGGAGGTAAACTCGCCGGTAATTTCATTCAGTGCATTTTGCGCTAATCGTAGCTCTTCGGCCACCAGTTCACCGGCATTAAACTCCACTAACTGTTGATGCGCTTGTTTTACTTGCGAAAGCGCTGTATCGATAGCGACGATGTGCCTGCGTCGCGCCATGAAAACACTGTCGTTTCCTGCTTGATAGCCCATACAATGTTTTAGATGTTGCTTCAGCAAGTCCGTGCCGACTTGCTCTTTGGCACTGAGCAGAATTTGGGTGGTACCGTCTGGCTCTTCAATCAATGCCGGATTGACGTTAACCAAATCGCACTTGTTATTCAAAATGGTTACAGGTGGTAACTGCTGAATGTTTTTCGATAATTGTTGCAACACCTGTTTTGCGGTTGCAGCCGGATCCGGTTCCGTCATCTCAATCACTAACAACAAGCGATCGGCCTGTTCGATTTCTTTCCAAGCGCGCGCAATTCCTATTTGTTCGACCTGATCGCTGGCTTCACGTAATCCGGCAGTATCGATAATATGAAGCGGCATGCCATCGATATGAATGTATTCTTTCAACACATCGCGAGTGGTTCCGGGAATATCGGTGACTATCGCGCTTTCTTTACCGGCTAGGGCATTAAGCAAACTCGACTTTCCCGCATTAGGTTTGCCTGCCAAAACAACGTTCATACCATCACGGAGAATCGCACCTTGCTGTGCCTCTTGCTGCAAAGTCGTTATCTCTTCAATCAGCAATTCTAAATCAGCTTGAACTTTACCGTCCGACAGAAAGTCAATTTCTTCCTCTGGAAAGTCAATGGCGGCTTCGACATACAGTCGGAGCTGAATTAAGAACTCAACCAAACGATGCACACGATTGGAAAATTCACCCTGTAAACTCTTTAAAGCACTTTTTGCTGCTTGCTCAGACGATGCATTAATCAGATCAGCAATGGCTTCGGCCTGTGCCAAATCGATTTTATCGTTTAGAAATGCTCGCTCAGAAAATTCGCCAGGATTGGCCATGCGCGCACCGCTCTCAATCAGTCGCTTGATCAATATATCAAGCACCACTGGCCCACCGTGCCCTTGTAATTCAATAACATCTTCGCCGGTAAAGGAGTGGGGTGCTTTAAAGTAAAGAGCAATACCTTGATCGATAACGGTTTCATCTTCAAGGTGAAAGTCTAAAAAAGTCGCGTGTCGGGGTTTGAGGGAATGCCGAACAACCGAATGAGCGATCGTGAGTGCTCGCGTACCAGAAAGACGAATAATACCCACACCTCCACGACCAGGAGGTGTGGCTAACGCGACAATAGTATCTCGTTCAGATCCCATGATTGTAAGAAATTCGACGCATAAAAATTAAGCCTTTTTAGCGTTGTATTCTTTTTCGATCTTATTTGTGATGTACAGCTGCTGTGCAATCGACAATAAGTTATTCACTAACCAGTACAGCACCAATCCAGCTGGGAAAAATATGAAAAACACAGTCATCATGACGGGTAAAAACTGCATGATTTTTTGCTGCATGGGATCCATGGTAGCCGCTGTTGGTTGCAGTTTTTGCATTGCCCACATGGACACCCCCATCAGAATCGGCAAAATGAAATAGGGATCAGCCGCTGATAAATCGTGGATCCAGAGCGCAAAGGGCGCATGCCGTATCTCGAAACTCTCCAGCAGCACCCAGTAAAGCGCAAAGAATACCGGCATTTGAATGATCAGCGGCAAACAACCGCCCATCGGATTCACTTTTTCTTTCTTATAGAGTTCCATCATCGCCATCGACATTTTCTGCCGATCTTCACCGTAACGCTCTTTTAGTTGTAGCAACTTAGGTTGCAACATTCGCATTTTAGCAAACGAGCGGTACTGTGCATTTGCCAGCGGATAAAGCAGCAATTTAACCGTAACCGTGACCAGAATGATCGCCATACCCCAGTTGCTGACAAAACCCTGGAAAAATGTCAGTATCCAGAATAGTGGTTGGCCAATCCACCAAAATATTCCATAGTCCACCGTTAAATCCAGTCCATCTGCTAGTTTTTCAAGTTGCTTCTGATCTTTTGGTCCCAAATAAAGAGTTGCACTGGTTTTTTGCTTACCATGTGGACCCACTTCAATCCAAGGTTGCTTAATTCGGATCACGGAAATGCCGCTGGATTTAAGAACCTGAGTGCTAATTTCGTTAATCGCTGTTTGATCCGGTATCCATGCAGAAACAAAATAATGCTGCAAATACGCAACCCAACCCGCTTTGGTTTTAATATTCAGGTTGGCTTCATCCATATCATCAAACTCGTATTTTTCGTAACGAGTTTCTTGGGATGAAAAAGCAGCGCCGGTATAAGCCTGAATGCCAAAAGCTTGTGAGCTTTCGCCTGCGACAAAACGATCTCGGTTAAATTGGCTCATCATACGATAGCTTTTGGCTTCGTCGGTTGGATTACTCACTTCATAGGTGACAGAGATACCATAACGACCATGCTTCAAGGCAAAAACCTTCCTAAATTCAACCCCTTCGTCATTGGTCCAGCCAAGAATCAAGTGCTTACCATCTTTCGTGTCTTTCTTTTCCAGTACTTGATATTGCGCTCGGCCTTTCGCAGAGTCCGGGCTTTGCTCCCCGAGTAGCGCACTTTTTGCAACAAAGGTTCGATTGGCATCACGAACCAAAAGCTGAATTTTGTTTTCCGGTTGATTGAGTTTTTGATTGAATTTCAACAGACGCGCAGTGACCACATCACCTCCAAGCGTGTCAATTTCCAGATTAAGTACATCGTTACTAAAAGACACTAATGAAGTGGCGGTAGCGCCATTTTGTTTGATGCTGACTTGAGGACGTTCGGTAGGGATGTCTGCTTCTGTTGTACTTCCTCCAAAGTCAGATTCGAAAGACGAGTCAGACGGATACTCCTTATTCGGAGCCACCGCTTCAGAAGGTTGAGCAGATACTTTGGGGGCATAATCGGTTTGCCACTGTTGATAAAGCAAGAAAGTAATAAAGGCAAGTGCCAGCAATAGAAAACCGCGTGCTGATTCCATAAGATTTATTCTCTGTTTTAAAGCTTGTGTTTGTGGTTACAACCCCAATGAAAATTCTCAGGCACTGGATCAATGCCACCTGGGTTTAAAGGGTGGCAACGCCCAATTCGGCAAATCGTCAACCAAAAACCTTTTCCCGCACCGTGCTCATAAAGGGCCTGAATGGCATAATCCGAGCAGCTGGGATAAAAACGACAATGATTTCCCCAAAGTCGACTGAGACTTCGTTGGTACAACTGAACAATGAAAATCAGCAATTTTTGCATACTTTCAGGACCTTTCGCCACAAATGTTGCAAAGACGAGTCAATTTCTGCTCGTTCCATCTGATTAATATCACGTCGAACCATAACAACGAAATCATAATTAGGAAGTTGCTTTTGGTGGATCCGGAAGGATTCGCGGATTTTGCGTTTAATCAAATTACGATTGACCGCTAGTTTAACCTGCTTTTTAGCGATTGCCAGCCCTAAACGCGGGTGTTGGTATTGGTTTTTTCGAGCAAGCAAAGTAAATGCTTTATTGCCAATCCGAACTGGCTTTTCAAAAACAAAAGAATAGTCTTTTGCCCTTAAAAGACGAAGCTCTCGCGAAAACGTACAGGATCCGGTGTTCGAACCCATCATCGTTCCAGCAAGAGCCTACTTTAAATCTAAATAGATGCGAATCTATTAAGCGCTAAGTACCTTTCGGCCTTTGGCACGACGACGAGCCAAAACTGCACGACCGTTTTTGGTAGCCATTCGCGCTCTGAAACCATGAGTGCGCTTACGCTTTAAATTACTAGGTTGAAATGTACGTTTCATTGTTAAAAACCCGCGATAACTGTTTTAAATGTCGGCTTCCCAATTCGGGAAAGGGGCGGAATTCTAGCTGAAGCGCGCACAGAGATCAATTGATTATTGAGCAAATATCACCCGAAAGACGAAGACCCGTAAATAAAATTTTCAATAACCAAACTTGAGACACAAGATGGTGCAGGCTTATCTTCTATATAGCACTATATCTGGTATGTCGAATAGATTCTGTGGAAAACTTTTTATCCATCTTAGAACTCTATGTTGTAGAAATACAAAAAATTACTGAAAGCTTGGCATAACTTTTCAAAAAGCATTTCAAAGTTTTCTCACAAACAATTCACAACCGCTATTTTATTTATTTTTAATAATAAAAATAAAAGATCTTATTAAGATCTATTATTACTACCATGTAAAGCTGTGAATAAGATTTATTTAAGTCGAAAAAACAATAAGTTAGACACTTAATAAGTATGTCATTAAAGGTAGAATAAGCGAGGTAAAAGATTGGTATAAAACTTGAGTAAATTTAATCTTAATAAGATTACTCTAATTACTCACAAGAAAACTACAGTTAAACAGTATAAAAGTGCCTATAAAGAGCCTACATAATTTTCAAATAGTGTAAAATATAGCCAGACTGGTTTTTATGCGAATATTAAACTTTCAAAAATATTGTGGAAAAGTGATGGATCCTCCATTATTTTCGATCTAAACTCTTATTCCTTTTTCAAAAGCAAAATAAAAAACACCGTTTTGGGGAGTCTCGATTTTGGACGCAAAGCACTGGCATTACTGTGCTGAAAAATTAAAGGATGAACTGGCACCTACGCAGTTTAATACCTGGATCCGTCCATTAAAAATTCAAGAAAATCAAAGTGAAATTTTGGTCTCAGCACCTAATCGCTTTGTTCTTGATTGGGTAACTGAAAATTATTTAAATAAAATCAACCAGTTACTTAAAGAATTTGATCAACAAACACCTAAAAGAGTTAAATTAGTTATAAATAACGGTTCTTCACAAGTAATTAATCAAAACATTGTTTCTAAAAAACCAGAACCTAGAGCGGCGAGACAACCAACCGAAAGAAAAAATATTCAAATAGAGCACCGTTCTAACCTTAACACCGAATTTAGTTTCCAGAAGTTTGTAGAAGGGAAATCGAATCAATTAGCAACAGCTGCTGCTAAGCAGGTCTCTGAAAATCCAGGGTCAGCTTATAATCCATTATTTATTTACGGCGGTGTTGGGCTTGGAAAAACCCATCTAATGCACGCCGTCGGCAACCTAATTCTTGAAAATAAGCCTAATGGTAAAGTGATCTATTTACATTCCGAACGCTTTGTCGCTGACATGGTTAAAGCGTTACAAACGAATACTATTGATGAGTTTAAACGCTATTATCGCTCAGTTGATGCTCTACTCATCGATGACATTCAATTCTTTGCAAATAAAGAACGGTCACAAGAAGAGTTTTTCCATACTTTCAATGCTCTGCTCGAAGGAAATCAACAAGTTATTCTAACCTGCGATCGTTATCCAAAGGAAATTGACGGTGTCGAAGAGCGGCTAAAATCCAGGTTTGGCTGGGGGTTAACGGTATCAATAGAGCCTCCAGAACTTGAAACTCGGGTAGCCATTTTAATTTCGAAGGCCGAAGCGTCCGGTATTAAATTACCAAATGAAGTCGCTTTTTTTATTGCTAAAAGAATTCGGTCAAACGTGCGCGAGCTAGAAGGCGCTTTAAAGCGAGTAATCGCCAATGCTCAGTTTACAGGAAAACCAATCACTATCGATTTCGTAAAAGAAGCTTTAAGGGATCTAATAGCCGCGCAAGATAAACAGATTTCAATTGAAAATATACAAAAGACGGTTGCTGAATACTATAAAATCAAAGTTGCTGATTTGCTTTCAAAACGTCGTAGTCGCTCTGTAGCCAGACCACGACAAATGGCAATGAGCCTAGCCAAGGAACTCACAAGTAAGAGCTTGCCAGAAATTGGTGATGCGTTTGGCGGAAAGGATCACACGACAGTGTTGCATGCTTGTCGAAAAATCAAAGAGTTAAAGGATGAAAATCTTGATATAGAAGAAGACTTCACTAATCTTCTTAGGATTCTAACTAGTTGATAATTAAGGTTTAATATGAAACTGGCGCTTACACAACAGTCACTTTATGGGCCACTGCAATTGATCAGTGGTGCTGTCGAAAGACGGCAAACATTGCCCGTTTTGGCTAACGTGTTACTACAAGTAGAAAATGGTGAACTTTCAATTACTGGCACCGATCTTGAGGTAGAAATGGTAGCACGCATCTCTTTGGACGGAGACGCACAACCCGGTGAGGTCACTGTGCCAGCAAAAAAGCTGGTCGATATAGTAAAAAGCATTCAAGCAGATGAGTTGATCCGGCTGGAACTGGTTGAAAATAAAGTAAAGTTGTCAGCTGGTAAGAGTCGTTTTACGTTATCGACACTACCAGCCACTGAATTCCCGAATCTTGATGAATCACTCGGTTTAGTCGATATTAAGCTAAATGTTGAAGAATTAAGAGGTGTCATAGCGAATACCCAGTTTGCGATGGCTCAACAAGATGTTCGGTACTATTTAAATGGGATGTTATTTGACATTATTCCGGAAAAGAAATTAATCGCCGTAGCGACGGATGGTCATCGTTTAGCAATGTCCAGTACCGATATCACCAGCGATGTCAGCGAAAGACAACAAGCTATAGTTCCCAGGAAGGGGGTTTTGGAATTGAATCGGTTTTTGTCCAGTGTGGATGAAGAAGTACAACTGCAAATCAGTGGTAATCATATCAGAGCATCTAGCCAACACTTTTCTTTCACATCAAAGCTTGTGGATGGAAAATACCCTGACTACGACAAAGTTCTGCCTCGAGGAGGTGATAAACTTGTAGTTGCAAGTCGAAACCTCTTTAAGGATGCTTTACAAAAAGCGGCGATTTTATGTAATGAAAAATTTCGCGGTGTTCGCTTTAATCTTGCAAATGGTTTAGTAAGAGTGCACTCGAATAACCCTGAGCAAGAAGAAGCTGAACTAGAGTTGGAGGTCGATTATAACGGGCCAGAGTTGGAAATTGGGTTTAATGTTAATTACATGCTCGATGTTCTCAATACTGTGTCCAGTGATAATGTAAAGCTGACTTTTTCCGATGCAAACAGCAGCTTGTTGGTAGAGGAATTAGAGGGCTCTTCCAGTGTTTACGTTATTATGCCGATGAGGCTTTAGAGCAGCTGAATGCTCATCGATCTGATTCGAGTAAGTAATGTCCGGAATATTACTTATTCGGAACTGGAGTTTCATCCAAAACTCAACATAGTCACCGGTGATAATGGTGCGGGAAAATCCAGTTTACTGGAGGCGCTTGCGTTACTTTCAAACGGAAAATCCTTTCGCAGCCGTAATATAAAATCGGTACTTTCTTTTCAACAAAATGAGCTCACCTTATTTGCTCGAGCATTCCACAGTGACACTCAAATCAATATTGGGCTAAAGCGTAACAAAGATGGAAGTTTTAATGCCAAAATTAACGGTGAAAAATGCAATCGTTTAGCAGAAATCAGTCGTATGCTTCCCGTCTTTGTGGTTTATCCAGGCTTTTACGAAGAGTTTGCAAAAAATCGAAGCGGACGATTAAGGCTATTGGATTGGGGATTGTTTCACGTGGAACATCCATTCTACCTTCATTGGCGCGCTTATCAGGATACGTTAAAACAGCGAAATGCGCTTTTGAAGCAGATAAAACAACGTGAAGCCAGTCAAAGTCAATTAAGCTATTGGGACAAACTTTTAGTAGAAAATGCCTTAAAAGTTGATGCCATAAGAAAAGAATACGTTGATTCATTAAATCAATATTTTAAACAGGATATTGATTTTCTTTCTCACTTCCAAACCAATTTAACTTTGGACTACAAGTCTGGGTTTAATGATTCAAAAGGGTTAGAACAAGCAATCGTTGAACAGCGCGATTACGACATCATTAGAGGGACTACTCAAAGTGGCCCACATCGTGCCGATCTTCAAGTTCGGCACGATACAATCAACGCTTTAGACATAGCGTCGCGAGGGCAGCAAAAGTTGCTCATTAACCGAATAATTCTGTCGGTTTTAAGGTTGTTTCTCAAAAGCCGTTCTTCACGCTGTTTAATATGTATTGATGATTTGCCTGCTGAGCTGGATAAAGAAAACCAAGCTCGCTTATTAGAAGCCTTGATGAAGCTAGAGCATGCTCAATTGGTGTTAACTGCGATTAATCTAGACTCACTTCCCGAGGCTATTTCAGGGTATAATAAGCGGATGTTTCACGTGGAACATGGTTGTTTCCAGGTGCTATCCGATTAAAACAAAAAGGTAGTTATATGTCAGAGAATTCCGAATACGGCTCATCCAGTATTAAAGTTTTGAAAGGCTTAGACGCGGTTAGAAAGCGTCCTGGGATGTACATTGGTGACACCGATGACGGAACTGGATTGCATCATATGGTGTTTGAGGTGGTCGATAACTCGATCGATGAAGCCCTTGCCGGATACTGCAATGATATAAAAGTAACCATACACACTGACAACTCCATCACGGTTTCCGATGACGGTCGAGGTATACCTGTTGATATCCACCCTGAAGAGGGCGTATCAGCCGCACAAGTTATTATGACGGTGTTGCATGCGGGTGGTAAGTTTGATGATAACTCCTATAAAGTTTCTGGTGGTTTACATGGCGTGGGTGTTTCTGTTGTTAATGCTTTATCGGATGAGCTTAAGCTGACCATTCGTCGCCAAGGAAAAATTCACGAACAAAAATACCACTTGGGAGAGCCTTTATCTGAACTGAAGATCGTTGGAGACTCCCAGCAGACGGGAACTGAAATTCGTTTTAAACCCAGTACAGAGATATTCACGAATATAGAGTTTCATTACGATATTTTGGCCAAACGACTAAGAGAGCTCTCTTTTCTTAACTCTGGTGTATCGATTCTATTAAAAGATGAGCGAAGTGGTAAAGAAGACCATTTTAAATACGAAGGTGGGATCCAAGCGTTTGTTGAGTATCTAAATCAGAATAAAACGCCCATCCATCATCAAGTCTTTCACTTCACCACTGAGCGTGAAGAAGATGGCATCGGTGTAGAAGTATCTATGCAATGGAATGACGGTTATCAGGAAAGCATTTACTGTTTTACTAATAACATTCCGCAACGGGATGGCGGAACACACTTAGCGGGTTTTCGTGCCGCGTTAACGCGTACTCTTAATACCTTCATCGAAAAAGAAGGATTGAATAAAGGAAAAGTTAACACTTCTGGTGATGATGCTCGAGAAGGGTTGACCGCGGTGATATCGGTTAAAGTGCCGGATCCAAAGTTTTCCTCGCAAACGAAAGATAAACTGGTATCTTCTGAAGTGAAAAGTGCTGTAGAGCAGGCCATGGGAGAAAAGCTTAGCGAGTACTTGTTAGAAAACCCCACTGAAGCCAAAATGATCGTAAATAAAATGGTAGATGCGGCACGTGCACGCGAAGCAGCTCGCAAAGCGCGTGAAATGACACGTCGAAAAGGCGCTCTGGATATTGCCGGTTTACCTGGAAAGCTCGCAGATTGTCAGGAAAAAGATCCTGCTCTTTCTGAACTCTATATCGTGGAGGGTGATTCAGCGGGTGGATCGGCCAAGCAAGGTCGAAACCGTAAAAACCAGGCTATTCTGCCGCTTAAGGGTAAAATTCTTAATGTTGAAAAAGCGCGCTTCGATAAAATGCTGTCCTCTGCAGAGGTCGGTACATTAATTACCGCTCTTGGTTGCGGAATCGGTCGCGATGAATTTAATCCGGAAAAAATACGATACCATCGTATTATTATCATGACCGATGCTGACGTAGACGGTGCGCATATCCGAACCCTGTTATTGACCTTTTTCTATCGCCAAATGCCGGAAATCATTGAAAATGGCTACGTTTATATTGCTCAGCCTCCTTTATATAAGGTTAAAAAGGGCAAACAAGAAACCTACATTAAAGACGATTTAGCGCTTGAAGAGTATTTAACAAACCTGGCACTGGACGACTCCTCTTTGTATGTAAACGCTAATGCACCGGCTTTGTCGGGAACCGCTTTGGAATCGCTTGTTTCTGAGTTTCGATTGGTAGAAAGTCAGATCAATCGACTTGCTCGAATCTATCCAGCTGAAGTTTTAAAAGCCTTAATTTATTTGCCTAAATTGAATGTTGAACAACTTAATGAACTAGAGCAGGTGAATAACTGGAGTGATGCGTTACAAGAGTCTATCAATCATGATAAAACCGCGGGAGCGGTACGCTACGAAGTGTCCGTTGTCGAGGACAAAGAGCGTCATATCTTTATACCCCAGGTGAATGTGATCCATCATGGTTTAGAAAACTTGTATCCTCTTGATCATGAGTTTTTTGGATCGAATGATTATTCAAAAATAACCTCGTTAGGCAATAAAGTTGCCGGATTAATTGAAGAGGGTGCTTACATTAAGCGCGGCGAACGAAAGCAAGAAGTGGATAGTTTCGAACAAGCTCTAGAATGGCTAATGCAACAGTCTCGACGCGGACTTAATATACAACGATACAAAGGCTTGGGAGAAATGAACCCCGATCAACTTTGGGAAACCACCATGGATCCGGAAACACGTCGGATGCTTCAGGTTACCATTGAAGATGCGGTGGGTGCGGATCAGTTGTTCACTTGCTTGATGGGCGATCAGGTAGAACCTCGAAGAGAGTTTATTGAAAGTAACGCACTTGCCGTCGCTAATCTTGATGTTTAACCAAGTCGTCCTTTAATAATATAAGCTTCAACGGTAGGTAATCGATGTTCGTTGAAGCTTTTTAAATTTTAAATCGTTACAATATAATGACACTTAAAGATAGTAAATACTTACTTTCAAGAAGTCTTCAAACTTCAATTCTTTCACTATTTTTGTTTAGCTGCGCTGCCACTCAGCTTGGTCGTGCCGATTGTTCTCAGCAATTGAATTCTGCCTGGAAGTCTTTGAATCTAGCTGAAAGCGAAGGGTTTGCCGGTACGGTCAGTTACGGAAAAGCTCTGGGATTATTAACGGCGGCTCGCTTTCAGCAAAGTATCGAGCGATACCCCAGTTGTCTTGATAAAGTGAAACGAGCTCGAGTATATATTGCTGAAGCGAGAAAAGGACGCTAATTTACTATTAAAATAACGCGTTTGAGTTAGTCAGTACTCACAATGCACTCGATTTCGACCATTCTGTTTGGAGCGGTAAAGGGCTTTGTCAGCACGGTCGAACAAGCTGTAAAAATTATCGTTTTCCTTTCGTTCAGCCAATCCAAACGACATAGTGATTTCACCAATGGTCTTTCCGCTGGGTTTATTTACGAAGGTCAAATGAGCGATCTTTTTTCGGATTGTATTCATCAGGTTCATGGCATCGTTTAATCGCGTCTCTGGTAGCAACACCACAAACTCTTCTCCTCCGTAGCGACTGATTAGGTCACCCCCTTTTAAATTCGATTTAAACGTATCAGCCACCAACTTTATAACCTTGTCACCAACCGTATGACCGTGTTCATCATTGAACCGTTTAAAAAAATCGATATCGGCGACAACCATAGTTAATACGACTTGTTCATGTTCTTGAGTGAGATGCTCGAACCCCTTTTGAAGAGCACTTCGATTCAAAAGGCCTGTTAATTGATCTTCTTGAACCTGTTTTGCCATTTTCGAGTATTTTTTCTGTAACAGTTTCATTTCACCGGTTACTTGGTTTAGTCGAGCGCCCAGGTTTTCGACACTACTAAAAGCGTGCTGGGTATTTTCAATTAATTCTTGAACGATATGGTTTGTATTACTTTCGGTTAATGCTTTTAACCGCTTTTGTGCTTCCTGCAAAAATAGGCGAAATTGATCGAGTTGATTTCGAGCTTCTATGACAGCTGATTCTGTGCCATTAACAATTCCATTAACACTCGTGTTGAACGCTTCGAAATCGATGAATCTATCAAGTATGTATTCGCGAAACAGTTGATCAAATAACTTTAGATTGAGAGCGTTATCCTTCTCTAATTGATCGAGGTGTTCGACTAACTGTTGAAGGACGTTTAGGTTGTATTCAAATGCTATGGAGTAAGCAACAGGGCTGGCCGGAATTTGCCGATCTCGAAGCCAGGTCATGGATTGCAGCGAAATCCGACCTATCGCTTTGGCATTGAGTTGAGAGATTTCCTTGGTCATTCTGGATTGAGCTATCCTGAACCTTTCCTTTAAAACTAGACCAAATTGCGTGAAAAGTCAGTGGTTAAATCCATTAGATAAGTAAGTGCTTACATAGAATGCAAAAATAAAAGCGCTCCCTAACGTTAGGGAGCTCCGTTATTTATTTTTGCAATAAGCTGATATCCGCGATGGAGACAAACAAGTTTCTCAATTGATTCAACAAAGCCAGTCGATTGGCTTTTAACGCTGGATCGTCAACATTAACCATTACCGAATCGAAAAAAGCATCAACAGGTTCTCGCAGTTCTGACAATTGCATTAATGCAGCACGATACTCAGACTTTTCAACTTTGTGTTTAACATCGGAACGAAGTGCTGATAGCCGATGAAACAAATGTTGCTCCTGTTCTTGTTGCAGCAGATCGCTAGAAACCGCTTCATCAATCGAATCATTGGTCTTTGACAATATGTTACGTACTCTTTTGTTCGCTGCGGCTAAAGCAGCGGATGCTTCCAATTTATCGAAATCATTCACAGCTTGAATGCGCTTATCAATATCCGTTGGTTGAGTAAGTTCGAGTTCGGCTACTGCCGCAATAACCTGGGCAGAATACCCCTTTTCCAAATACCAGGCTTGTAAACGCGCTTCAAAGAATCGGATTACCTGATCTGCTGTATCTGGCATCAATTCGATATTTTGGAAACTTTCAATAGCAGTAGTGATTAACTGACTCAAGTCGATGGGTAATTGTTTTTCGACTAAAGTTCTAATGATCCCAAGCGCTGCACGGCGCAAAGCGAATGGATCTTTAGCTCCACTGGGTGCCTGACCGATACCGAAAATACCGACTAAGGTGTCTATGCGATCAGCTATTGATAACGCTAACCCCGTTTTACTCTTTGGCAACTCATCGCCGGAATAACGTGGCATGTAAATCTCATCCATCGCCCGGGATACCGCCTCACTCTCCCCGTCGTTCGCAGCATAATAGCGACCCATGATTCCTTGCAGTTCTGGAAATTCATACACCATATTGGTCAACAAATCGCACTTACAGAGTTCAGCAGCTCGCTCGGCATCTTCGACCGGTCCGCCGATCTGATTTGCGATCCACTGAGCGATGGCTTTAATTCGCTGACTTTTGTCGTAAAGAGTGCCGAGCTTATTTTGAAAGACAATGGTGCCTAGCTTTTCTACGTAAGTTTCCAGTTTAATTTTCTTGTCGGTGTCATAAAAAAACTTGGCGTCTGCAAGTCGAGGTCGAATGACTCTTTCGTTTCCTTCAATCACACTCTGAGTATTTGAACTTTCAATGTTCGCAATCGTTATAAAGTGCGGCAACAAGCGTTGTTCATTATCTATTAAATGGAAGTATTTTTGATCCGATTGCATTGTAGCTATCAGAGCTTCAGCAGGTACCTGTAAAAACGCTTCGTCAAACTTACCGATTAATGCAATAGGCCATTCAACCAATGCCGATACTTCTTCAAGTAGGCTATCGTCGATTACCGCCGTAGCGCCTTGCTGTTCGGCTAATGCAACGACTTGTTTCTGTATCGATGTTCTACGCTCTTCAAAGCGGACCATCACTTTTGCATCTAAAAGTAATGATTCATAATTTCTCGGATGATCGACTGTGATAGCTTCCGGGGCGTGGAATCGATGACCGAAACTGATATTGTTAGCATCTAGTTCGAGTATATTTGCGGATACACATTTATTATCTAACAATAATAACAGCCAGTGTGGAGGACGAATGAACTCTGAGTTGCTGTTGCCCCAGCGCATGGCTTTGGGAATGGGCAGTTTTGAAAGTGCAAACTCAACCATTTCTGGTAGCAAGCTTTCCGCAGTCGCGCCCGTTACTTGAGCGTTGTACGCTAATCGTTCACCTTTATCCGTCGTGATTTTATCGAGCTGGTCGACTTCAACACCGCAAGATTTCGCAAATCCGATTGCTGCAGGTTTGGGGTTACCTTGATCATCAAAAGCTGCAGCAACCGCAGGACCTTGGCGCTCGACCCACTTATCCGCTTGCTTAACTTGTAATTGATTAACCCGAACAGCCAATCGACGAGGTGTAGCAAACCATTCGCTTGTTTCAAAGGTTAGCTCTGCATTTTGAATGCGAGTGATCAAATTGTCGTGAAAGGCCGTTGCTAGAGCTTTTAGCGCTTTTGGAGGCAACTCTTCGGTTCCCAATTCCACCAGAAAATCGGCAAACGGACTCATTGTGCACCTCCTAGGTCGGACGCTTGCTTACAAATTGGAAATCCGAGCGATTCCCGTGAAGCGTAATAGGCCTCTGCGACAGCGCGCGAAAGAGTTCTTACTCTTAATATAAAACGTTGTCTCTCGGTAACGGAGATGGCGTGCCTTGCATCGAGCAAGTTAAAAGCATGAGACGCCTTAAGCACCATTTCATAAGCAGGAAGTGGCAAATTTTTATCAATCAAATGTTGGCTTTGTTTTTCACAGTAATCAAAAAAACCGAAAAGGTATTCGACATCAGCGTGTTCGAAATTGTAGGCAGATTGTTCTACTTCATTTTGATGGAAAACGTCGCGGTAAGTGACAATCCCTTGTGGTCCTTTTGTCCACACCAAATCAAAAATGCTGTTAACCCCTTGCAAGTACATGGCAATCCTTTCCAGCCCATAGGTGATTTCACCGGTAACCGGCCGACACTCCAACCCGCCAACTTGTTGGAAGTAGGTAAACTGGGTGACTTCCATTCCGTTTAACCAAACTTCCCAGCCTAAACCCCAGGCGCCGAGTGTAGGCGACTCCCAGTTGTCTTCGACAAAACGAATGTCATGCTCTAACGGATCGATACCTAAAGCTTTTAATGATCCTAGGTAAAGCTCCTGAATATTTTTGGGTGATGGCTTCAAAACCACCTGGTATTGATAATAATGTTGCAGGCGATTGGGGTTTTCACCATAACGTCCGTCGGTCGGCCGACGACAAGGTTGCACATAGGCAGAATTCCAAGGTTCTGGACCAATTGCACGAAGAAAAGTGGCTGGATGAAAAGTTCCGGCACCTACTTCAAGATCCAACGGTTGCACGATCACGCAACCCTGCTCGGACCAATAGTTTTGTAACGCCATGATTAAACCTTGAAAGGTTTGTGGCGCTCCCTTTATTGCTGAATGACTGATTTGATCTGCCAAAATCGGGCCTCCAGTGACCGTATTCTGTGTGCAAAAGCGCGATTATATCAGGGCCGAGCGGGTGATCCTATGATCCAAAAGGTAGCGACTCGTTAAATTTACTTAAAAAACTGGACTTGAAGCGTGAAGACTACTGACATAATGTTGTCAGTAGTCTGTCAGTATAGTGTCAGTGAGCTATCCAACAAGGAGATTAATATGATCAAGCAACTCGCGACTTGTGTTTACTACGTGCAAGATATTGAAAAAGCAAAGCAGTGGTTGAAGCAGGTTTTTGAAATCGATCCTTATTTTGATGAGCCCTTTTATGTGGGTTATAACGTCGGTGGTTACGAGCTTGGCATTCTACCGGGCAGCAGAGAAGCCTCTAATAACATTGTTGCTTACTGGCGCGTCGAAAAAATTGAGTCGGCGGTGACTCTTTACCAACAACGTGGTGCTGAAGCGGGTGAGCCGATAGAAGAGGTAGGTGAAGGGATCAAAGTTGCAAGTATTATTGACCCCTTTGGCAATCATTTTGGATTGATTGAAAATCCTCATTTTGCACCAGGACAGCCTTAATATGGCGGTGGTGAGAGAGTTGATCGTTTACTCGATCCGAGACGAATTTCTCAGCGCATATCATAACGATTTATTGGCAAGTTTTCGTAATCGGGTTACTCAATTGCCTGGATGTCTTGCTTACGAAACCTTATCGGAAGTGGAGCAAGAAAATTCGTTTTGCGACATCGTTACTTGGCAGTCTCTAGCGTTTGCCCGCCAGGCATCAAAAACCATTCGTCGGTTACAGCAGACTGAAGGCGCCGACTACTTTCGCATGTTTAAGCAAGCGTTGATGTCCAAACACTTTTATCCATTGACTGATTGGTGCCATGACGATCGTCAATTAAAAGTGAATTAAAAAGCTGAACGATGCGTCGTGCTGACCGTTTGTTTCGGATCATTGAAATACTGCGAAATCGTCGGTTGACTACTGCGCAGCAACTTGCTGAAAAATTAGAAGTTAGCACTCGCACCGTTTATCGTGATATTGCTGACTTGCAAACTTCCGGTGTTGATATTGAAGGTGAAGCGGGTGTTGGCTACCAATTGCGGCATTACGATTTAGCCCCTCTTATGTTTAATGCCGGTGAAGTTGAAGCCATTCTCAGCGGTATTAAACTGGCGAAAGCCTGGATGGACGCTGAATTAAAAAAAGATGCCGATAATGCATTGGCTAAAATCGAAAACATATTACCAGCCAGTTTAAGAAAGCAATTGAAAACCAATGCGTTATTGGCACCCGATTTTCATATTCCAGAGCGATTGGTACTGCCCATGTCGACACTTCGTAAGGCCATTAATGAGCAACGCAAAGTAGCGATTCACTATCAGGATGTAAACGGCAACCAGAGTGAACGCATTATACGACCGTTGGGCTTGATTTTTTGGGGTCAAACCTGGACCTTGGTCGCTTGGTGTGAATTACGTAATGATTTTCGAAATTTCCGATTGGATCGTTTCGACAACTTCAATTTACTGATGCACAAGTTTGAACAAGCTGACGGACAAAGGTTGCAGGACTATATTGAGAGAGAGCGAAATGACTGTGAAAAATAACATAAAACGTTGTAGTTGGTGTGGCAATGATCCACTTTATATGGATTATCACGATAACGAATGGGGACAGCCCATTTACGACGACAAAGCATTATTCGAAATGCTGTGTTTGGAAGGTGCACAAGCAGGACTGAGTTGGATTACGGTACTAAAAAAACGTGAGCATTATCGAAAGGTTTATCACCGTTTTAATATTAAAAAAGTTGCGGCGATGACGGATGAGCAGCTCGAAGAATTACTTGGCGATCCGGGTATTATTCGCAATCGATTAAAAGTGTTCGGATTTCGTAAAAATGCGCAGGCTTGCCTTAGGCACTTTAAGAATAAAGGTGAGTTCAGTGAATTTATTTGGTCTTTTGTTGATGGTAAGCCCATTAAAAATAGTCGAAAACAACTGAGCGATTTACCATCATCCACCGATATATCCGATGCCATGAGTAAAGCCTTAAAGAAAAAAGGTTTTACTTTTGTCGGTTCAACTATTTGCTATGCTTTTATGCAGGCCGCTGGTTTGGTGGATGATCATGTTCAGGAATGTTTTAAGTATTAACAAACCTCTCTTTCAAAAAAAGAGAGGAAAGCGAGGGTGTGCTAAAACTAAACTTCGTTAACGTTTTTACCAAAAGGAAAATTAAAGTTAAGCTTGTCTTTTAATATTAGACTGTTTAAACCAGCTAAAGCCAAACAACATTATTAGAACCAAAGCTGTTAAAGAAACTGATAAAACGGTCGAATCGTGCGAGCTGTTCCCCATAGTATAAAAAACCCAAACGGTAATAAATAGGATATAAATCATGGCAATTATAAATGAACCAAATCCTTTTACCTGATAATGCACCATAAGATAACTGATAATTAGCGAAAGAAACTTTAAGGTTAGAAAACTTAAGGTTAAATAAATTATGAGAGATTTATTGTCAATCGCTTGTATTAATATCAATATATAAGTAGCTGTAGTTAGACATACCTCAAAAATGGATGATGCCAACATTCGATTAAAAAAGCGACGCTTAAACTCTGTCAACCCATTGATAGGTTCTCGAAGCCAAAGAAATTTCTCAGCAAACTCTTTGCGGCTAAAAATACTATGATCAAATCCACCGAGTATGCCCCATAATGCAATTAAAAACGTAATTTGTAATTCACGTTTATGAAGGCCATCAACAAACCCACGGATGTATTCACCGTCTTCTAATAAAGAAATAATAGCCAAAAATAAAATCAAACTCCGAAAAAACCAAATACCCCAGTTTTGTTGACTCCATAATGCGATCGATAGTCGGTCTTTTCTTTGATTCGCGAAAGCTCTATCAACTAAGTACTTAAACTGAAGGATAAGTTGTCCTATCCATAACGAGATACGAGTTCGGTTTGTCCATTTTGCAACATATTCCTGGCTCTGCTCTATTTGCATACTTGTCGCTCTATTTACCTGTCTATTTAATAAAAAATGAAAACTTATCAAGCATAAAATAATACTTATAAGCATAAACAGGTTAACGTCGAAAGGTAAATAATCAAAATAATTAGCTTCAATATGTTTTTCAATGCGGCTATTTTCGGCGTTTACATACATTAGTACTAGAATTCCAATGCTGGTTCCGAAATTTTGTGAATAGCTGGTTAATGTAATCAGTAAAGTTGCAAGAAAAAGAATGTAGAGTCCTGAGGATAAGCTGACCCAACCCAGGTTTAGCACAGATAGTATCGGCAATATAGCTGTGATCACGAGAAATAATGAAAAGAGTTTCCATGCAGTTAATTTAAAGTTAGGAAGTAATTTCGCTTGATAGTTCTGTATGAAATGTTGAACTTGTCTGCTCCAAGCTGTTAGTAACAAGAGTTGAATGACTGATACGAATATTAAGAATACTTCATTACCTTTCTTAAGCTCTTTAAATTGCCCAGCGATAATTATGCTCGTCAAAAGACCGAAGTACAGGAAAGTACCTAGCACAGAAGTTACCAAGGTGCGCTTATATATAAATCCAAATAACTTTAATGTATTCATCACGCGTGTAACTCGACGAAAATATCTTCCAGGTTTAATGACTCGACTCGAATGGTGGCCTTGAGCTTTCGGGAAAGTGCCTCAATATCAATATCCTGCAATCCTTCAACTGAAATTACCGCACTTTTGCCATTGTGAAGCGAATTTAATATTCCTTTGATGGGTAGTTCTAGCGGTAAAGAATGATCGCTTCGAATATGCAGTCGAACAATTTTTTCCTTGAGTTCGTCAATATCGCCCTGAAAATAATTTCGACCCTCTTTCATGATCAAAACTTCAGCAGCTACACGCTCTAAATCGGAAGTGATATGTGTGGAAAAAAGAATCGTTTTCTCTTCATCCATATTCATATCGATCAGTTTTTTAATAAAGTTTCGTCGTGAAACAGGGTCGAGACTGGCGACCGGCTCGTCAAGTATGAGTAACTCGGGGTGATGGCCTAAAGCTAGAATAATCGCCAGTTTTTGCTTTTGTCCTACAGATAATTTGTCGATAACTTGATCACGACCAAGTTCCCACTCAATTAATAAGCGCGCTACCAGCTCGTTGTCCCAATCTTGATAAAAGCTTTGGGTGTAGTCGATAATTTGACCGACTTTCATCCAGGAGATCAATTCGGCTTCTTGTGGTACATAACCGATTTTGTGTTTGGTTTTTGCCGATAATTCGGGAGAAGTATCACCAAATAATTTACAGTAACCCGCATCGGATTTGTAATAACCAATGAGTGTTTGAAGCAATGTCGTTTTTCCCGCACCATTGCTTCCCAAGATGCCGACTACACTCCCTTTGCGAACTTTAAATGATAATCCTTTAAGTACGGAGTGCTTTTTAAAGTTTTTGTGAAGATCAGTAACTTCAATTATATTTTCCATAGTGAAACTCTATTGTTCTAGCTGTTGCTTCAATTGTTCAATAACGGTGTTGTCATCAATGTCGAGTTGGCGGGCATCGCTCACCAGCTTTTCTATTGAGGGCTTTAATAGATTTAATCGCTCTTCAATATTCAAGCTGCTCGGTTGTTGAGTTGAAACGATCATGCCTTTACCACGCTGGCGCTCTAATAATCCTTCGGCTTCCATCAAGCTGTAAGCTTTGGAGATGGTCATGGGATTTACGGCAAGTTGTGTTGCCAGTTGTCTTACCGAAGGTAAAGGGTCGCCAGGAGACAAGTGGTCACTGGCAACCATTCGTCGAACTTGTTCAATCAGTTGACGATAAATAGGAACACCCGAAGAGGGCGATATTTCGAGAGAGATAAACTCGGAGGTAGACATTAAATTACTCAAGCTCCGGCTAGTTATTGCGGGTTTCAGGGATCAGACGGTATCGCAATTCACTTAAATATCCAAGGCACCCAAATAACAAGCCGGTTTGAAACAAGTCGGACGCAAAAACTTGACGAGCTCCGTCATGGCCATCGATTGCGCTAATCATACAAATAATGCTGACCACCCAGGCGAAATATTTCTCGCCTTTCCATTCACCCCAAAACTTTTGTGAGAAAGTACGTTTTGTTGGTTTTTCAATGACCTGTTCCATAAAAAGCTCCTTGAGTTAGTTTGTTCGGATTAACCTATAGCGACCAATCCAACACTTTGTAATACCACTAGCACCGTTTTTTTGGTCGCGGCCCAGAAACTTTCGTTGTGATAGTGATCGCCGAGCTCGGTAAAAGTCACTGCCATCATCAAAGTGATCATATTGACGATAAATACCGGCCCAAATACCCATTGGTTAAACCGACTGACTCGTTGCTTGAATTTCCAGTTTTGTGCTGCTTGTTTCATTATTGTATTCATGATGAGTATCTCCATCGCTCAATCTGCTGTATTAATACTATAATACACGTATACACACGATCAAGCGATATTTGATAAAAAGTGACTGGTCTCGATAGATGTTTTTCTATCTGTTTGATTTATAATGTATTTTTACTTGCATTAGCGATGTATGAAAACGCAGTTTTTTCTATAAGTCATACACTTCCGCCGCGGCTAGTCGGAACTTATGAATCGCTAATACAGTCCATGAAGCGTGTATTGTTAAAAATAAAAAGGATAAACCGATGACCAAAGAGCTGTTCCGTGACGATTCCTACCTTAAACAGTGTTCTGCAAATGTGGTTGGTGTGACTGACGAGGGCATACTGCTCGACCAAACCGTCTTCTATCCGCTAGGAGGCGGACAGCCTGGCGATACCGGCGTGTTGATTACCTGTCAACGAAATGAGGTAAGGATAAAAGACACTCGAAAATCGAAAACTCACCCAGGTGCGATAGTGCACATTCCGGCAAATGAAGATCATGGACTGGAAGTTGGTGATTCAATCGAAGCGAAAATTGATTGGGACAACCGTTATCGCTATATGCGTACCCACACCTGTTTGCATGTGTTTTGCTCGCTGTTGCCTTTTCCGGTAACCGGCGGCAATATCAGCCTCGACAAAGGACGACTGGATTTTGATATGCCGGAAAACCCTGACAAGCAACAACTTACCGAGCAATTAAACCGATTGATCAATAAAAATATTGAACTTAAAACACGATGGATTTCAGATGAAGAAATGCAAAACAATATGGATCTGGTGAAAACCATGTCAGTAAAACCACCGATGGGGTTCGGTAAAGTTCGACTGGTGGAAATTCCCGGAATCGACTTACAACCCTGTGGTGGCACACACCTTAATAATACTTCGGAAATAGGACGCGCCGAAGTGGTAAAGATTGAAAACAAAGGCAAACAAAATCGACGCGTGATTATTAAGTTGATCGACTGAAGAAACTTTTTATTGCGATTGTTCGACAAAGTTCTATTTAACTGAGTTGGGGAAATTATGAGTAAGTGCTTATGGGTGTTCTTGCTATCATTTTGTATCAATATTAAAGCACAAGGTTCACTAAGGACTATTACGCCGCAGCAAGCCGGTTATTCCAAAGAAAAATTACTTGAGCTTGAAAAGTTATTAGAACAGAAAGGTTCAAGTTCCATGCTGTTGTTGTACGATGGCAACTTATTTTTTCAATGGGGCGATGTCCACAAAAAACACACCGTGCACTCCATCCGCAAGGCACTGCTAAATTCATTATTAGGGATAGCTTGGGGACAAAACAAGTTCTCTCTTGAACAACGGATAAATGACTTGCCTTTTGCAGAAATAAAGAAAGCACTTACAGATAGAGAAAAACAGGCAACACTGGGTATGATATTCAAGTCGCGTTCCGGTATTTATTTACCAGCGACGGCAGAGTCAAACGGGATGCAACAACGAAAGCCCGAGAGAGGTGCGTATTTACCGGGTGAGCATTTTTACTACAACAACTGGGACTTTAATATTGCGGGAATGTATTACGAAAAATTAACGGGCGAGAAAATATTTAAAGCGTTTTATGAACAAATAGCCAAGCCGATAGGCATGCAACAATATAAAGGCGAATACTCACAGATTCACTCACCTGATGAAACAAAAATTCCTGAAAGCGATGGTTTCTACCAATATGAACCCGAGCTGTCGGATATTCCGGCGTATCATTTTCGGCTTTCAACCTATGACTTGGCGCTTTACGGTCAGCTTTACCTCAATCATGGAAAGTGGGGCGATCAGCAAATTATCCCCAAACAGTGGATCAACCTATCGACTCAACCTTACTCTATAACTAACGAACAATACGGTTTGGCTTATGGAATGCTGTGGTGCGTATTAGTACCCAAAGAAAACGAGCAAGAGCGACATTCGTTTTATCATACAGGTACCGGCGTTCATATGTTAGGTGTATATCCTAAACACAAACTGGTAATGGTGCATCGAGTCGATACTGAAAAAGAATACCGTTTCCACGAAGGGGACCTTTATCGAGTGATTCAAGCAATGCACGCTGCTCGAATTTCAACTGCAAATTAGTCCGAGTCGACAATAACCGGTTCAGGAAGATAGCGAGACGGTCCCCACAGTTCGATTTTAATATCGCGAGCGACTTTACGGAGTTCGCGATGGATGTCATGCCACTCTTGCGACTTCACAAAGTTGGCAAAATGCGTGGCTTCATTCCAGTAAACCGATGCTTTGATGTGTGGTTCACCCATCAAATTCTCAAAAGCTCGAAACTCTTTTATTTTTTTATCGCGCACGAGCGTAGTGATCATGCCTTGTACAATATCCCAGTACCTTTCCTCTGACACATCCTGGCGGATATTGTAAGTTATTTGCGATTCAACCATTGTTGACTCCTTTTATTCTTATTGCTGCTATCATATATTACTTCAAAAACACCGAGGGTCGGACCAATTACATTACCACTCAAGAATAAGTCCATACTGATAACAGGGTGCTCAACAGGTATAGGGTATGATGCCGTGTTGACTTTAAAAGATCGTGGCTTTCCAGTGTTTGCTACGGCGAGAAAACCAGAAGATGTCGAACGATTGGCGCAATTGGGCTTAACCGCATTTCAACTGGATCTCACTGATGTGGACAGTATCGATGGTACAGTAGACAAGGTATTGGCAATAACCGGTGGATCCTTGTACGCACTGTTCAATAATGGTGCTTTCGGCCAGCCCGGAGCCATTGAAGATTTACCAACCGATGTTTTACGCGACCAGTTTGAAACCAATGTCTTTGGCTGGCATCATTTAACGCGCAGACTTCTGCCTGTTATGCGCGAGCAGGGATACGGTCGAATTATTCAGAACTCGTCGGTACTTGGGCTGGTTTGTATGCCGTATCGTGGTGCTTATAACGCGAGCAAATACGCGATTGAAGCAATAACCGATACCTTACGACTGGAACTGAAAGGCACCAATATCCATTGCAGTTTGATAGAGCCTGGTCCGATTAAAACCGAATTTCGAGCAAATGCTCTGGCTAAGTTTAAACAAAATATCGACTGGCAACATTCCGTACACCATAATAACTATCGCGATCAGATTGATCGTTTGGGTAAAGATATTGCCAATCCATTGACCTTACCGCCTTCGGCAGTAACAAAAAAGCTATTGCATGCGTTAAACAGCCGGCATCCAAAAACACGCTATTACGTCACTTTTCCAACTTACTTATTTGCTTACTTACGGCGTCTTCTGCCAGCGCGCGTATTGGATCAGCTTTTAGTAAAAGGGTAAGAGTAAAGTTTGAAGCTTGAAGAGTGAATACGTAATCTCATAACTTAAAACTTAAAACTTAAAACTTAAAACTTAAGCGTATGGAATTTATCTGGATTGTTTTTGCTTTTATTTGTGGCATGCTGGCCCGGTTGGTGGCTATGCCGCCGTTAGTGGGCTACCTTGCGGCCGGCTTTATATTAAACTTTCTCGACTATCAGTACAGTAACAATCTCGAACTGATTTCCAATTTGGGAATCACTCTAATGCTGTTTACCATTGGTTTAAAAATAAATGTAAGAGATTTGTTTAAGACTACCGTGTGGGGTAGCACTCTGACGCACATGTCACTCTGGGTGGTGTTAACGTTGCTGTTTTTTGGTTTACTGAGTGTATTGGCTTTCAGTGTATTCGGTAATTTGGCGTGGAAAGAATTGGCTTTGATCGGGTTTGCGCTTAGTTTTAGTAGCACGGTATGCGTCATTAAAATACTGGAAAACAGTGGTGAATTAAGAACGCATCATGGCAAATTGGCTATTGGTGTATTGGTCATGCAAGACATAGTCGCCGTGATTTTTATGGTATTAGCCACTGGTGTGATCCCCTCCATTTGGGCATTGGGGTTGGTGCTTCTATTGGTCGTGAAGCCTGCTCTTGATCGGTTGTTGGACAGTGCTGGCCATGGCGAGATGATACCATTACTCGGTTTGTTTCTCGCACTAGGGGGTTACGAACTGTTTGCCGCACTTGATATTAAAGGTGACCTTGGCGCTTTGGTGATTGGTATGTTAATGAGCAATCACAGTAAGGCCACCGAGCTGTATAAGTCGCTGATGGACTTTAAAGATCTTTTTCTGATCGGCTTTTTCCTTTCAATAGGATTCGCAACATTACCCGACTGGGAAATGTTGTCGATAGCACTATTAATCGGTGTCATGCTGCCGCTGAAAAGCGCCTTATTTTTCGCCATTTTTTGGATGATGAAACTTCGGATCCGAACTGCTTTTCTCTCTGCTCTGATTTTATCGAATTTTAGCGAGTTTGGACTCATCGTGGTCGACCTTTGCGTCAAACTCGAATGGCTCGATAATCGATGGCTGGTGATTCTAGCGTTGGCGGTGTCTTTTTCCTTTCTTATATCGAGTTTTGTCTATCGATCGGCCCATACCTTGTATGCTAATTACAAACGTCGCTTGCAAACGTTAGAAGCGGTTCGAGATCAACACCCGATTAAATTGGCGAAAGGTACCGAAATCTTAGTGCTGGGAATGGGGCGTGTCGGGAAAGGAACTTACAACGCATTATGTAAGTTGGTGGGCGATACTGTTTGGGGGATGGATGCCGATTTACAACGCATTCAGTCCTTACAGCGTGACGGATATCGAGTATTTTACGGCGATGGCGAAGACGCCGATCTTTGGGAAAGCCTTGATCTTTCTCGTATTAAAATGGTTCTTATAGCGTTACCTTATATAAACGATATTAAAAATATCCAACAGCAATTAAAAAGCGTCGACTTTTCAGGAAAAGTGGTTGCTATTGCCCGGTATGAAGACCAAATAGAAGAATTAAAAGAAGAAGGCATTGATAAAGTGTTTAATTTTTACGTAGAAGCGGGTGTTGGATTTGCGGAAGAGAGCTTGGCACTGATACGAACGAGTCAATCAAACTAAGATGAGATTCCCTTAACGTGATTCTAGGTCGGGTTGTATAACCTGACTTGCTAATAAAAAATCATGCCGCAATGGTCAAAAAGCGCTAAATAAACTGACTTTTTGTTGTATTTTTATGTAAGACATCACAGATTTGTATATTTTTTAATAAAATTAGAAGAGATGTATTTTTTTTAGTCTATCTTTTAATTAAGAAAACTACATAAAAAGGTGGCTCTGAATGATCAAGGTTATCCGGGGCCCCCGACATTTGTTTTGCAGGAAGAGAGTCGAGCAATCGATACTTTCTTCTACAGAGGGAACTGACAAATTCCAAATTTTAACCAGGAAGGGGTTGGAATTGAAAGAATCGGTTGGTGTCTGTAAGAAGCTGTGAGACCAACGGATGAATGCTGCCAAAGTTTTAGTCGTGGAAGATGAGCAGATTGTGGCCCTGGATATTCGGCGTCGTTTAACGAAGCTGGGATATCAAGTCATTGGAACTGCTGCCCACGCAGATAAAGCCTTATCACTTTTACAAGAAAATCTTCCTGATATTGTTCTTATGGACATTCATATTCAGGGAGATGTTGATGGTATCGATTTAGCCTCTCAAATTAATAAAAGTTACCAATTACCTGTGATTTTTCTTACCGCGTATTCTGAAGACAATACCATTAAACGCGCTAAGGAAACCCATCCTTATGGTTATTTGCTAAAACCTTTTTCCGAGCGTGAACTGAACGCTTCCATTCAAGTAGCTATGGAACGATTTCGAGAAGAAGCAAAAACCCGTGAAAATGAAAAGCATTTGTCGTTGGCGCTGGAAGCCGGCAAACTTACCAGTTGGGAATACAATCAATCGGTTAATGACGTTTTAATTGAAAAAAGCAGTGAAGGTCAATTGAAAACGCTGGTTGGCTGGTCGAGTTTGTTGAAGCGAGTGTCGGTGGAAGACGGAGAGAACATTAAACGTGCAATGGAAGATCTGCGTCGAGGACGAGTGAAACAAATCGAAGTGGAATTTCAAATTAAGGAGGAGAACAAGTCACGTTGGTATAAATTGTACGGTAAATCGTATCTTGATCATCGTGACAAAATGATGAGACTGGTTGGAGTGATACAGGATGTAACCGAACGCCACGATGTTGAACAACAGCTGATGCAAGCCACTAATATGTTTGAATGCACTGCTGAAGGAATCGTCATTCTCGATCATGAGCGAAAAATTGAATCTTTCAATCAAGCGTTTACTACTATTACTGGATTTTCCCAAAAAGAACTGGAGCACAAAGAGCTCCCCTTTTTTAACCCTCAGAGCATGGGGCGACAAAAATTTTCAGAGTTGTGGCGGCAACTGCAACACGATGGAAACTGGCAAGGTGAAATAAAAACCTATCATAAAGATCACCAGGTTGTACACTTGCTGATTAATATTGGTCGATTACCCAGTTCCGATCAACAAGCTGCGCGTTATGTCATGATGGTGTCGGATATTTCAGCACTCAAACAGGCGCAGGAAAAACTTTCACAAATTGCTTATTTTGATGCACTTACTGATTTACCGAATCGCACCTTGTTAATGGATCGTTTTTATCAAGCCATTAACAAAGCGGAGCGCGCTAAATCGATGCTTGGCATTCTTTTTATTGACCTTGATCATTTCAAGCAGGTTAACGACTCGATGGGACATCAGTTTGGTGATTGTATGTTACGAACACTTGCCAAACGTTTGTCCTCACGACTCAGAAAGTCGGATACCATGGGACGTTTTGGTGGTGACGAATTTATCGTGATTATGGAAAATATTGATGATGAAAAAGATTGTGAAATATTGGCAAAAAGTTTGTTAAAAGTTTTAGATGAACCGGTGATATTGGGAACTAATGAGTTGCAACCCAGTGCTTGTATTGGTATTAGCCTGTATCCGAAAGACGCAGAAAATTGCAACGATTTAATCCAAAAAGCTGATATTGCTATGTATTCAGCTAAGAAAAAAGGCGCAAAAAACTTCTCGTTTTATCACACCAAAATGACTCAACGAGCCACACATTATTTGTTGCGAGAGCGCGAAATTCGTCAAGCATTACAAAAGCATCAGTTTGAATTGTTTTATCAACCCATATGCGATGGTCGCAACGGTGTTCTTAGCTCACTTGAGGCTTTAATAAGATGGCGTCATCCAAAGCTAGGGTTAATGTCGGCATTGGAAATTATTCCTGTTGCCGAAAGCAGCAATTTGATTGTGGATGTTGGACGCTGGGTTCTGCGTCGAGCTTTCGAACAATTGCGAAGTTGGTGTGATAAAGGCATACAGCCTGTGCGTGTTGCTGTAAATGCATCCAGTAAGCAATTTTCTCACGATCATTTACCTGAGTTAATAGCATCCTTAATGAATGAATTTTCGATTGGCCCAGAAATGTTAACTATTGAGTTGACAGAATCTTGTTTGCAGTCAAATGAACAAGTATTAAGGGACATTCGCCAGTTAAATGATATGGGAATTCAGATAGCTTTGGATGATTTTGGCACCGGGTATTCTTGTTTAAGTTCTTTAAAAACCTTACCGATTGAATACTTAAAGATTGATCGTTCCTTTGTTCAAGACATACCTCATGATAGCGGTGATTGCGCAATTGCAGCTGCCATTGTTGCTATGGGACATCAACTGAATAAAAAAGTGATCGCTGAAGGCATAGAAACACGTAAGCAATTATCGTTTATGAGTCAATTGGGGTGTGACTTCCTTCAAGGATATTATTTTAGCGAACCTATTAACACTGAAGAAATTGAAGACCTATTACAAAATCAAAAACGAGGTCAAGTTTTACCTCATTAAAAATGGGATACTTAAGTCATGAATGACTTGAACTCGCGCGGTATCCGGCAAACTGCGCAAATGATGACATTGGCGGTGGAGGCATCACCTAATGGCATCGTCTTAATCGATCAAAATGGATTAATTGTTCTGGTCAATAAAACCGCCGAAGCACTGTTTGGCTATAAGCGAGAAGAGCTTTTAGGAAAGTCAATTGAAATTCTAATTCCTAAACGACTACAAAAAAAGCAGCTCGATAAGTTGTACTTATTCTTTTCAAAGTCAATTGAAAATGACTCGACGAAAGAACATGATCTGTTCGGACTTCATAAAAAGGGATATGAAATACCTGTCGAAATCGGGTTAAATACGATTTCATCAGAAGAGGGTAGTTTCGTACTCGCCGCTATCGTTGATATTACCGATCGTAAGCGAGCGGAAGAAATGATGCATTTGACGGTAGAAGCTTCACCTAATGGCGTGATTCTCACTAATGATTTAGGTTGCATTGAACTGGTTAACTCAACCGTTGAAAAAATATTCGGTTATTCGAGAAAGGAGTTGATCGGTAAGCCTATTGATGTATTGGTACCAAAACGTTATCGAGATATGCATCCTCGACTCCGTCAACATTACTTAGATTTTCCAGAAGCGCGAGCGATGGGCCATGGTAGAGATCTCTATGGCACTCATAAAAGCGGACGAGAAATTCCGTTAGAAATTGGATTAAATCCAATCCAAACCAATCAAGGTCTCATGATTTTGGCGTCGGTGGTTGATATTACCGAACGTAAACAGCACGAATCGGTTATTCTCAATGCGTTAAAAGAAAAAGAAATGCTTTTAGCCGAAATTCATCACAGGGTCAAAAACAACCTTCAAATTATTGATAGTTTAATTGGCATTCAATCTGAAAAAGTGAGTGACAACGAGGCTCTTTGTGTTCTCCAGGAGTGTCAAAACCGAGTGAAGTCTATGGCGGTGATTCACCGAACCCTATATGAGTCTAAAGATTTTTCTCGAGTCGATTGCGAACAAGTCATTCATACGTTAATTGAAAACCTGGTCAGTTCTTATGCCGTAAATTCCGAAAAAATCGATATACACATTCAGGTTCAGGATATAAGTCTCCCAATAAATATCAGCATTCCCTTAGGTTTAATAATTAATGAACTCTGTTCCAATGTATTTAAGCACGCTTACCCAAACAATGAAAAAGGTCCTCTAATTATTTCACTGACGCAACAAGCAAATAGCAGTTATCTACTCGAAGTATCCGATGCTGGGTGTGGCATACCGGAAGATTTTTCAATTGAAAATAGCAAGTCCCTTGGGTTGATGTTAGTGCAGTTACTTAGCGAGCAAATCGGTGCAGAGCTCGACATTCACCATTATAAACCGACTCGATTCCGTATTCGATTTAATGAGAGTTAGGCGTTCTGTTACGGTGATTACCGACTGACCTGTTTTTTTCTGGTCAAACTCAACGCGCCTCTTAATGTTCTTTGATGGTCTAACGCACTGGTATGACAGGCTTGTTTCGAACCGAATTTGCATCTCCTTGGGTCATATTGGACTATACTTAGCGTACTAAATTAAATGGGGTCCGTATGCGACGTATAACGTGGGTGACAATATTGGTCTTTAGTTGGTTCTTTCTGAGTCAATCGGAAGCGGCCAGTTGTAAGCCAAACACGGCAATCGATGCGAAGCTCAAAGAAACACTGATTATTGCTGGCTCAGATAGCCTAGCGCCGATTTTGAAAGCACTCAGTGATGAGTTTCGCTGTTTTTATCCCGGGGTCGACTTTACTATTGGTGAACAGGGCTCAAGTTTTGGTCCAAAGGCGTTGATTAGTGGAGAGGCGCATATTGCTTCATTAAGTCGCAGTATTAATGCTCAGGAACTGAATCAATATATTGCAAAGTTCGGGGAAGCTCCCAGTACGATTCGCGTTGCTTTTGATCCCATTATTCTATTAATTCATTCCAGCAACCCTTTGGAAAAACTCACAATCGAACAAATTGATGCCATATTTTCAAAGGATAGAAAATGCGGTGCTACTAATGCGATTACCGATTGGTCTCAATTGTTAAAGGGATTTTCAGGACCCATTCGAGTAATTGGTCGAGATAATTCGTCAGGTACAACCGGACTCTTTAAAAAACTGGCCTTATGTAAAGGCGAATTTATTACAAGTGCTGAAATTAAAAACAGTTTTGAAGACATAGAAGCGATAATCAGTAATGATTCATTAGCAATTGGCTTTGCTCCTTTAGCGTATAATACAAAGAAAATAAAATCATTGAAAATTCAAGGTGAAGAAGAAGTGGTCAGCGCTGAGCCGGTTATGGTGGTGTCTGGTAAGTATCCTTTAAGTCGCAGCTATAATCTTTATTTCAACAAAAACAACCTAACAGCGACAAAAATTGAATTAAAGTTCATTCGATTTATTAAATCGCGCAAAGGAAAGCAGATCGTTGAAAGTTTTGGACTTCTGCCATTTTAAAGGTGGTTAAAATTGAAATTTACACGTTAGCAATTGGTTGACAATTGAAACCCTCGACCATCTCGATTACGCGAATATTTAAAAGGTTCGCCACAGCTAGACAAAGGTACGAGCTTAAAACTGTGTGGAACCAATTCTTCGATCGATCTCGGGTATTCACCGTAATGCATGTAGTAATCTTCTAATGCGCTCTTTAAGTGATTTTCATTGATACGCATCGCTTTGGGTTTGTGAATCTGTCGTTCTTCTTTTTTGTTTTCGATTGGTTTGGTTATTTTATCCAATACGTAATTTGTTGCGAATATGCCAACGATTAAGCCTGTTAGAAATACAGGAATTCGAATCACTATCGGCAATTCATCCCATTTGCTTTTATTGTTCTGACCCGACATATTTGGTTCGCCATGCGTTTGCAATAGTATAGTAAGCATAGAACATATTGATTGTATGACTGGATAATTCTAATTGGAAAGAAACAATAGATTTAATTTTTAGTCTTCCATTGTTTCATACCGACCAACAAGGTCAATCAAGAGCAACCGAATAATTCACTGATTAAGTTCGTCCTGGTTCATGTTGTTCATATCGAGGGAGTTTGGCGTCGAGATCATCCCAGTTGGCTTTCGACGTTACAAAGTTATGCGAAATAGGGCGTTCTGCTATATCAGAATCTAAAACTCCTAGCCTAAGTCGTATTCGGCTTAAATCTTCCGAATTCGAGCTGTAAATGGGTGAAGCACATTCGCCACAAAAATGTCGCTTTTTACCAGGCCGTAACTCAAATTGACGGATCACCGCTTCACCTTGACGAATAACGAGATCAGAAGTGTTTACAAAACCATTCGTCGCATAAGCCGTTCCGCTCGATTTTCGACATAACGAGCAATGACAATGTATGATGTCTTTAATGGGTCCATTTATTTCAATAATAACTTGCCCACAAAGACAGCTACCTTTATACATACTTTTTCTCCGCAATAATAAATACTAAAAATAAAATTTATTGTTTAATAAAGTAAAGATAAATTAAAAATACCAACCAGCTTAAGGCTAATAGTATCCATGGCAACCAATGAACTTGGTTTCCATCGTTGGAATTGTCTGAAATTTTCGTGGTATTTTCCATTTTAAATTTAGAATTTTTTTTCTTTTGTTTGTCCTGTTCACGAAGCTTTGCTTTATGTTGTTTCTTGTAGTGCTCAATGCCTTTTTGTATACCTTGTGCAATCAATTTGGTTTGCTCTTTAGTTTGACCAGGGCGTTGAGTTGCTTTTGCGATGGCTTTTGCCTCAACAATTGTTTTATCAGAGGTTTTGTTTTTTTGACTCATAAGGTTTCGTTTTTATAAATGTTTAGGTGAGTTCTTTAAATGATCATGCTGCCAGATTTTGTGGTGAGTTGGTTGATCGATATTTCCACCGCTTAAAATCACTAATACCCGCTGTGGTTGAGTTTGTGTTTTTAACCATTCATAAACACCTTGCATGGTCATAGCGCTGGTTGGCTCAATATTTAGCTTGAGCAAGTGAGTGAGCCATTGGGTCCAGTAAATAATCGCATCTTCTTCTATTTCGTAAAATTCATCCAATTGCCGAATATACTCAAACGTTAAATCTCCTACCGCAGGTGTTCGCACGCCATCTGCGATGGTATCGGGTGTTTCACTAAATGTGAAAATTTCTCCTCTTCGACGCGATTCCGCGGCGTCATTCGCAGCCAACGGTTCAACACCGATGACTTGCGTATTTGGAGAGAGATTTCGAGCGGCAATAAAAGTCCCGGACAATAAACCTCCACCACCACAGGGTGCAAAAATCGCATCAATGTTTTCAACCTGATCGAGCGCTTCTTTAGTTGCTGTACCTTGCCCGGCAATAACGTCTGGGTGATTGTATGGCGGAATCCAATAGACACCGTCTTCAGCAGCAGCTTCTTTAACGGCACGGTCAACTTGGATTCTATTCTCTACTAGTTGAACGTCTGCACCATAATTGATTGTAGCTTGTATTTTGACTTTGGAGCTATTGGCAGGCATAAATATTGTTGTCGGTATTTGAAATTGTCTTGCAGCCCATGCAACAGCTTGCGCATGATTGCCTGAACTGTTGGCTACAATTCGCGTCGGTCGTTCATCTTGCTCAATTAATGAAGCGACAGAATTACATCCGCCTCGGGCTTTAAATGCGCCAATTTTTTGCAAGCATTCGGCTTTAAAAAATACTTCGTGACTTAGCCATTGATTTAATAAGGTAGAACGGACAATAGGTGTCTTATGAACATAAGGTATTATTCGTTGATGGGCTGCATCTATATCTGAATAGGTGACCATAGCTATATCCTTTGAAATTAATGAAACACAATATCATAAGTTGATTTAATTACGAACCTTCAGAGCACATATTCTTAGCGAGTATATCTTGAGTAAAAACCGATATTATTTAAACCGCTGACGAATCGTTTTAAGCGACAAAGTATAATGGTATTGAATTTGTTCCATAGTATATTGATGTTCTTTAGCAACGGGACATTGCATTCGAGCAACACAACGATCCGCACATAACGATTCCACTTCTTGGCGATAGTTAATACATCGCTCAAAATCAAAAACATTGTTATCTAACGCACGGGGTGGGCAGGCATTAATACAAGGATGACTATTGCAAGCTCCGCACACCGCTAGCGAGTTTACTTTTTCGGTTATTGGAAAATTACTATTGGCCAATAACACAGCACGATAAGCGAACCAAGAGCCATAAGTTTCGTTAATGCCAACCTTAAATGGAGAGTCTTGATGCCAGCCAGCGAGTATACCCAGTTGTTGTAAACCGATGTATTGGCAGCCAGGGTAAACGACTTTTAAATTTAGTTGAGGATATTGCTTTTTAAAGTAATCCATTACCAGCGTTACTGAAAAATCATTAACTGGATGCTCGCTGTCTATGGCTGACTCTTTTATTGTTTGCCACATGCGCTTACCACCATGACCAAACAAAATAAGTTGCGTATAGTTTTCTGGGTCGCAAACGTGCTCTTTAATTGATAAGTAAATCGCTTCAGGTAATTGCTCAATAGAAAATACATGGTGCAAATTCAATCCCTGATCGGATAGCTCACTATTCATAAACGGGGCTGCTTGGTAGTTATTCATTATTTATCTCTGGTATTGCGTATTCAGTCTTTGTTGCAGTTGAATGAACTGAGTATCCGTTGGTATTCCAAATCGCAAGGCGTTTTGATTATCACAAAGCCGTGTATAAATACCCAGTCGACAAAGCTGTTCCCACTCTTGTTTTGCATTCGCCAGTTTAACTGTTTTAAATAGTGACGTTCCTTGTACCTGTGTTTGGTAGCGAATTTGTAACCACTGTTGTAACTTTTGTGAAAGTCGCGCTAAATATTTTATTTGCAAGGCTTGCCAAGGTTTGTCTTTTAATGCTTGTTCGGCAACATAAAGTGCAGGGCCGTTAACGGACCAAGGGCCGAGAAAACTCTCTAATTGTACGAGGTGCTCAGGTGAGCTGCTTACAAACCCCAATCGTAAACCGGCAAGACCGAAAAACTTTCCAATAGACCGTAATACAAACAGGTTTTTCTTCTCTTGAAACCTGATCATCGAAAAACATTTATCCAAAACATCCATAAATGCTTCGTCGATAATCAACCAGCCATTCAACTTAGTAAGCACCTCTAACAAATATTGAATATCTGTAGAATTGATTAATTCACCGGTGGGATTGTTGGGGTTGATCAGAATAACAATACTGGTGTTGGTTATCGCACGCAAATTGTAAATCGATTGATAGTGGCTAACTGGAAACCCTTGATCTAACCAAGCTTTTTCGTGTTCTTTGTATCCGATTTTGGGTAAAAAAACAGGTACCTTTTTCTTAAATTTATGTAGCCATAATCGAGGCAAGGTTTGTATAACAGCCTGACTTCCATGAGTGACCAACAATTGTTTCGCTTGATAATAGTTTTTTGCTGATTGAATAAAGGAAGGGGAGACTTGCGGTAGTGTTCGCCAGATATCATTCGGAATATTGGTTGCCGGATAAGAATTAGGGCTGATACCGGTCGAAAGATCAATCCAGTCCAGCTCAACATCAGAAAAGGTTTGTTGAATTTCGAGTAATTGACCACCGTGTGGTAAAACGTTTGATGCCTTCATTTATTCTCCCTAATCAACGATAGGTTAGTAAGTGGATGAGACAACGAAAAATGATAAAAAGACAAACAAGGCAACCGATCGATTTAGAAGAGAAATACTGCGTCTAATATCGGTGATTTTGACGGTTTGACCTTTACCCAGTATGGGTGTGTGAACAACTTCGTTTTCGTAGATGGAAGTTCCACCTAGTTGGATGTTCAAAGTTGTCGCGCCAGCAGCCATAGTCCAACCGCCGTTAATACTTTTATAATGTTTACTTTGGTGAATCGCATTGTGAATGGATAACGTAAAATTTCCTTGTAAGGCATAAACTATTGCAGTGAGTTTTGCTGAAGGCCAACCAAGCAAGTCATCCATGCGCGCAGCAAACCACCCAAAATCAAAAAAACGTTTGCTTTTGTAGCCCCACATCGCGTCTAAAGTGTTTGCCAGTCGGTGTAAAATCACAGCGGGTGCACCACCGACCAAATACCAGAACAAACTGGCGATTACGGCGTCGTGACCATTTTCTAGCACTGATTCTGTTACAGCGCGTGAAATATCCGGAGAGGAAAGCTCATGAGTATTTCGGCTGACCATATACCCACAATAATGTTGAGCGGTTTTAACATCTCCTTTAATTAGCGGATGATAAACCTGCATTGCATGTTGATTGAGACTTTTTAAACCTATCGCCAAGTACAATACAGTCACTTCAATAAACATCGAAACCGTTTGAAATAAAGTTAGTGTGTAAGTAAGAAATACGAAAGGGAGTACTAGTAAACACCAAGAAAAAATACCTAACCATTTTATTTGCAAGCGCGAGAAAGTGATTCGATTAAATTTGGCTTCACCTGTATTCGCCAGATTGCCGAAACCTACCAGAGGATGAAAACGTTTTGGCTCACCAAAGATGTGATCAATCATCAAAGCATTAACGATAACCAAAACTTCAGTCACCCGACTGATCCGACAAATTAAATTGGTTAGTGCGATGACAAAACTCTACCTGGAAATAATAGCCATTGCCGTACTGGCTGTAGGCATCACAAAAATCTTTGCCATTCAGTTTAGAAAGAAAGCAGCGCAGTAGATCGCCATGGGTGATTATTAAAAGTCGCTTTTGCTTATTATTACTCGCCAGCTTAATTAACGAATGTTCGAATCGAGTTGCTGCGTTGATAGCGGATTCGCCATTGGGAGGTGAGTGATGCGTAACACGAAAGAAAATATCCTGAAAATGCGGTTCGTTATGAAGACTATCAAACAACTTACTTTGCCAATCACCAAAGTGACGTTCTTGTAAGTCTACATCTTCCGATAACGGAATATTGATAAGCTTTTGACAGATCATGCCCGTACTTTTCGCTCGACCTAGTGTTGAAGTGATGATGCTATCTATTTTTTTATCTTTACAGCTAATCGCGAGTTGTTGGGCTTGATATTCGCCTTGTAGTGTTAATGGACTGTCGAGTTGGCCTTGTAACCGTTTTATTCGATTCCATTCGGTTTCGCCATGACGGGCTAGGTAGAAAGTTGTTATAAGTTTCATAGTAAACGGGCTAAATCTTGGTTTAGCCCATTGTTAAAAGTTAAAATTGGTAATTTGCACTTATAAAACTTTGTCGTCCGGGTGAACGATAGTTGAGTACATTTTCCGGTGATTTATCAAGAGCATCGCTAATTTTTAGTGATACAGTGAAGTCTTTATTTAAAAAGATATTGGCTGAAAGATTGAGCTGTGTATAACTTTGCAAAGAAATGCGAGTTGATGGCCAGGTACTATAATCTGTATCAGGTCGTTCACCGACATATTGATAATGCGCTCTTAATGCCAGCTTTTCGAACTCTAAGCCCGCTTGATAGCTCATGATTTTTTCCGCGCGACGCACTAAAGAACGCTTAAAACTGACATCCATATTCGTATTAACATCAAATTCCGTTGCTTTTTCAGTGGCATGTACATAATGATAGCCTACTTTATGATTAAAAAATCCTATACGCTGTTGAAATGAAACTTCATAACCATTGACGAAAGCCTTTTCTATATTAAACGGCTGCAATACACCAAATTCGTTGTTTTCAAAGGCAATAAGATTATTAAAGTCTGTTTGGTAACGAGCAATAGCAAAGGAGTAATTGTTATTATGGATCGATAAACCGAGTTCATTTGTGTAGGAAACTTCCGATACCAGGCTACTGTTTCCAGCGAATGAGCCAACATTAGGGTAATAAAGATCATTAAATGTAGGTGCTTTAAATCCTTTGCCGCGACTGGCTGTGATGTTTAGAAAATCCAGTGGTTGATACCCTATTGCTGTAGTAAAAGAAGTATCAGTGTCACCGTTTTCAATATCATCATAACGAACAGATGTTTCTAAAATGATAGCTTCATTATGGTATGAAGAATAAATATAACCACCATGGGATTTGCGACTCGAGTTGTCTAGCTTATAGATTGTCGAATCCCAATTGACAATAGTCGTTCTATCCAACGTGTCATCGACTATATCTACTCCTCCTAAGAGATGAAACCCCGTCGTCCATTGGTAGCCTACGAGCGCATTCAGTTGTCTTCGTCGAGTTTCATATTTGGAGTTTTCTTCTAAGAGTGTCTGATTGCCGTAACTTTGCGACCAATCTCTGCTTTGTCCGTAACCCAGCTTAGATTGCCAAGGGCCGCTTACGTAAGTGTATTCAATATTGAATAAATGATCTTTGTAATCGGATTCGTCTGCACCCCAGTCATTGTCAAACTCATTGTTACCTTGATTAGCAGAGAGGATCCAGTTAAGTGATAGCTCATCACTCAGAAGGTAATCGCCGACAAAAGATAAGGTCATTCTTCGATAACCGTCTTTGTCAGGTTGAGAGTCTGGGGTGGTGGTTGAAGGGTCTGAAGTATCAAGAACGTCAAACCCTTCGGATGACTCACTACTTAGTGTTACGCTGTGATTAAGCTTTTCTTTTCCGAATCCAACACTGTAACTACCCGAACGAAACTGGTTAGAGCCAGCACTAACAGTTGTATTGTGCACGCTGTTATCAAATTTACGGGTGAATATTTGAATGACGGCACCCATTGCATCGGAACCCCAGATGGAAGCACGAGGTCCTTTAATGATCTCAATTCGTTCGATGTGATGAACCGAAATGGATGAAAGCGCTTTTTTGCCATCGGTTGCTGAACCGACTCGAACTCCGTTGATTAAAATAAGCGTGTGATCAGAGTTTGAACCGCGAGCAAAGATAGAACTTGTTTGTCCTGCTCCACCTTGGGTTACAACATCAAGCCCGGCCACGGAGACTAACAGGTCAGTTATCGACTCTGGTTGAATTAGCTCGATGTCTTCACGTGAAATAACTTCAATGTTTGCCAGCGTATCTTGAATGTCTTGTTGAACTCGATTGGCCGTAATAATTAATTTATTTTCATGGTTATTAGCCAAAACAGTCTGACTAGAAGCAGTAAAAGCCGCCGCTATCGAAGCGGCAATAAGTGTAGGTTTCATGGTGTTTCCCCTAAATGCGCCCACCGCGCGTAAATCGAGACTTTTTTGTCTCTTTGTTAAATCTATTACTGAGCCGGTCTCCGGGCTGACATCATTTGATGATCACCGTTGCGGGGGCAGCGCTGGGTTCACACCAGCTTCCCGTTATATTTCAATTCTTACTCGAAACACTCAGTGGTAAATCACTTTCCTTGTTATTTGACCTCTTTTAATCCCGATGGATATACCGCGGTCGGGCGGTAATATTCAGTTACGAGCAGCGAGTGACGAGTTTCGAGCAAATACCATCAAGTTTCACTTGACTGTAAAAAACAAAACGTCTTGATTTTCAACTCGCAACTCGCAACTCGCAACTCGCAACTCGCAACTCGCAACTCGCAACTCGCAACTCGCAACTCGCATCATCGCGCTGAATCAATAGCTTTACAAAGTGCTTTTAAACCAATTAACGTTCTGGGTGTGAAACGGTATAAAAAGTCGGAACGAATATCGTACAGGTGCTTATGTTTTACCGCTTTTACTTCCGGCCAATTGTTCCAAATGGATTTTTTAGCCGCTAAATCGCCCGTTTGGTGCGGGATGATAATCACTTCAGGATTTTTTACAAGTACCGATTCCATAGAAACCATCGGATATTCATTTACGGCATCATCAAAGATGTTGACGCCATTGCAATCACGCACCAGTGATGCTATCGACGCATCAGGACCGAGCGTTTGCATGGGATCGTGCCAAAACTGAAAAAACACCTCGACTTTACGTTTATCCGCATAGTGAGCTTTGATGTCTTTGTATTCTTTGTTGACCGAATCGTAAAGCGCTTGAGCTTGTGCGGTATTGCCGGTGTATTGCCCTAACTCTAAAACGTCTTCTAACATCTGCGGGATGGATTGCGGTTCTGTGTAAATAACGTTTAATCCCAAGGACTTCAATTTTTCTAAATCGTCCGATTTGTTTCCGGTACGCCAGGCAACGATTAAGTCGGGCTTTAGGGCCAATACCTTTTCCAGTTGTACACCAGTATAACTTCCGATACGTGGAATCTTGTTTGCTGCCGGTGGATAATTCGCGTATTCCACGGTAGCAATTATGCGTTCACCTGCACCAATGGCGTATAGCAATTCCACAGAATGAGGGGACAGGGCAATAATACGCTTCGCTGGTTTCGCGAACCCGATCTCGCTTATTAGTAGGAATAAAAGTAGTGTAGTAAAATGCCTCACCAGTCCACTCCTTTACGCGCTTTAATGCCCGCTTTAAACGCGTGTTTTTCATCTTTAATTTCACTGACTGTATCAGCCATATCACGCAGTTCGGTAATGGCTCCACGGCCAGTTACGATCACGGACTGGTTTTCTGGCCGGTTCCGAATAGCATTGAGCACTTCGTCTTTCGGCAAGTAGTCGTATCCGAGCATGTAGGTAAGTTCATCCAGTAATACCAGGTGAATGTCAGGATCATTTAAAAACGCTTTGGCTTTTTGCCAAACCTCAGTTGCTGCGGCGATATCGCCTTCACGATCTTGCGTATTCCAGGTAAAGCCGGTACCCATAACTGCAAAGGGAACGCCGTGATTTTCCAATAGGTTTCGTTCTCCGCAATCCCATTTGCCTTTGATAAATTGAACGACGGCCGCTTTATATCCGTGGCCCACACATCGTGCGACGGTGCCAAAACCGGAAGTCGATTTACCTTTTCCATTACCGGTAATGACTAATAAAATACCGCGTTCTATGGTTGCTTGCGCCACTTTCGCGTCCACTTTTTCTTTTTGCTTTTGTGCTTTAATTTTGTGTTTCTCGTTTTTATCCATATTTAACCTTTCATGTTAAGCGAAAGAATTTGCTCGATGTTCAAGTGTTCTTCAAAACAGTCGGCCAATCGATCCAGTTCTTGCAGTCGAAGTTGATGCCAATCGATAGTTTGAGTTGATTTTCCTGTAACCCAAAGTAACAGTGCTTTTAAAGTGTCGGGATGTTCAAACAAGCCGTGCAGGTAACTGCCAACAATTTGTCCATCACTGGATACGACGCCGTCGTTATAGCGGTTACCCATTTGATCGATGACCTTGGCAAAGGGTTTTTGCAGTGCTTCTCCTTGTGATTGACCACAATGAATTTCATATCCCTTAATGCCACCTTGATGATCCAGAATTTGAAATTCACCCTTTACTTGTTTCAATTGTTTTTCAGGATAAAGTGTTGTTGAAAACTCCAGAAGGTTTAAGGCTTCACTTGAACCTGCGTTACTTTCGATACCTTTTGGATCGTGAATACTTTGGCCTAACATCTGATAACCGCCACAAATTCCTAACAACTTGCCGCCGTAACGTAAGTGACGTTTGATATCGATATCCCAACCTTGTTGCTTCAGCAATGCTAAATCGTCTCGCACATTCTTACTGCCTGGCAAAATAATCAAGTCTGCACTGGTTAAGGGTTCGCCCTGAGGAATAAACTGCAAATTTACATCGGGATGCCAACGCAAAGGGTCAAAGTCAGTATGGTTGCTGATGCGTGAAAATACTGGCACTTTAATGTTTATACTGCCTATGCCTTCATGAGTCTCTGCATTAATGGCATCTTCGGCGTCGAGTTTTAAATGTTTGAGATAAGGTAAAACACCCAACACCGGTTTTTCAGTGTGTGTTTCTAACCAGTCGAGCCCGGATTGCAATAAATTAAGCGATCCTCGGAATTTATTGATTATAAAACCTTTGGTGCGTTGCTGTTCTGTTTCTGAAAGCAGACGTAATGTTCCCACCAGGTGCGCAAACACACCACCACGATCAATATCACTGATAAATATCACTGGGCAATTGGCCGCTTCGGCAAACCCCATATTAGCAATATCGTTGGTCCTCAAGTTAATTTCTGCAGGGCTGCCAGCACCTTCTATTAAAACCACATCAAATTGACTTCGCAGTCGATGATAGGATTGCATCACGCCTTCAAATGCGAGCTCTTTTATGTTACCAAACTGCTTCGCATCAAGCTGGCTTACCGCTTTACCATGCAGAATAACTTGTGAATGTCGATCACTGCTGGGCTTTAGTAGCACGGGATTAAAATCGATCTCCGGTTCAAGGTCACAGGCCATCGCTTGTAACGCTTGTGCACGACCAATTTCTCCACCACTAACTGTCACCGCGCTGTTTAATGCCATGTTTTGCGGTTTAAAGGGTGCAACGGAAATGCCGCGTCGTTTTAACACGCGACACAAACCGGCAACGGCAATGCTTTTTCCGGCATCGGAAGTGGTGCCCTGAATCATCAAACCATTAGGCAAGATCATTCAGCTGCTCCGTCTGGTTTAATTGGATTAATTGTGGAAAGAGTTTTCCTTTTTCACCGTGATAAATTTCAATTTTTGAGATCGACGCATAATCAACAGCAAACCGTCGAAACTGCAACCCGGATCGATAGTCCATTTTTAAACACCAGGCAACCAACGTTCGGATCACACCAGCGTGCGTGAGTAATGCGATTGTTTGCCCTTTGTGACGGTTGAGTAATTGATGCACGGCTGTTTCGATACGAACACTGAACGCAAGCAATGGTTCAGCATTAGGTGGTGTGTGTTGATCAGGATCATTAAAAAACTTTTCAACGTTACCGGGATAGTGTTGGTACAAAGTATCGTAGGTCCGTCCGTCCCAGTCACCAAAATGACACTCTTTAAATTGCGTATTGATGGATAAAGCGATATTTCTTTCACTGGAATAATGTTGAGCAAAATTGGCGCAGCGACTGAGTGAACTTGAAATCAATTGATCCAGTTTGGGTAGAGAATGAAAACTTTTTTCGAGTTGCTGCCAGCCGAGCTCGCTCAGTGGCGAGTCAGTTGAGCCCAGTAATGCATTTTTTAATTGAGGCTCACCGTGACGGATCAAAAAAACTTGGGTATTCATGTTTAAGAGCCAGACAGTTGTGCGGGTTCTTTTAAAGATAACGGACAGCCAGCGACCACCAAAGTAACTTTATCCGCGATATTGGCTAATGCCTGATTCAACCAGCCGGCGTGATCAACGAATTGTCGAGACAACTCGCCCATAGGTACAATGCCGCTACCGACCTCGTTGCTGACAATAATAATGGTGTGTTGGGTTCGCATTAGCGCATCGATAAAGTCATCTTTCTCTTGTTGCCAGTTTTCGTCATCATTAGTGCACAACCAATTACTGAGCCACAAGGTTAAACAATCGATCAATACGACCGAGTTATGATCCACTTGATTCAGCTGCTTGGACAGATAGAAAGGCTCTTCAATTAACTCCCAGTGCTGGGGTCGCGATTGTTGATGATAAGCAATGCGCTGTTTCATCTCTTCGTCTCCAGCGGTTGCTGTTGCCAGATAAATAACGTCACGCTCTGCTTTTTCGGCTTCTTTTTCAGCAAAATGGCTTTTACCAGAACGAGCACCGCCCACTACCAAATGGATCATAAAGAGGTTCCTGTTATTAAAAGGATTAGGTAAATGAAAAGTTCATTAGCTTGCTGTGTTGCACCCAGCGAATCACCGGTAAAACCACCAATCTGTCGCTTTAACCAAACGGCAATTAAAAAGGTAAATCCAAGCAATGTGAGCAAAAACACTAAAGCGTATGGCCAAACGAGCAATAGCGCCAAACCGCCACTGAGTGCATTGAATAACAGATCCAGCGGTTGTTGCGATTCGGTTAAGGGTTTGCTTTTGCTGACATCAAATTCAGTGACGTAGGGTAAAAAATAAATTAATGCAGTGGCCATCATTCGACTGAGTGGATGCGCAATTATCAATGCGACCGCTGGCTGGGAAACTTCTGACAACAACACAAATTTTAAAGTGAGCACAAACCAGATCGCTAAAGCGCCATAACTGCCAAGACGCGAATCCTTCATGATGGAAAGCTTTTGTTCTTTCGTCCAGCCTCCGCCAAGACCGTCAGTTGTGTCGGCTAATCCGTCTTCGTGAAAACCACCGGTAAGCAAGATTCCAAATCCCATCGACAGTAAAATGGCAATCGATTTTGAAGTGATCGGTTCCAATAACCAGAATACACAGGCACAACAAACGCCAACCAACCAGCCTACCAGTGAAAAGTATCGACTGGCTTTATTTAAGTGGTGTTGTGAAAAATCCAGGTTATTTGGAACGGGAATGCGCGTAAAGAAACCCAGTGCGATCCAAAAAAGATTGCATTCTTGTTTGAATTTTAAAGTTAGGGCTTCTGTAGACATCGTAAAACCGCTTCAAGTTGCGAGTTGTTAATATCGAGATAGTCAATTGTTATTTGAATAATCACTTACCACTTACATCCGTAATCCCGGCACTTGCAAAACTTGCCATATCGTTATAAAAGCTGGCCGAAGCTTTAAGCAGCGGTAACGCCAACGCGGCACCGGTACCTTCCCCGAGTCGCAAATCTAAATTTAATAACGCGTTACCGCCCAAATGCTGGATCATACGCTGGTGGCCTTGCTCGTTGGATTGGTGACAAAACACCATATAATCGATAACTTGTGGGCAAATTTTATGAGCCACCAATGCGGCGGCGGTGGCAATAAAGCCATCCACTAAAATAATTTTCTGTTGTTCTGCCGTGGCAAGCATGGCACCGCACATTTGGGTAATTTCATAACCGCCAACCGAGGCTAGAATATCTAACGGACAATCGAGTTTATCGGCGTGCAGCCGTAATGCCTGATCGATCAGCTGCGTTTTTTTATGCAGTGCTTCGTCGTTTATACCGGTACCACGACCGACACATTCATCGGCAGGAATTTTAAGTATGGCGGCCATGATCGCTGAAGCAGATGAGGTATTACCGATCCCCATTTCTCCAAAACCAATGACATTCGAGCCGTTATCAATTTGTTGCTTGGCAATTTGCTTTCCCAATAAAATACCCTCGACAGCTTGATCCATCGACATGGCCGCTTGTTTTGAAAAATTAGTCGTGCCACTTCCCAAACGTTGTACGATCAAACGATCATCTTCTATCGGTAATAAAATACCCGTATCGATCACTTTTAATTCCATTTCATTAGTAGAGCAAAAACAATTGATAGCCGCACCGCCTTGTAAAAAGTTCAACACCATTTGTTGAGTTACTGCTGAAGGCGCAATGCTGACGCCTTCTTCGGCAATGCCGTGATCGCCCGCGAAAATTAACATGACCGGTTTGCTTATATCGATGCGATCTTTACCCAAAACCAATGCCAACTGTAACGCCAGTTTTTCCAATTGTCCTAATGCGCCCGGTGGTTTGGTTTTTTGATCAATGCGTTGTTGGATCAAATCGCTGTCTGTACGGTCTAAGGGGGGGATCGAAAACGTATCGTGAGTAATCATTTAAACCTCTTTGCTGCGCGACTTTAAAATTACGAAAAAGAAAAAGCTGCCCACGGCCGATGTAACGACACCCACAGGTAAAACTTGATTGGTAAGCAGTGAGCGGGCGATGACATCCACCCAAATCATGAAAGCCCCACCTAACAAAACGCAGAGGACTAATATTCGACTCATTTGTGCGCCGACAATAAATCGACAAATATGTGGGATCATTAAACCTACAAAACCGATTCCACCAACATGAGCTACCAGTATTGCGGTAATAGCAGAGCATAGGATCAACATCGATAGCCTCAGTGAATTTACCGGTACGCCCAATGTGTGCGCGCTTTCATCACCGGCTTGAATCGCTGAAAGCCATCGACGAAAAATTAAAAACACCAAAAAACCGAGCGAAACGATAGTGTAGGGCATCCATAGCTCACTCCATTGACTGTTGGAAAAACTGCCCATCATCCAGAACAATAAAGTCGCAGCGATCTCTGGCTTTGAGTAATAAAGGATCAAACTGGTGAAGGCACTGAGCATAAAAGAAACCGCAACACCGGACAGTAACAGTCGTTCTACATGCGTTGCGCTGCGTCCAGCTAACGTTAACATTAAGACAACGGAAAACGCACCGCCAACCAAAGCGCCAAAGGTTACACTGATCACCGCGGTTGGAATAATTGCCATGACTATCACAGCACCTAAAGCCGATCCGGACGAGATACCAAACAAATAAGGGTCGGCCAGCGGATTGCGTGTGACACTTTGTAAAATTGCACCGGTGATCGCCAAACCGCTGCCAGTGATCAATGCCATTAAAATGCGTGGCAGGCGAATGTCCCAAATGATCTTTTGATGAATACTGGAAACATCACAAGACTCACTGCACAACAAAGCGTTCCATACCTGTGATAAAGTCAGCTCAACGCTACCACTGGCAGCTGCGATGCCAAAGGTAAACAATAAAAACAGCAAGCTGCTAGCAAAAAGGAGTGTATAGCGAACACTAAAACCTTGTTGTTGCGCAAAATAACTCATGGTTTGGCTCCCTGATGAAAAGTGATTCTGGGGCCAGAATGAAATGGGTGCGGATCGATCGCAACTTTCACGCCAAACACTTGCTGAAGGTTTTGTATGGTTAAGACTTCACTGTGTTGGCCGTTGGCAATAATTTTTCCGCGATCGAGCAAAATAAAACGATCACAATAAGCGGCGGCTAAGTTCAAATCATGAATGCTGACCATTACTGTTATACCAAGACTTTTCGCCAGGGCCAGTACTTCTTGTTGGTGCCGAACGTCAAGGTGGTTTGTAGGTTCGTCCATTAACAAAATTTTGGGATCCTGAACAATGGCACGTGCAATCATGGCGCGTTGCTTTTCGCCACCCGATAAAGAGTTAAAGTTTTGTTGCAGTTTGTCAGCCAGATCAACTTGTGTTGCTGCATCTTCAATGCGCCGCCGATCGTTTTGACTGTCGAAAGTAAACAAGGGTTTGAGGGGTGTTAATCCCATACTGATCACATCAAACACGCTTAATTCAAATTGGCTTGGCGGTTCTTGTAGCACCACTGCTATTTGACGAGCAAGCTCATTACGAGTGTATTGGTCCAGTGGTCGGCCCTGAAGTTGTAACTCGCCAGAGTAGTTGGTGATTTTACGGTAAAGGCAACGCAGCAACGACGACTTGCCGGCACCATTGGGTCCGATTAAGCCGACGAACTCGCCAGTGGTTACGGCAAAGCTGAGATCATCAAGAATGTTACGACCGTTAGCTTGCCAGCTTAGGCTTTTGGCTTGAAAAACAACAGACACTCGCACTCCATAGAGATTCGCACTCTTATTCCAACGAGCGAATGAGGCAAGCGATAAACAGGCTTCGAGAAGACTAAAAATGCGCTGCGCCCCGAGTGACCCGCTCGGAATACACGAAAAGGCGTTTCTAGATATCTAAAATATTAGAATTGCCCTACAAACTAACATCGGCAGGTCTCCTGGCTTGCAGAGGTAACCTCCGAGCACCTTCCCAAAAGCATTAGACACTGTCTTCTGATTTCAGTGGAAAAGCTCTTCGCTCTGCTAACAGTTGCGGGCACAGCCGCGGATTTACACCGCGTTCCCTTTTAAGCGCTAAAAAACGTTGTTATTCGTAAGATAAGTAATTTTTCTGCGCACCGAAAATTGTGGCCCGCGATTATAACATAGTTACTTTTACCGAATAGTAGAAATGATAGGGTCTTTGTTAGTACTTCATTGAATATGATGCGCAAAAGCTGATTGTATTTTAGTGTAACCCATTGTTTTTTTGATTATTTTGTGAATATCAGTGTGCTATTCTTTTCACGCGGATATGTCAATGAAAGTTATTACAAAACAGTGAGACTTCCCTTTAATCAGTCATTGCGTATTGGCTAATCGATACCGTCCAGTTGTCCGATGGTTTTTCGATAACGCGACCAATTTCTTTACCATTTTGCTCAATAACTAACGTTGGTGTAAATAGAATCGAATAGTGCTTTCCATTGATTTTAGGTACGGATTTATCGTACCCCACGGCAATCATTGTTAATTGTAAATTTGGGTTTTCAACAGCCTCTAGCAATCGTAACAACTGTGGAACTTCTCTTTCGCTGTCGTGACACCAGGTGCCAAAAATTAAAGTCAGCTGTGTTGGTTGATTGATACTTCTTAAAGCGTCGAGTCGTGTAAAATTAACCTGACTGTTTTGATAATTTTTTTGGAATGCGGGAAAGTTTTCCAGCAAGTATTGCTTGCTCATTATTCCGGTAGATTGAATCGAATCTGATTTCGTCGCCGTATGAATCGTTTGGTTTGTCTGATGACAGGCGGCCATTAGCGATAGAAGTAATAAAAGAATAACAGTGTCAGTTTTCATTATTTTTTTTCATTAAGTAATTATTGGGATCTAGATAAAACGCTTTTTTCCAACCCTGAGTTGAAAAGTCAACATTCCAGAAATAGGGAAGTAAACTCAAAATACTGAAGTGTAAATGTGGCGGTTTACCTTTGGCATTACCACTGTCACCCAAATAAGCGAGGGTGTCGCCGGAGGTTACCCACCAGCTAACATTTTTATGAAATGAATCCAGGTGTGCGTAGTAGTGAATTTTCCATTCAGGCCCAAGATAGGCGAGTGCTTTGCCACCTTTTTTCAGCTCGCCTTTAAAAATTAACAGGCCGTGATTGGCGGCGACCACAGGTGTTTTTTGTTGGCCAAAAATATCGATACCTTTGTGAGTACCCGAACTGCCCCAAGGTTCGTACCAGAATGTTTTGTGATGCCAATCATTACTATCGGCGTTTCGCACTGGAATGCGCCAGTCGTTCGGTATTAAAGCGCCGAGTGCCAGTATTAGTGCGGGTACTAATAGACGTTTTTGCTTCAGCTGTTTATAAGTTTTATTATTCTTCAATGGTTTCACTGGAGTGCAGCGCGATGTGATTGCCTTCGCTGTCAATAATGATGGCGCGTTGACCGTGTGGCCCAATCGAGTGCGGTGGTTTGACAATCTTTCCGCCATTGTTCTCCACTTTTGCAACAGCATCTTGCATTCGGCTATCGACATTAAAATAGATTAACGTAGACATTGGAAGTGGTGTGAATTCGGCCTGTGGTACTAAGCATCCAGCCACATCGTTATTTTGATGATGGAATACGGCAAAGCGAAATCCATCAAATTCCTCGATGCTTAAGTCTTGACCGAGTACCGATTGATAAAATGTAACGGCACGATCCAGATCCGAAACACCCAGATCAATCCAAACGAAGGTATGCATGAGTTTCCTCCAAACTTATTCTTGCTTAAAAAATGGCAGTATCCAGTTAAGCAAACTACCGATAGCGACAATCATTGCACCGATAATAAAAACTTGTAAGTTGGTTTTTGCTGAAAGCCATTGCCAACTCGACATTTGATGCATCATAGTCATCGCAATTAGGGTAAAGCCGATGATATAACAAACGATTGATGAGGTGGGTGGTTTTTTAAAGGTGAATTTCATGAGAGTCAGTTTCGTGTCTTATAACTCGCCCAATACAAAGGAGTGCCCTTCGCTTTCGATGACCAAACAGTCTTTTCCATCAACTTGTTGTTGTTTTGCGATATCCACCATTTGATAAAACACATTGCGGCTGATTAGAGCATCGAGATTGCGACGTACTCGAATATAGGGTGATGGCTCGGCTGTTATTGGATCCGTCACAACGTGAATTGGATGCTCTTTGCCGGCGATGAATGTGTTTTCGACATTATCGGTGAATACTAAACATTGTTTGCCGTTGACTTGCTCGACATTCATTAACACAGCTACAAAGGGAGCGTCTTCGACTTGAATACGCAGTTTTTCTACTGGTGTTACCAGAAAGTATTCGTCGTTGTCTTTGCGTAAAACAGTGGAAAAGAGTTTGACCAATTTTTGACGACCGATCGGGCTACTCAAGTAATGCCAGCTGCCATCGCGCTTTATGATGAGATCCATATCTCCACAAAAAGGGGGATCCCATTTTTCTACGGGTGGGAGTTTTTGGCTTTCAATTTGTTTGGCTAGGACTTCTGGGTTGATCATGGTTTTTGACTGGCCTTTTTTATAGAAATTACCTAAAGCTAAATGGAGCATGTCATTGCGAGCGTAGCGTGGCAATCGCCTAAAAACAATACATTTACCGATTGTCTTCTGGAGCAGGTTTCGCACTGCTGCGCTTACGTGCGAGTCACTTTTGTCAGTCGACACAAAAGTGACTCGCACGTCGGGGGCGAAACCTGATTTTACAAGCTATCGGTAAACAAAACTTAAATAAACGTCCCTTAACCTTTCTGAATCAAAAAAACAAACAACTCTCCATCCACACTCTGCTCCAATAAAAGATGATCCATAAACTGACAAAACTTTGGAATATCCCGAGTAGTCGAAGGATCATCCGCAATCACTTTAAGCAAATCGCCAGAAGCAAGTTCGCGCATTTTCTTTCGGATCATCATCACAGGTTCTGGACAGCGCAGGCCTAAGGTATCAAGAGTATGGTCAGTCACAAGCAATGTTCAAGAAAAAGGAGTTGGGTTAGTGTACCCAAATAACGATGTGAATGAAAAGTTAAGGACGGATTACAGTACTTTTTAATTGAGCGTGACGCTTAAACCAGAGAAAAGACATCGCGCGGTCAAACTGTGCTTTTTGAGATGCGTTGAGCTTGTTATAAAGGTTTTCGACAACTTCAATCATTTGTTGGGTTTCTCGCAAATGAATGGCCATATGTCTTTCTCGTAGTTTCAAGGTTTCCAAACTGTTTAATGAGTCATGATCCTGTTTAAACTGTTGCAGTTGCTTTTGTCTCTGAATGCGATTTTCCAATTGTTCTAGGAAAGTAATTTTAAAGCGAAACCAATTATCGATCTGATTTTCGGTCAGGTTTAAGTGTTTCTCAAAAGAGGCCAAATTACGCTCCGCTTGGTCCACCGAACCGTCGTAAATACTTGAGAAATAGCTGGCAAACTCATCATCAACGAAGTCTTCATTGAATTCTGAAATACTGTGGGCGGGAAGCGCAAATAGCAGGCAAAATACCAGTCGGGTGAAATAGTCCATCATTAACCTCAGCTCATCATACTGATCATTATAGAAGCCGCCTAACAACCTTATTAGGGAAATACGCTACAATTCTAGTGCGACATTGTCACTTTACTTCAAACTGAACGAAACGGTTGAGCTGGGTCCATTGGAGTTGAGCCAGAGCCGGTTTAAGTTGCCATCAATCAAGTGGGAAAGCTCTGGTCTCAAAATTTACTATGTACTATTGGATAAATTGAGTCGCGAAATACTTTACTTATCAGCAACCGCTCGGATCGACAACGTCACAGGCCATAAAGAGCCAATGACCATGCCAACAATCGCTACCAAAAAGCCCATAAAGTGAGGTGGCAGTGCCGATTCAGGCGCAATAAACTCCATAGGGATCCAGACCAACAAGCCGCAAATAATGGACGCCATGGCACCGGTATTGTTAGCACGACGCCAATAAATTCCAGCAACAAGTGGTACCATTGCCATCACCAGAGTGACTTTATAGGCGTTTTCGACCATTTGGTGAATGGAAGTTTGTTGTACTTGCGCCCAGAGTGCGTAAACCGTTACCAAAATGGCAAACAAAGCGACACTACCCCGGGTCAACCACAAAAACTGGGCATCACGCAATCGTTCGGGCAATAAAGGCCTGATCACGTTTTCTGATAAAGTAACCGAAGGTGCCAGTAAGGTTCCACTGGCTGTGCTCATGATCACCGAAAGCAGGGCGCCGAAAAAAATAATCTGCGCATATACCGGCATATGATGGAGTATCAAGCTAGGAAGTACTAACTGCGGATCTACAGCACTTAAACTTGCGCTCATTTCCGGTGCAATAATAAACGCAGAATAAGCCAAGTAAAGTGGCACCGCGGCGAAGAATAGATAAGCAACACCGCCAAGTAAGGTTCCCCAAACCGCGACATTTTCATTTTTTGATGAGTTGGCTCGTTGAAACACATCTTGCTGTGGAATAGAGCCCAGCCCCATGGTTAAAAAGCCGGCGATAAAAGTGATCACAGCGGTCCATTCCAAAGCTGGCCAGAACTCAAACTTACCGGCTGCGGCGGCGTGATCCACCACTGGCGCGATGCCTCCCGTTAAGTTCGACACCATGTATGCAATCCACAATAAGCCGAGCACAATCACTATCATTTGCACAAAGGTTGTTACCGCAACCGACCACATGCCGCCGAACAGGGTGTAAGCCAAAACGATAGTGGCTCCAATACCGATTCCGGTGCTGGTCGAAATAAGCCCCTGTGTCAAAACATTCATCACTAGACCGAGTGCAGTAATTTGTGCGGAAACCCACCCTAGGTACGACAAGGCGATAGCTATGCCTACCGCGATTTCCACTTTTTGACTAAAGCGATCACGATAAAAGTCGCCTATTGTCAACAAATTACGGCGATATAACGCTCGTGCGAAAAACAAAGCAAAAAAGATCAAACAGAAAGACGCGCCAAAAGGATCGGATATCAACCCACCAAGGTTTTCGTCGACAAAAGTTCCCGGTATACCCAACACCGTCTCCGCTCCAAACCAGGTAGCAAAAACCATAGCGATGACCATAAACAATGGCAGGCTGCGACCGGCGGTGATGTAATCTTTGGAGTTATGCACCTTGGTGGCGGCAAACACACCGAGAGCAATGGATAGAAATAAATAAAGAGCAACAAACCCAATCAGCATTAATGGTAAACCTCTATACAGTGGCTAGGGCCGGCTTTGCCGGCTTGCGCCGCGACAGCGACAAGTCGGACAGGCTGATTGAGTTTTGACCATACCGACTGTTTCGGCGCAAATATAATCGAAGTATTGGCTTATTGCCTAGATTTTTTTTCCCTCCACCGGGAAAAAATTTAGTTTTTTGTCTCTCCGCTGGCTTTGAACGGGCAAAATCCACCAAAAGTATCATTTTTTAATACTTAATCCAGACTTCTTGTTATTGCATCGCTAAAAAACAAAACTACGCCCAACGATATAAAGGAGATAAATGATGCGAATGACTTGGTTAAGTATTTTATTAGTTGTTCTAACAACAAGTGGTTGTGCCAACTGGAACAGTTTTCGTCAACAACAAGTACAAAGTTCTTTGATCGATTACTTGTACCCAAATGGAAAGGTGCCCGATCACAAAGAATCCGTCTTGCCTCACTTAAGACTCCCTCTAAAGGTTGGAATCGCTTTTGTACCAGAAAAGCACACGCCTTCACGTGTCATTATTAGTGAAGCAGAAAAACAGCAAGTGTTGCAAAAAGTAATCAGCGAACTGAAAAGTAAACCTTATATTGATGATATCGAACCCATTCCACAAATGTACTTAAACGCCACCAGAGGGATGACGCAGCTGAAACAATTGGCATCGATGTACCAACTGGATGTGATCGCTTTGATTTCTTATGACCAACTCAGCCGACAAAGTGAAAACCAATGGGCTTTGTCTTATTTAACCGTTGTTGGAGCCTTTCTTGTGAATGGTGAAACGACAGAAGTAAATACTTTCGTTGATCTCTCGGTACTGGATCTTCGCTCCGAACAATTGCTGTTTCGAGCACCTGGCATTCACTCGGTGGATAAAAACCACTCTTTAATTGGGGAAGCCAAAGAGCTTCGAGAGGCTAAGTTACATAGCTTTTTGGCGGCATCTGACCAAATGATTGAAAACGTCGCGCATGCACTCAATCGCTTTGAACAAAAAGTTTCCGAAGGAAAAAAGGTGACTGTGGAATCTCGAAGTCGTTCAGGTGGATCGTTAGGTATATGGATTTGGCTGGGGTTAATGATTTTGTTTTTGCGACGGGAGTGTCGGTGGAGAAGTTAGGTTTTGTTTTAAGGATTTTTTTGGAATGGATTCTTTCTTTTGATTTGTTGTTTAGTTTGGTTTACCGGTCGCCTGTAATATCAGGTTTCGCCCCTGACGCTAGCCGCTGTGGCAAGAGATCTGTGTTGTCTGAAAAATAGCACCACTACAGAAGGTTTTGAATTGTCTGACGACTGCTTTCGCTACTGGCTAAGACTCCATCCCAACAAACTTTAAGCTCATAGCTTCCAGAAGACTCAGAGCTAAAAAAGCTTACGAAACCCAGTTTGATCATACGCGACAGCATTCATCCGGTTAAACGAAAAATTCAGTAATACTTTTAATTTATCCAAACACTCAGAACAAGTGCCACAGCGGCTAGCGTCAAGCTTTTTTGGTTACTTTTGCAGCGCTTGGCAAAAGTGACTCGCACGCAAGCGCAGCGGTGTGAAACCTGAGCCTACAAACAATCGATAAATAAAACCAAAACCACAAATTTAAATTGCACTTAAGCGAACAAAGCAAGCAAGATAAAACAAAAAAGCCGCGCTCAAATAGCGCGGCTTTCAAGAGAAAGGATAAATCCTAAACCCGTTCAAAAACAGTAGCAATCCCCTGCCCCAAACCAATACACATAGTCGCTACTCCCAACTTAGCCTCTTTAGCCTCCATTAAGCGTAACAACGTTGTGCTGATCCGAGTACCGGAACAACCCAGTGGGTGCCCAAGCGCAATTGCGCCACCGTTCAAATTGACTTTTTGCTCCATTACATCAAGTAAACCTAAATCTTTCAGTACCGGTAATGCTTGAGCGGCAAAAGCTTCATTCAACTCGAATAAGTCGATATCTTCTACCTTAAGTCCCGCACGCTTTAATGCTTTTTGTACGGCTGGAACCGGCCCATAACCCATAATCGCTGCATCACAACCGGCGGAAGCCATTGCACGAATTTTAGCGATGGGTTTAATACCCAGCGCTTTGGCTTTATCTGCGCTCATGACCAACATAGCTGATGCTCCGTCAGACAAGGCAGATGCGTTACCCGCCGTTACGGTGCCGGTAGGATCAAACGCTGGACGAAGTTTGCCAAGATCTTCAACGGAAGACTCAGAACGGATCACTTCATCGTAATCAAACAATTTCAAAGCGCCGTTTTCATCGTGGCCTTCGGTGGCAACGATCTCATTTTTAAAACGACCCTCTACCGTCGCTTTGTGGGCTTTTTGATGCGAAGCAAAGGCAAACTCATCTTGTTGTTGGCGGCTGATGCCATGCATTTTACCGAGCAGTTCGGCAGTAAAGCCCATAAAGCCAGAGCCCTTGGCGGCGTACTTGGCCATTTGTGGCGCAAAATCGACACCATGGGTCATTGGTACGTGACCCATATGTTCGACCCCACCAACGATAAACACGTCGCCGTTTCCGGTCATAATACCTTTTGCTGCTTGATGCAGGGCTTCCATAGAAGAGCCGCATAAGCGATTGACGGTTTGTGCCGATACGGTACGTGGAATACGCGTCATTAACTGTGCATTTCGAGCAATGTTAAAACCTTGCTCCAAGGTTTGCTGAACGCAGCCCCAAATGATGTCTTCTATTTCGGCAGGGTCCAGTTGTGGATTACGATCCAGCAAAGATTCCATTAGGTGCGCTGACAGTTGTTCAGCTCGAGTGTTACGAAACATACCGCCTTTGGAGCGACCCATGGGCGTACGAATAGCATCTACAATTACGACTTCAGTCATTGTTCTGTCTCCCTAAGTCTACTTGGCGTTGGCCGAGTAAAAGGTTTTACCTTCGCTGGCCATGGATTTCAGCAATTCCGGTGCGGTATAGGCTGCTCCCAGGTGCGCATACTTATCGGCGAGTTTTAGCAGGTTATTCAGTCCCAGCTCGTCGGCGTATTTCAAGGCACCACCGCGGAAAGGAGGGAAGCCCAATCCGTAAATTAGGGCCATATCGGCTTCGGCGGCCGAGTCGACAATGCCTTCTTCAAAGCAGCGGATCACTTCAAACATCATCGGCAGCATCAATCGCTCAACAATTTCTTGCTTATCAACATCTTTACCGGGCGTTCCAATCAACTCAAACACAGCGTCATCCACCACTTTTTGTGGGCGGCCTTTTTTGTCTTTGCTGTAAGTGTAGAATCCGCTACCGTTTTTCTGGCCATATTTACCCGCTTCGTACAACTTAATTACGGGATCGCCCGATAATTTGCTCATTCGCTCGGGGAAGCCCTGCTCCATCACATCCAAACAGTGTACGCCGGTATCAATACCAACCACGTCCATTAAATAGGAAGGGCCCATCGGCCAACCAAAGCCTTCCATAACTTTATCCACTGTTCGGAAGTCGGCACCTTCGGCAATTAACTGACTGAAACCGCGGAAGTATGGGAAGAGCACACGGTTAACGAAAAATCCGGGGCAGTCTTTTACAACAACAGGCGATTTACCCATCGCGCTGGCATAAGCGACCACTGCGGCAACGGTTTCATCAGACGTTTTTTCGCCACGGATCACTTCAACCAAAGGCATTTTGTGCACTGGGTTAAAGAAGTGCATCCCGCAGAATTTTTCTGGGCGCTTTAAATTTTTCGCTAACAGATCAATCGAAATGGTTGAAGTGTTGGAAGTTAGAATGGCGTCTTCTGCGATTAAAGACTCAACTTCTGTAAGTACTGCGTCTTTAATTTTGGGGTTTTCCACGACGGCTTCAACAACTATATCGACTGGCTTAACTTCTTCATAGCTCAACGTTGGCTTAATACTGGCAATGGTTTTAGCCATTTTTTCCGCCGAAACTTTACCGATTTGCATGCCTTTGTTCAGGATTTTAGTGGCTTCCGACATGCCCAGATCCAGCGCGCCTTGGTTAATGTCTTTCATTACTGCGGGAACACCTTTAACGGCCGACTGGTAAGCAATGCCACCGCCCATAATACCGGCACCCAACACACCGGCTGACTTAATTTCTTTGGTAGCGGTTTTGGCGGCAATTTTTGCTTTTTTCTTAAGCAGTTGATCGCTTAAAAAGAGTTGGATCATGGCACGAGCTTGGGGTGTTTGTGCCACATTCACAAAACCTCCGTGCTCTATTTTCAAGGCTTCGTCACGATTCAGACGGGCGCCTTCTTCGATCACTCGAATGGCTTCCATTGGAGCTGGGTAGTTTTTACCGGCTTTAGCACCGACCATACCTTTAGCGGTGGTAAACGCCATGGTGGCTTCCAGTTTATTCAGGTTCAGCGGTGCTTTTTTCTGTTCTCGACGCGATTGCCAATTTAAATTTCCGGCAGCGGCGTCTTTTGCCATTTGAATGGCAACGTCATTGAGTTTTTCGGGGTCGGCAACAGCATCGATAGCGCCGACTTTTATAGCGTCGTCGGGCTTGTATTGTTTGGCCATGGCGATCCACTCTATAGCATTGTCACTGCCAATCACTCTTGGCAATCGGGTGGTTCCGCCAAAGCCAGGGATGAGTCCCAGCTTGGTTTCTGGCAAGCCCACTTGAGCTGCGGTAGATGCGACTCGCAGATCGCAGGAAAGCACCATTTCCATACCACCACCCAACGCGAATCCATTGATTGCCGCTACGGTTGGAAACGGGAGATCTTCAAATGCTGTGAACACCGAGTTCGCCTCCGCCGTCCATTTAAGGAGTTCGTCTCGCGGGTAGGCGAAAAGTCCAAGAAACTCAGTGATGTCAGCACCCACAATAAATACTGGTTTAGCGCTGGTCACTATGGCGGCTTTTACGTCGGTATTCGCGGAAAGCGCTTCGGTCACCGATTTCAGCTCTTTAAGAGTGGATTGATCGAATTTATTAACTGACTCATTTTTGTTGTCGAAGCAGACTTCGGCAATGCCGCCTTCTAGCATTCGACAGGTCAGTGACTGGCCTTCGAAAATCATAGGTTTGACTCCGTCCTTAATTCAGTGAAACATCAGAAAATCAAGATATTTCATAGGGTTAGGGTTTAAGTATTATTTTAACTAGCCGATTTGTAGCGCGTTTTTGCAGCGCGATAAAGCTTTCATAGTAACACAAGCGACTGGTCAGACAAGTGTCTGGCCAAGATATTCACAGCGCGTCTGTCTGGGCCAGCAAAGCTTAGCCGATGCTTATCAAATAGCAATATCGGTACTGAACTCTGTGTTTTCCTACACCTTGCTTTCTGGAATAATGGCTGTCCTGTTATGAATTCATTACAAAGAGACGCTCATGAGCCAATCCCTGGAAGTTCAGTTTGATAACCATTTTACCGCGCTAATCGGCCGCTACCAGGCGTTAATGAAAGCACACCATTACGATTATGCGGTGATCCCTTCCGGAATGCCCATCCGTCAATACTTAGATGATATGGATTACCCGTTCAAACCCAACCCGCATTTTAAAGCGGTGTTGCCACTAACCAGTCACCCGCATTGCCATATTGTGATCCCTCAAAGTGGAGCTCCGGAGGTGATTTATTATCAACCGGTGGACTTTTGGCATACCGTTCCGGCGGATCCCGCTGGAACCTGGGTGAACCACGTAGTGATCCACACCATCAGTCAGCCCAGCGATGCGATTAAGCATTTACCCAAAGACGGGCGCATTATCCTACTCGGTCATAAAGAAGGGGTGCTTGATGCGGTGAGTTTTTCGGCCCAGAATCCAGAAACTATTGTGTATCCTTTGTACTGGCAGCGCGCGTACAAATCCGATTATGAAATTGCTTGTATCGCTGAAGCCAATCGGATCGCGGCACGCGCACATAATGCTGCGCGCGACGCTTTTTACGCCGGTGAAAGTGAACAGGGGATAAATCTTGCGTATTTAAAAGCGGCTGGAAACCTGGAAAGCGACATGCCATACGGCAATATCGTCGCGCTGAATCAGCATGCGTCGATATTACACTACACCAATTGTCAGGCTGAAGTGCCTTATCAGATGCATTCGTTTTTGATTGATGCCGGTGCTCAGGTCAATGGTTACGCGTCTGACATTACCCGGACCTACTCTTTCGATAAAAATGATGAGTTCTCTGACTTGATCAGCACTATGAATGAAATGCAGTTGCGTATTATCGAATCGATAAAACCTGGCGACAGTTATGTTGAACTGCATATCGAAACACATCGACAAATTGCTTCTATTTTAAAACAGTTTGATTTTGTCAAAATGGATGCAGAGGAACAGGTCAGCAGTGGGGTTTCCGGTGTTTTCTTTCCACATGGCCTAGGCCATCAAATTGGGTTGCAGGTTCACGATATGGGGGGGCACCAAACCAATGAGCAAGGCGGCGTAACACAACCGCCCGAAGCGCATCCGTTTTTACGAAACACACGAAAAATGGAAACAAATCAGGTGCTGACCATTGAGCCAGGGCTTTATTTTATCGATTCCTTGTTAGCGGATTTAAAAGCGAGTGAATACAGCAAACAAGTCAATTGGGAAAAAGTTGAAAAATTTAAAGTCTTTGGCGGTATTCGTATTGAAGATAACGTGGTGGTAACAGTAGACGGTCATCGCAATCTGACGCGTGAAGCTTTCGCTCAAATTTAATCTAATCATCGATAATTGATCGGATAATGTCTGGATACCGGGTACCAAAACAACCGCTCGAAGTTGAAGAGGTGATCAAAGGCAGCCGTTTTATCACGCGGATTAAATGGGTTGATACCGTAGATAAAGCGAAAACTTATTTAAAACAATTGCGAGAAATGGAACCCGATGCCACCCATCATTGCTGGGCGTATATTGTTGGAAATCCACAAAGCACCACGTTAATTGGGTGCAGTGACGATGGTGAACCTTCGGGCACGGCCGGTAAACCGATGTTGAATGTATTGCAACATTCTGGTGTGGGTGACCTTATTGCAGTATGCACGCGTTATTACGGTGGCACCAAGTTAGGTACTGGCGGTTTGGCGCGTGCGTATGGTGGCGGTGTCAAGCTTGCCTTGGAACAATTGATCACCGAAAGTAAAATTGAAAAAGTGTCGTTGTCCATTCATGCACCTTACGATTGTGGCAAAGATATAGAGCATGAACTCAAGCAGGTGGATGGTGAAGTAAACGCTGTGGATTATGCATCACAACTGACATACTCAGTAATTTTGCCTGCAAAAAATAAACAACAACTAATACAACAACTCACCGTTCGTTTTGGGGAAAAAGTACAATGGAAATCTATCCAATAGCAAAACACATTCACATGACGTTTGCCGGTCTATCGCTATTAAGCTTTATTATTCGTGGTTACTGGATGATCAGCGGCTCAAAACTGCTGCATGCCAAGCCCGTTAAAATTGTGCCGCATATTGTCGATACGGTGTTGTTGCTTTCGGCTGTTGTGCTGGTCTTGGTGACCGGTCTTTATCCATTAAAAGTGGATTTTGTTACGTTAAAATTGTTGCTGTTAGTAGCCTATATTATTCTTGGCACCTACGCGCTAAAGCGCGGTAAAACCAAAACGGTTAAAATTGTTGCTTTTGTTGCGGCTCTCGCAACATTTTTTGCGATATATGCAGCGGCAGTGTATAAACCTGTATTTTAGTCGTACGGAAGTTATTGCTAGAAGTGCAGAAATAATGCTTGAAGTGATGGCTCCGGTAGAGAGTCGAGCGTTATTAAACCAATATTTAGTTTAGCGGATTAAAACGAAGCGCCGTTATAACACTGAAGGAAAACGAAAGCCATTAAATGGACTTATCGAGTTAATGGTAATTTCCATTGAATTCGTTGACGGGTAGTTTAAGGAATACTGAAAAGGCATATTATAGTTATTGGAACATTAAAAAGGTGAGTTTATGAAAACTTTTTTGGTTGTATTATTGGCGACCAGCTGCTCTGTATTTTGTTTGAGTTTTTTGCTTTTTGGATACGCTATGGCACATGGTGCTTTGCCGTATTTGTTACCCTATATTTTAATTGTGAGTGTGGTACTCAGTATTGTTATTTATTCTGTAATTGTTATAAATTCTAAATCGAATAACCCAGGAAGAAACCCTGAAGAGAAAAAGTAAAAATGGCGATTCGCTAAAACCTGTTTTCAGCAAACGATCATTACATTGCTTTTGCCAGACTGCTTTGCTTGATACATAGCATTGTCTGCTTGCTTTAAAATTTCTTCGGCATCTTCATCAAAACCCGATAACAGACTGATGCCGACACTGGTTGAGATATTGATAAGTTTACCTTCAACCGAACTTGTTGAATTGATTGCTTTCAATATCATATTTGCTCTGGATTTAGCGTATTCAATGGCTTGAGCTTTGTCTTGGCTGATCATAGATAGAATGATGACGAACTCATCACCTCCAATGCGAGCAATAAAGTCTTCACCTCGGATTTGATCACCTAAAAGCAAAGCCACTTTAACCAGTAACCGATCCCCAATGTGGTGGTTGTAATCATCGTTCACATTTTTAAAGTTATCAAGATCGAGAAATAATACCGCACTGTATTGATCATGGCGGGCACAGCGAGACTTTTCTTCTTGTAAACGTTTAAACAAAGCTAAGCGGTTGGGTAGTTGCGTTAAGCCGTCATGATAGGCCATGTACTCCAGTTTTTGCTCCCGTTGTTTTTGCCCAGTAATATCACGCGCGAACCAAACGATATTTCTGGTACCATTATGCAACATGAGTGGTGCGACTCGGCCTTCAAATGTACGCATGCCTTCTTGAACTTGAAGCTGATATTCAATGATTTGGTTTTTCTGATCATCTAAGGTCGTTTTGATCACTTCGAGAATTTCGTCCGCTTTATCAATGGGCATTACTTCGTGTAATGTTTTGCCAATTAAATATTGTGCATCGGCAACCAAAAGCGAGTCTTGTGATCCAAACACTTCCAAATAACGCCCATCGTCCGATAACAAAAAGGCCAGTTCTGGCAGTGCATCCAGTACCGAAAGTACAGCGCTCAAACTGTCTTTGCTGCTTAAGTTAATGGCGTGAGCCAATCCCTGTTTGTGGTCCGTCATAAGCTGCTAAAAATAATGGAAACAGATTACAGTATAGACGGTGACGGAAAAAGCGTGATAGCTTCAACTTTTTAAAAGAGATTCATGCTCCAATAACCACTGCTTACGTGTTAACCCACCAGCGTATCCGGTAAGCGTCCCGTTACTTCCTATGACGCGATGACACGGAACAACGATTGAAAGTGGGTTACGCCCGTTGGCGGCGCCTACCGCGCGTACCGCTTTAGGCCTTTTAATTGCTCGTGCAATATCACCATAGCTGGCCGTGTCGCCATAACCTATGGTCTGTAGTTGTTGCCAAACTTCCATTTGAAAGTCAGTACCTTTAAACCAGAGAGGTAAATTGAACTGTGTCCTTTTCCCTGAAAAATATTGCGCTAATTGCTGTTTGGTTTCCTGTAATACGTAAGAACTCCCGGTGGCTTTAGCGGATTTTCGAAAATAAAGCGAGAGTAAAGCTTCTTCGCCAGTATCTGGGTTTATATCGCTGGAGATTTCTATCATGCCCAGCGGGGATTGCCAACAATCAATGTTCATAGTGGTTTCACAAGAGTTGCCAGAGTTGAAAAGTTAGGTAGCTGCGCCAAGGACGAGCCTGCATAGGATCTATCTCAAGTTGATGTTTTTTGAGTGCGTTTTTTACACCCAAATCCGATCCCAGCCATACATCGGGATCACTGCACCCGCGGAGTCGAACGTAGTCGTAAGTCCAAGGACCGATGCCCTTAACGTTAAGCATATCAGCCAGTGGAAGATCGTTACGTTCGAAATACCAGTGCGCAAAATTGCGCAAAGTGTTGCGTCGGCTGTTGGGCATTTTTAAAAACTGCAAGTCTGAGGTCATGATTTGTTTGGCGGTAGGAAAAAGTTTTCGATCGCCATCCAAATTAGAGCCAAGGTGAGAGACCAATGTTGTCACCAATTTACGAGCCGCGCTAACCGATACCTGTTGACCTAATATGGCTCGAATTCCGGCCTCGAAGGGATCCCAGATCCCGGGTAATCGCAGACCCGAATTTAAAGTAATGCTTTTCGGAAACAATGATTCCAGCTGTTGTGAGATGCAAAGCATATCCGCATCGAGATCAAATAATCGCCGAATGTTATTGATGATTGGTTTGAGCCAGCACCAATTGTCTAACTTTAAAGTCAGTAGCATTTGGTGTTTATCTCGCTGTGGTGTGACTTCGAACCAACCGCAAGTCTCTTTGTATTGAAAACTGCGGCCGTAACTTTCATCAATTATCCACTCCAACTTTGCTATTTGTCGATGTCGCAAAAAATCCAACAGAGCAGTCCAATCCAAAGGTGGACGATAGTGTAGCGTTAACGCTAAGGTATCGTTACCGTTATGGCGCTTTCGTCGAATTTCTGAAGGTGTCAGACCTAACATTTGTTTAAAACAGTCATTAAAGCGACGTAAGCTATTAAAGCCACTGGCCAATGCGACTTGGGTAACGCTTAACTGGCTTTCATGCAAAAGGTGTTTTGCAAATAAACACTGCTGGTACTGAGCGTAGTGTTTGGGAGAGGTGCCAAGGTGCTGTTGAAACAGATCGCGTAAGTAGCGACTGCTGATCCCGAGCCTATTCGCCAGGTGCTCAAGACTGGTTTGTTGCAAAGCCCCTTGATCGATCAATGTCAATGCGCGCTCAAACGTGGTTTGACTGCCTTTCCAAGCTGGTGAGTGAGGTGCTGAATCCGGGCGACAGCGTAAACAGGGTCGATAACCGGCGTTAGCGGCTTCAATAGCGCTGGCGTAGTATTCGACGTTTGCTTCTTTTGGACTGTTGGCAGGGCAAATGGGTCGGCAATAGATGCCGGTGGTTTTCACTGCTGTGAAAAACAGACCGTCAAAGCGGTTATCACGCGCCATTCGTGCTTTTCGGCAAGTTGTAGGGTCGAGAGTAGTCGCATTCATAAGCCCATTGTAAAGGGACATTCTGTAAAAACTAGCCATTTTCGGAGGTAAATAGAGATTCCTTTTTGCCGATCAAATATCCGCTTGTTGTGAAAAGGCCGATCTGAGATTATAGGTTTTGACTGGTAAAGGGACGCATGTGCGGACAAACACAATCGGCAATCCATAATGATTCATAATTCTAAGCAGCCTACATCCAATAATGACCAGCCACTTCGTGATGATGAGGTTAAGGATACACACGCTTCAAAACCTCAAGCTCAACTCACTCAAATAGGTCAAAAGCTTCAGGCACAATTGGGTAATGTTGGATTTCAAAAAGCAAAACGCGATGTTGATAGAGCGTTAGCACAGAAAAAAATCGTACTTAATAAACGGTTTGTACTGGAGTCAACGCTCGGCGCTGGTGGAATGGGGACTGTGTATAAAGCGCAGGATTTGCGTAAGGTAGAAGCCAGTGATATTAACCCTTATGTTGCCATCAAAGTTTTAAGTGGAGACTTTAAACAACACCCTGATGCCTTTATCGCTTTGCAACGCGAAGCCAGTCGATCATCCCGTTTGGCTCACCCGAACATCGTTACTGTGCACGACTTTGATCGTGACGGTGATACTGTTTATATGACTATGGAGCTGCTGCAAGGTAACGACTTGTTTTCTTTATTGCGCGATCAGGGAACGCCGGGTTTGGCAAAAGCTCGAGCAATAAAAATCATTAAGGATTATTGCTTGGCGCTCAGTTATGCTCATAAAAAGGGCGTAATTCATTGTGATCTAAAACCGGCGAACATTTTTGTTACCAAAGAGGGGGCTAAAGTGCTCGATTTTGGTATCGCGCGCCTGGCAATCGACACTCAAGATCATTTTGATGCGGGTAAAATTGGCGCCTTTACGCCAGCCTACGCGAGTCTAGAAATGTTTAATCGTGAAGCGCCTCATCCCGGTGACGATGTGTTTGCTGCCGCTGTGATCGCTTATGAACTTTTAACCGGCCAGCATCCGTATCAAGGCAAGTCAGCACCTACTGCACTTGCGTTAAAAATGCAGCCCGCACCTATTGATGGATTAACGAAAAGAGAATGGCGCGCATTACTAACCGCATTGCAGCTCAAACAATCGGATCGTACGCAAAGCATTAACGAGTTTATTGAAGGTTTTTTCGGAAAGCCAAAACTGAATTTAGTGAACACTATAGTTGCAAGTACGGGAGTCGTTGCCGCAACAATCGTCGCTGTTTTCTATTTTCAAAACGATGAATTGGATAAAAAGATCGAACAAACTCTGTTGCAGGCTGAAACTTGTTATCAGCAAAAGGATTTTAATTGCGCTATTCGACAGGCTGATGCCGTGTTGAATATCAAGCCTGAACATGGGAAGGCCATTCAGCTCTTAACCCGTGCAACCGATGCTTATCAGTTGCAACAAAAACAACTCAGAATTGAAAAACTACTGATTGAAGCGGAACATTGCTTGCAACAAAAGCAATGGGCTTGTGTACAACAAAACGCGCAAGAAGTGTTAACTCTTGATGACAAACAATTCAGAGCCAGTCAGCTAATCACTCAGGTGCAGCAGATACAGAGTGATCTTGAAGCTCAATATCAGGAAGTGATGCAAAATGCTCAAACTTGTTTTGATAAAAGTGACTTTCATTGCGCGATAAACCAGGCGGAAGCTGCACTAGAGTTAAAGTATAACGATGAAGTAGCAATTACTATAAAACAAAAAGCATCATTGGAGTTGGAGCAAAAGCAACAGGCGTTAACTCAAGCGAAAAAGATTGTTCGCGAAGGTCAACGTTGTTTTCAACAGTTTGATTACAGTTGCGCCATCGCCAAGGCAGATGCTGCAGTTGCATTTGTACCGCAATACGCACCGGCACTAAAACTTAAACGTGACGCGACCCGTGCCATCGAAAAAGCGAAACAAGCCATTAGCATACAATAATGGCAAGGAGACATAATATGAATAGATTATACTCACGTAGTTTTGTAATCAGCTTTGTGATTATCTTTGCTTTATCCGTTGCGGGCTGTAAGAAAAAACACCTTAAAACGGTAGCGGCGCTTGTTGCTGTGGGGGTCGCGGCAAAAGTGATATACGATATGATCATTGACTATCGCACGGAACAAACTCAAAACGATAATCAGGTCGTGAATAAATACAAACAAAAACACAACGATCTTCCGGAGGAGCCGCAATTGCTCGCCTACCAAACAAGTCTTGAACCTGGGGCTGTCGTACAAGCGGGTAATACCATTTCTATTCAATCTTCACTGGAAGTTGTGCGAGGTAAAGTAAAAGAGTCCTTTGAAATTCAAGAACGAATTACCATATATGACAACCAGGATAACAGTAAAGAGCTGAAAAGTTTGGTAAAAGTGGTCAATAAGGACACATTAAAGTGTGGTGCTTTTGAAAATCAGTTTACATTTACCTTGCCGAAAGGCATGCCACAAGGTGTTTATCCGATAAAAACGACCGTGATCATTGATGGCAAAGAATCTTCACCGGTAGAAAATCGGATGCAACTGGTGATGAGTCCAGTTGACTTAAATAATACTCACTTGTTGGCAGCGGTTCCTTGATCGAATGCTTAAAGGATTGAATCATATTACTCTTGCAGTGAGTGATCTGGATCGTTCATTAAATTTTTATTGTGAATTATTGGGTTTTCAGGCAAAGGTAGCATGGGCGGCCGGTGCCTATTTAACTCTAGGCGAATTATGGTTATGCTTGTCACTTGATAAGCCTGATGAAAAACTGGATTATACGCATATTGCATTCGATATTGATGAAAATAATTTTAAAACATTTGTCGAACGATTGAAGGCTCAGAATGTTTCGGAGTGGAAAACCAATAATAGTGAAGGAAATTCCTATTATTTACTCGATCCCGATGGTCATAAACTGGAAATTCATGTCGGCAATTTACAAACCCGATTACAAAGCTTAAAAGATGCACCCTATCAAGAATTGCATTGGTTTCAGTCATCGTGACCATTGATTTGAGTTGGCAGTCAGTTCGATTAGAGTCTTCATCCTTGAAGGTTTTAAATATCTTTTCCAATTTCACTTTAATTTTTTAAAGCCCAAAATTAATTAGGTAAATTAATCTTCTGGCGACATACCTGTAGGAAGTATGCTGAATTCTACTTTTGGATTTTCTTTCATCCAGCGAAATTTATGATCAATGGTAATGGTATTTTCGTCATTGGTTTGGAATTGATGAACTTTCTTTTTTGCGTAAATTTTTATGGTGGCAGGTTGGTCGAAAGTGAACTTTATCGCATCCATATCAGGAATAAACCAAGAAGCCATGCCACCCATTTCACTCATGAATTCGTTCATGTCGTCTAACAGTACGAAAAGTTCCTGATAGTTGTGCTCGGTTTTGTTTGGTGCTTTAACACCCATTGATAAATTTAAACTTGCGGCTCCTTTGGGTTGATTAATATTGAGCATAATATCTTCAGCTTCGTCGGGATCAAAAATGGGTAGTTCGATGGAACCATCCTCCGCAACGGTAATTTTTTGCAATTCCTGATCATCTTTGCTAACCCAAATACTCAAATCCTCATACTTCAAATTTTCCGATGCTAAATTAACTGAGGCATTGGCATAAACATAGGGTGAGCGGGCTCGTTTTTTTATCATATACAGCATGGTATTGATTTCTTCGTATTCGATACTGCGACTTTTCGTGTCTGTCTCTGCGAATACGCTGAGAGGCAGTAACAATACGTACAGAATACTGATAAGATTTCGACCAGTGTTTATCATTGTTGTTTCCTTGTGGATAAGCAGATGAGTTTAGAATAAACCGTGATGAAAAAGTTCCGAATGTCAATGTGCCACCTTAAAGCTGAATCAGGACTGAATGTAAGCAATATAAGCAGAAAACGATCATGAAAATAGAACACATTAACATCAGTGCGCCGCTTGCAGTGCTCAACAAAGAACGTGACTTCTTTTGTCAGGTTTTAGAGTTGAAAGAAGGATCTCGACCTAACTTTAGTCGCTTCGGGTACTGGTTGTATCATGAGGATCAGGCTTTAGTGCATTTAACGGTGAGTGATGAGCATCATCCAACGAAAGATAAATACTACCTGGATCATATTGCTTTTCAATCCGAAGGATTGCACGATTTGCTTGACCGATTAAACGATGCAAAGGTGAATTATAAAATTGCAAATATTGAAACTATTGGAATGACACAGGTATTCTTTCGTTCGCCTGCCGGTATTGCTTTGGAGGTGAATTTTCTCAAAGAAACGGTTAATAATGCATAACGAAATCGATGGAAAAATCACCGCCAAAAAAATGGCCAGGCGATCATTTCTAGTCGGTTAATACTCCATTTCGATAATCCGCCATTGCCTGATCGATTTCTTCGCGAGTATTCATAACAAAAGGACCCCAATTAGCGATGGGTTCTTTTAATGGTTTTCCGGCAAGTATCAACAACTTCGCTCCATCATGTGAGGCTCGCAGAGCGATGCTGTCTCCGTGGCTGGTCTGCGCCATTTGATGGGTTTTAATGCGTTGATCACCAACCGTTAATTCACCCTCGTAAACGTAGAGTAACAATGTATGTTCCTCAGGGACCGGTAAATGAAATGCATTACCGGCAAAGAGATGGAGATCCAGATAAATGGGATCGGTACTGATCCCGGAAACCGCGCCGGTAATTGCTTTACCATCCACTTCCAGTTTTCCGGCTATCACTTTTAACCAATAGTTTTCATGTTCAACGACTGGAATACTTTTCGATGAAATGTCTTGATAATGGGGATCTTTCATTTTTTCTTTGGCGGGTAAATTAATCCACAGTTGAAAGCCGCGCATTAATCCATCCACCTGTTGTGGCATTTCGGAATGAATGATACCGCGCGCAGCTGTCATCCATTGCACATCACCGGATTGCAGTAAGCCTTTATTGCCGAGATGATCTTCGTGCAGCATATTGCCTTCTAGCATATAGGTGACGGTTTCAAAGCCTCGATGTGGATGCGCAGGAAAGCCAGCAAGATAATCTTCAGCCTGATCGCTATTAAATTCATCGAGCATTAAAAAGGGATCAAACGACTTTAAACCTTCACTTCCTATTAAGCGGTTGAGTTTCACACCAGCCCCATCCGATGCGGGTTTGGCGTTGATGACTTTTGTTACGAGACGTTGTGTCATGATGCACCTCAGGCAAATGCCAATTGTTGAATGTGTTGCTCGGCTGCTGCAATTCCCTGTTGTTTACCCTCTTCGCCCATGTTTAGACCTTCGGAATAAATAAATTCTACGTTTTCGATACCTAAAAAACTTAAAAAGGTTTTTACCAAAGGCGTTTGGCTGTCGGTAGAAGATCCTTGATGCATTCCACCACGAGTGGCAATCACATAGGCTTTTTTATGCTTCAATAAACCTTCGGGGCCATTTTCAGTGTAGCGGAAGGTAACGCCTGCCCGCGCGATGTAGTCAAACCAAGACTGCAACATGGAAGGAATATTAAAGTTGTACATAGGCAAGCCAATGACTAAAACATCGGCCCATTGTATGTCTTCGATTTGTTGGTCGGCATAGGCGACTTTTTGTTGTTGGCTTTCGCTGCGTTGTTCTGCGGGTGTCATTAATGCTTGCAATACGTCACCGTCAAAGTGTGGAACAGGCTCATTCGCAAAACTTTTTTGTTTTACCTCCAGACTAGGGTTTTGGGTCTTCAATTGATTGATTAGGCTACGGCTCAATTGGCTAGAGACGCCGCTTTCGGCGAAAATGCTGGATTCGATGTGTAATAGGTTCATAACTCACCTTGAATTTGGGTTGTCGATGAGACTATGATAGATTCAATTATTCGATTTTAAATGCTTTAAAGTCGATAAATATAATCGAATTATTAGATGGTAAGTAAAATGGTTTAGAGATTTTGATGAGTACATCGCCAAAAATCACCCTTGAACAATGGGCCTCGTTGGTGGCTGTTGTCGAAGAAGGCAGCTATGCCAAAGCGGCGGAACAGCTGAATAAAAGTCAGTCGACGGTGAGTTATGCCATTTCTCGAATTGAGGAACAGCTTGGTGGCCAAGTGCTTAAGCTCAGCGGACGTAAAGCCGAACTCACGGATCTCGGCAGCGTTATGGTGCGTAAGGCGAAAAAGCTACTGGAGCAAGCCGATGGTATTGAGCAGCTGGCGCAATGCGTTTCTCAAGGCTGGGAGTCGGAAGTCAGCCTTGCGGTGGATGTGATATTTCCCATGGCCAAAATTCTGGATGCACTGGAAGACTTTTCACAACATGGTAAATCCACTCGAGTCCGCGTATTGGAAACGTCATTATCCGGTACCGATGAAGCTTTATTAGATGGTGCGGCAGACTTAGTGATCACACCAAGGGTACCGCCCGGATTTCTTGGAGAGCAATTTTTTAGCATTGAGTTTATGGCGGTCGCGCATCGTGAGCATCCGTTACATCAACTGCATCGCACCATCAGCTTAAAAGAGCTGGAAACCTTTCGTCAGGTCGTCATGCGTGATACTGGCGTAAAACGTAAGCAAGATGCCGGTTGGCTGGGTAGTGAGCAGCGCATTACGGTGTCGCATTTTTCGACTTCGGCTCAGGTTATTGCCAGGGGCTTGGCTTTTGGTTGGGTGCCCACCAGCTATGTGGAAGCGCAACTGGAAAGTGGGGAGTTTTTGCCATTACCGTTAGAGCAAGGTCGATGTCGCAGTGTCAATCTTTATTTAGTAAATGCAAAAGGGGAAAGAGCTGGCCCCGCGATACGGTTGTTAATGGAAATAATTCTTAAGCAGGCCAAAAAATGAGTGCGTTTGATCCTATTCTAATTTTGGATTCGGGAATTGGCGGATTAACCGTACTTCAAGAAATCAAACATCAGTTACCCGCCTTGCATTGTGATTACTTGGCGGACAACGCTTTTTTTCCTTATGGCAGTAAAAGCGAAGTGCAACTGGAACTTCGGCTCTCTAAGTTGCTGAGCCGACTCAATGTAGAACAACATTATCAGGCTATTGTCATTGCTTGTAACTCGGCAAGCACTTTGGTATTGGATCACTTGAGGCAGCAATTTGCATTGCCTTTTGTCGGAGTCGTACCGGCGATAAAGCCGGCGGCACAATTATCGACGTGTCGACGTGTAGGTTTGTTGGCGACGGAAGCGACTGTAACCAGCCAATATACCGGGCAATTAATTGAACAGTTTGCAGAAGACTGTGAGATCGTTCGCGTTGCGTCGCCACAACTTGTTCAATACGCAGAACGGATGATCCTCGGTGAAACCATTGACGATCAACAACTGCTTCCTATCATTCAACCCTTTGTCGATCAAAAGACAGATGTTGTGGTATTAGGTTGCACACATTTTCCTTGGTTTAAACAGCGTTTTCAGCATTTGGCGCCGCAAATTCGCTGGTTGGATTCGGGTAATGCCATTGCACGGCGAGTGCGCCACGTATTAAAGTTCGATGAGAGAAAAAATAACAGCAATAACTCCGGATGCTTTTTTTACACAGGAAACTCTTACGTGTTGTTGAATAATTCGTTTTTAACGAATTTGTTTGAATCGGAAAAGCAACTTTTGATTGATTGATTCCTATACTTTAAAAACAAGAAAGATTATGAAATTTATCATTTTTATATTCCTAACTAGCATTTCATTAGTATCTCTGAATGCGCAGCAGTTGCCCGCCAAATTTATTGAAAACCAAGTTTTTCTTACACCGAAATTGGAAGATGGTACTACCGTAATTTTCTTTACCGATACCGGTGGTGGTTGGAATGCAATCAGTCGGGAACTGTTCCAACAATACCAATGGCCTAGCATTACCCGGCAAGTAGGAGATGAATTTTCGCAGTTAAGTGAAATGCCAAAGTTTAAGGTTGAGTTTTCAATTCCTTTGGGTGGCCTTGATAACTTTATGGAAGGACATTTGTTTGTTGAAGACAAACAAAAGTTGTCGTCTTATGGTAGAAGCATAGATGGGTTTTTAGGCGGTCGTTGGCATGCCGAAAAAATTATTGAGTGGAACTATCTCGAAAAGAAAATGATTGTGCATAAAAATCTGGATGGTTTGGATGTCACTAAATGGCAAAAGTTAGCGCTGGGGTTTCAAAAGGACAATAACGAAAAATACACCACGGCTTTTCCACGTATTGATATGGAAGTGAATGGACAAGTTTTACCAATGTTGTTTGATACCGGAGCCACGGCTGATTTATCGAATGAAGCAAAAAAGATAATCCAAAGTCGATCGAGTATAGTTGGAACATCCTACATTGTTGCATCAATTTTTGAACAATGGCGAAATGAGCATCCTAACTGGACCGTTATCGAAAAAGCCGATGCATTACTTAATGAAGCGATGATCCAGGTACCGCAAGTATCAATCGGTAATAAAACCGTAGGTCCGGTTTGGTTTACACGTCGAGCCGATCACAATTTTCATCAATACATGTCGAAAATGATGGACTCCAAAATTGATGGTGCAATTGGTGGTTCGGTGTTGCAGTATTTAAGAGTTATTATCGACTACCCGGAAGAGGTTGCCTACATTTTACGTTAATACTTTTGTGGTACTTAAATACCATTGTTCGGTTCGTTATTGATTTGATTGGCTGGAGAGCTTTCCCATGCAAATCGAGGCAATTGTGAAAAGGCTTGCAATAATCCCTGATGCCAGGATTTGCGCATATCTTTATAGATGGGATCGTTTCGTTTTAGACACAAGCGTTGTGACTCATTAAAGGTATCTTTGCGATATAAGGTCAATTCAATCGGTGCACCAACGGTCATATTGGCTTGGATGGTGCTGTCGATTGAAATTATGGCACATCGAGCGCCATCCTCAAGGCTGAGATTTGGATTAATGACTCGATCCAGAATCGGTTTTCCATATTTCGATTCACCAATTTGCAGATACGGTGTTTCTTCTGAAGCGGATATGTAATTGCCTTCGGTATAAACCATAAAAATGCCGTGTGGTTGTCCTTGTATTTGTCCACCTAAAATAAATGTGGCATCGCCACTGGTTCCCCTCTGGTTAAGTGCTGGTGCGTGATTTTCTTGTACACTTCGACTCACAGTACCTATGTAATGCGCCGCTTCAAATAATGCACTCACCGTTGCCAAATTGGGCTGTTTGTTTCCCGTTTCGATATCCATGCGAACCCGGCTGACCACTTCTTGTGTGGTAGCTAAACTCCCAGCGGCCAGCAAAACAAAAAAGCGATCAGGTGCTGGCTTAAACGTATGCATTTTGCTGTATGTTGTTACATAGTCGACCCCGGCATTGGTTCGAGAATCGGATGCAAAAACAATCCCTTGATCCAACGTTATGGCAAGACAATAAGTCATCTGAAATCCCTCGCAATTGTTCGGTATGTTCTACACTTTGATTACAACATAGCACAATAAATTTGGATCCTCCTTATGTCGGTACAATGGAAGCATTATCCGAGTAGCCACACACACGACGAATTACTAACCGAGAAACGACGCCCGCGGCAATACGCACGCGCCTTGTGTCGTCATTTACAAGATCTCAGCGACGACGAGTGGCAAGAACGAAAATCGGCAGCTGAGCTAGCGATACGGGTTATGGGCATTACTTTTACGGTATACAGTGAAGGCGATGGTTCCATCGATCGAGCTTGGCCCTTTGATATTATTCCTCGAGTAATCGATAAACGAGAATGGAACAAAGTTGAAGCTGGATTAAAGCAACGTGTCACCGCATTGAATCGTTTTATTGATGATATTTATCACGATCAGCGCATCATCAAAGAAAAGGTGATCCCCAAAGAAGTGTTAGCCAGCTCTTCCAATTATCGTGCGGAATGTCGGGGTATCAACCCTCCGCTGGGCATATGGGCGCATATTTGCGGGTCTGACCTGGTGCGTGGAGCAGACGGCGTGATTCGCGTGCTGGAAGACAATTTACGGGTTCCGTCAGGTGTGTCTTATATGCTCGAAAATCGAATGGTCATGAAACGGGTGTTTCCAGAACTGTTTGAAGCTTACAGCATATTGCCGGTCGACGATTATCCCGCTCAACTGTTCGATACATTAGCCTGTATTTCACCTCGACCGGCGGATTACCCTCAGGTGGTTGTGCTTACGCCGGGCATCTATAACTCGGCCTATTTTGAGCACGCTTATTTAGCGCATCAAATGGGCGCGGAGTTGGTAGAAGGGCGCGATCTGGTGGTGGCCGAAGACGATTGTGTATACATGCGTGCGGTGGAAGGGTTAACCCGAGTGGACGTAATTTATCGACGTATCGACGATTTATTTTTGGATCCAGAAGTGTTTCGTAAAGACTCAATGTTAGGCGTTCCTGGGCTGGTACGAGCCTGGAAAAAAGGCAAAGTAGCGCTTGCCAATGCACCCGGTGCCGGAGTTGCCGATGACAAGGTCGTTTACGCATTTGTACCCGAAATGATCCGGTTTTATCTGGATGAAGAGCCGCTACTGGATCAAGTGCCGACTTTCTTGTGCATGGATAAGAAGCAGAGAGATCATGTGCTGAAAAATCTCGATAAGTTAGTCGTTAAGCCGGCAAATGAGTCGGGAGGGTATGGCATGCTGATTGGTCCTCACGCAACTCGAAAAGAGCGAGAGGCGATGGCCGAGCATATTAAAAAAGACGGTCGCAACTTTGTCGCGCAGCCAGCTCTGGCGCTTTCAACCGTACCGACGTTTATTCGTAACCAGGTAGAACCGAGGCATGTTGATCTGCGTCCTTTTATTCTTTCCGGACAAAACATTCAAACCACCACTGGCGGTTTGACACGAGTGGCCTTACGTAAAGGGTCTTTGGTTGTTAATTCGTCTCAGGGAGGTGGCAGTAAAGACACCTGGATAGTGGATATGCAAGGAAATTCCTGATGTTATCGCGAGTTGCTGAATCACTGTATTGGATGGCTCGCTATGTTGAGCGTGCTGAAAATACAGCGCGTTTAATCAAGGTGAACACTCACTTGCTATTAGATTTGCCACGCGGTATGTCGCCGGGTTGGCGCCCGCTTATTTCCATATCGGGTGGCGAAACACAGTTTAAAGATCGCTATAGCGAATACACGCAAACCAATGCGGTGCGCTTTTTGATTGCCGATGAATCTTATCCCGGCTCGATTGTGAGCGCGTTAGGGTACGCTCGGGAAAATGCTCGTACTATTCGCGATTATATTCCGCGCGAGTCTTGGGAGCAGATCAACAACTTGTACTTAGAGGTTAAAAGCGATCCTGCTGCGGGATTGTCGCAACGTACACGCTATCAGTTTTTAAACGATGTGATCGCCGGTGCGCAACTCCTCACTGGAATGTTGGCCGGAACTCTGAACCACGATCACGGCTATCGGTTGTTACGTTGCGGACGAAATTTGGAGCGTGCCGATATGACTACGCGGATACTGGGAGTGCGCTGCGCCAGCTTGTTACAAGAGCCCATTGAACTCACCCCGTTTGAAAACATTCAGTGGATGAGTGTGTTGCATTCGCTCAGTGCTTATCAGATGTATCGACGACGGATGCAGATGCGTGTTCGACGCGCCGAAGTGTTGCATTTTCTGTTGCAGGATACGAGTTTTCCGCGCTCATACCATCATTGTCTGGTGTCGGTAGAAAACGATCTGATTGAACTGCCACGCAGTGAAGTTAGCTTGCGTTTAACCGTACGTGCACGAAGGTTGGTGCAAGATGCGGATCCGGTGAATTTGAATGGCCAACGATTGGCTAAGCTGGTGGACGATTTGCAGGATGCTGCCGCAGAAATTCATAAAGCGATTGAACAGACTTACTTTTTGCCGCTCGCCAAAGTGTCAGAAAAGCCCAAAGCGGTGGCACAATCATGACGCTGCAGGTGGCACTGAATCATCAGTCACGATATCGCTACGATCAAAAAGTATCGCACTCGCCACAGGTGATTCGACTGCGGCCAGCACCACATAACCGAACACCTATTGTCAGCTATTCATTAAAGGTTACTCCGGAACCGCATTTTTTAAACTGGTTGCAGGATCCGTTTGGTAACTGGCAGGCGCGTGTGGTGTTTCCGAATAAAGTTGAATACTTTGATGTAACAGTGGATTTGGTAGCGGAGCTGACGCCGTACAATCCGTTTGATTTTTTCGTTGAAGAATCTGCCGAAAACTATCCTTTCCAATATTCGTCGGAGTTGGCCAAAGAGCTGGCGCCTTTTTTTGAAAAGCTGCCAGCCTCTGAAGTGTTTAAGAAGTATTTATCGACGATTGATCGCACGCCCGGAGAAGTGATCCCATTTTTATTCCAAGTGAATCATCAATTACAGGAACACATCGCTTACTTGATCCGGTTGGAGCCGGGTGTACAAACACCCACGCAAACGTTGGAAAAACAGTCCGGCTCCTGTCGTGACAGCGCTTGGCTATTGGTACAATTGTTAAGGTATTTGGGTTTTGCCACGCGCTTTACCTCGGGATATTTAATTCAACTTAAGTCGGATAATAAACCACTGGAAGGACCCGCCGGGCCGGAGCAGGATTTCACCGATTTACACGCCTGGTGCGAAGTGTATTTGCCCGGAGCTGGGTGGGTCGGTTTAGACCCTACATCCGGGCTATTTGCTGCAGAAGGTCATATTCCACTTGCTGCGTCCCCCAGTCCTGTTAGCGCTGCGCCTATCACGGGCACAACCGATGTGTGCGAAGCGCAATTTGAGCATCAGATGTCGGTGATGCGTATTAAAGAATCACCGCGCGTAACTTTACCCTACAGCGATAACGTTTGGGCGGAAATTGATGCATTAGGCCAATCGATCGATAAACGACTGCAAAACGACGATGTGCGACTGACCATGGGCGGCGAGCCGACCTTTGTTGCCGTGGATAATATGGATGCTGAAGAGTGGAATACGGCAGCGTTGGGAGAAGAAAAACGAGAGCGAGCCAGTCAATTGGTACAGGAACTGAAGCAGGCATTCGCTCCTGAAGCGGTAGTGATTAAAGGGCAGGGCAAGTGGTATCCCGGTGAACCGCTGCCGCGCTGGGCCGATTATATTTACTGGCGCTGCGACGGTGAACCGGTTTGGCGAGAGACAGAGGCAAGCAAACCTGTCGATGTACATCAGGGTGAACAGTTGCTGATAAATGTTGCCCAGATGCTTGGGGCCAATCCCGAACACGTCACTGCGGCTTACGAAGATCCCTGGCACTGTTTGCATCAGGAACAACAGCTACCGATGGATTGGCAAGAAAACGATCCCCGGTTAGAAGAGGGTAGTGAGAGAGGACAGCTAATGGCAGCTTTGCAACGTGGGCTTAATCAGCCTACCGGCTTTGTTTTACCACTGCAGCCCTGGCAAGGTCGAGCCTGGAAAAGCTGTCGTTGGGCAACACGAAGTGAGCGGTTACTGCTGATACCGGGTGATTCACCCTTGGGGCTGCGCCTGCCTTTGCAAAGCTTGGCGGGAGTATGTGATGCGGAGCAGCCGCCCTGGTTTGAGCAGGATCCTATGGCGCCTCGAACGCCTTTCCCCAAATTAATGCCATTAATGCCTGCCGACCCGGTATTGCAGCAACGTGGAGCAATATCTGAAGACAATTCAAGGATTGTGAATAGTAATATCATTTATACTGCGCTGTGTGTTGAGGCAAGGAAAGATTCGCTCGGTGTGTTTTTACCACCATTGCCTGATGCCGAAGCTTACTTGCAATTGATCACGGCGGTAAATCAGGCAAGCGAAGCGCTGCAATTACCGGTTCAGATAGAAGGTTATCCGCCACCGTTCGATCATCGTTTGCAGCAAATATGTGTAGCCCCGGATCCTGGCGTGATCGAAGTGAATATTCATCCAGCGTCGACATGGGAAGCCCTTTGCAATCAGACCTATAAACTGTATGAGGCCGCTCATCGCTGTAGACTGGGTACCGAAAAGTTTGATCTGGATGGACGTCATGTGGGTACTGGTGGCGGTAATCATCTGGTTTTGGGGGGGGCAACGCCTGCTGACAGCCCGTTTTTAAGGCGCCCGGATCTGCTGGGCAGCCTGCTGCGTTATTGGCAACATCATCCAGCGCTGTCGTATCTGTTCGCCAGCCAGTTTATTGGCCCAACCAGTCAGGCGCCACGAGTGGATGAAGCGCGAGATGATCAGTTGTATGAACTGGAAATTGCACTTCAACAATTGCCCAAACAGGGCGAAGCCGTTCCATTGTGGCACGTTGATCGCGTATTGCGGCATTTACTTACCGATATTACCGGGAACACCCATCGAGCTGAAATCTGCATCGATAAACTCTATTCACCCGACAGCAGCAGTGGACGTTTAGGTTTGGTGGAGTTTCGTTCCTTCGAGATGCCGCCGCATCCACGCATGAGCCTGGTGCAGCAATTATTATTGCGTGGTTTGATCGGCTGGTTCTGGCGGGAGCCCTATACAAAGCCGCTCACACCCTGGGGCAACGCATTGCACGACCGTTATATGCTACCGCATTACTTGGAACAGGACTTGCGACAAGTCATCGATGATTTGAACCAGGCGGGTATGCCTTTTCAGTACGCTTGGTTTGCGCCGCATCTGGAATTTCGCTGCCCGCAATTGGGTGAGGTGTGTTATCGCGATATTAAACTCGGCTTGCGTCGTTCATTGGAACCCTGGCTAACTTTGGGTGAAGAAACCACCCGTAGCGGCACTGCACGATACGTTGATTCCTCTTTGGAGCGGTTACAGGTTCAGGTGAATAATTTCATTCCGGGACGATTTCAAGTTACCTGCAATCAACGCGTGATTCCATTTACACCCACGGGACAACCCGGGGAGTATGTGGCCGGTGTTCGCTATCGAGCGTGGCAACCGCCGTCTTGTTTGCACCCAACACTGCCAGTTGATGGGCCGTTAGTGTTTGATATTGTCGATACCTGGTCGGGTCGCAGTATCGGTGGCTGTACCTGGCATGTTGTTCATCCCGGTGGCCGAAGTTATGAAAGTTTCCCGGTCAACGCACGCACGGCACAAAGTCGGCGTGAATCCTTGTTCAAACCATTCGGGCATACACCTGGTACGTTCATTATTAAAGTAGAAACACCTAACCCGGCGATGCCACTGACTCTGGATTTGCGCTGGTGTAAATCCATTCAATAAAAGCCCCCTTAAGTCATGGTTTGAAATTATAACCGTGACCATTTCATGACAATTCGTGACATCAAGTTCGATAAACTCTTACGCATTCTCAATCTTAAAGAGTAAAAGCTGGTGTTTCGAATCTTTTTAATCCTGCTGATTTTTTACTTAGGTGCTTGTTCAACCACTTACACCACTCCCGGTGGTTCGGTGCATTTGAGTCAACTGTCTGATGAAGGCATTAATGACTTAATGGCAAAGCAACCCGCTGTACGTTTTCCGGCTAACATTGCTGTCGTACGCATACAGTCTTCGGGCTATCAAAACTTGAATGTAAGCAGTTACGGACAAGGTCGTTTCAGTGTAGTGACAACACGCGAAGTGGAAAGCGAACAAGACTTTGAACAATTAACACAGTTACCACAAATTCGCGCAATAGCACCTCTCAACCGCTTGATATTACCATTTGACTTAACTGAATTATCGACTTTGCGAAAAGCCTCGGCTCGATTACGAGCGGATATTCTATTGATTTACAGTTTCGATACATTGTTCAGTGGTATTTATGTAAAATAATAGCAATTTACAAAATACGAACGAATTTAAAATTTGGGAAAAATAAATATGACTGACCTGGGGTTTAAACCAATATTTAGATTTTTAATTATATTAATTATTTCTATGAGTAGCTTTGCAACTACATTGGATAAAGCTAAATTCAGAATTGAGTCTCCCAAAGGTAATGGAGAAATGTTTTTGTCTGGTGTTTATATTTATAAACCGATTGGAGGTGAAGGATGGGACGAAGTAAGCTTAAATGCACATTTTAGATGGCTATCACAATTAGGTATAAACTTAATTCATGTAGATGATATTAGGCTTAGTGATAGCTCGGGAACCGATGAAGAAAATATTGAAAAGTTTATAAGCTTAGCTCGAAAACACAATTTACAAATTATATGGCAAATTGGAAGTGCGTACTTTAGACCTAGTTATTATGATATTTCCGAAGGTAATTGGTGTACAGATGAATGTGAAAATGGTGCGCAATATGCGGCTACTAAAATATATTCATTGCAGAAAAAAAATATCGATATTTTAGCATTTAGCATTAAGGAAGAGCCGGTTGACGACCCTGTAATAATGAGTTACTTAATGAACTACTATGAAAAAATAAATTATAATGTAATGCAACTTGGAGGAGAAGTTGCTCCATTTTTCTTATTGCATAACTATAGTGGAACAGCAAGATTTATCAAAAACAATTATACTGGTTACGAAAAAAATGTACCAAAACTAACAGGAACAGATCGATATTTTATGTCGCGAGATTCAGGTATATTGTTTAACCCTAATCGAGCGCTTAATTTATTTAGTAATTCACCGCACGACGTTTACTCTTTTAGAAAAGAAAAACTTGAGCCTCAAGCTTTTTTTTCAATTATTTCAGGTAATTCACATTTAATGTGGAACGAATCTGCGAGCCAATATGATGATGCTCTTGATGGGTTTTTGTATTATGCTCCGAAATATTCTATTCGTGCTCAGATTTGGCTAAGTATTGCTAATAGTAGCCATGGAATAATGGCATGGAGTGCCAATGTATTAGATGAACTTGGCACTAATAGTGTAAAAATATTTAATATGATTGGACCCGACAATAGAGGTCATAGGACACTTTTTGAATATGCTGACACAATTAGAAAACTTCAGAAATTTGGCTGGATCTTCAATAGAACAAATAATCCAAAATCGGATGATACAATTTTGATGAATAAGGACTCGATGATAGTCTCGAAGTCATTAGATATTGAAGAAATAACGGATGGTAAGCTATTTGTAGTTGTTAACAAAAAAATATCTACTCATACTAGAGTGGATACTGGGTCTTCATTTATATTTGATAATAAAGGAGAGTTAAGTCTAAGTGACTTTCCGCCTATAATGGAAAATACTACAGTCACAATAAGCGAGGATGGGGATGGCATTTATGATGTTGCGACAGGAAGACAATATAGAGCAAAAGATATAGTAGAAATTGAGCCAGGTGATGGTCTAGTACTTTTTAAGGGTTCAGAAAAAAGTATAGAAAAAATTAGGAGACTATCAGGAATTAGTTCTACTTTTAAAATTAATGGAAGATTACCTACAAACTCTAATTATGACTATACTAACCAAAGAATAGTATTTCCTTCAAGCCCGCTAAGAGGTAGTGGTGATTATGTAATTAATGGTTTGTTTAAGGAGCGAGAGTTCACTCTAGACAGAAAGTATAAATTACATGTGTCGGTTAGTGGAAACGGTGGGGCAACATTTCAAGCAAGAGTGTTTGGCTATAATAATGGAGAACAAACAATATCTTCAGATATAGGTATAAGTGAAACAACTCTTAGTGCTTCAATCATTGATATAGTGAGTAATGAGTTTGTTATTTCCTCATCAATAGCTGATAAAGCAAGAATATACTTTTATCATCAGAATAAAGTAGGGGAACTCACAATTCATGATGCTTGGCTTGAGGATGTTTCTAGTGAGATTTATTTGAACTCTTATTATTATATTAATTATGGAGTTACTTTTAGCCCATATATGGAATATAAAGTTTATGTTGAAGCAAAAGAGTTAGCAAATGAAGAAAGTGAAATCGGTGTTAAATACCTTGCATACAATAAACTGCACCAACTTGTTGAGTCCAAAGATATAAATGGCGTTGCATGGGGCACCGAACTAACAAAAGAGTTTAATTATGTAACAACCGACAGCTCTACATTTAAGGTAGATCGAAGTGATGTTGAATATATTCGTATAGCTATCTATCGCACAAATAAAAAAACTAAGCCAAATAATACAATCGTTCTACGAAACGTATGGGTTGAAGAAGTTCTATAATGCAAATAGTTTTTATACTAGCAATGGTTTATTTCTATAATATTAAATAGAAGACGTTATTTATGAAACAATGTCAATCCGATAATTTTTATTGCTGGAGTGAGTTTAATCCGGAGCGAAATATCGACTTTCACAGTTACTTATGGATACACCCAAAAGGCAATGTGGTTTTCGATCCATTGTCAATTTCATTACACGATCTGGAACATCTTCAAGCATTAGGTGGTGTTAAATATATTTTACTAACAAATTCTGATCATGTTCGAGACGCTGAATCGTTAGCGAAAATTACTGATGCAAAAGTGTTGGGGCCGAAAGCAGAGAAACGTTCGTTTCCTTATCCATGTGATCAATGGATTGGTGAAGGTGACGAGATTATTGATGGTTTAACTGTTTATGAATTAGAAGGGTCGAAAACACCCGGAGAGTTGGCTTTTTTAATTGACGATAAAGTGCTGGTAACTGGCGATCTGATTCGTTGCCACCAAGCCGGAAAATTGTGCTTGTTGCCCAATGCAAAATTAAACGATAAAACAGCGGCCGTTCAATCCATTCGCCGATTTGTCGTACTGAATCATTTGGAAGCGGTGTTGCCTGGCGACGGTTGGCCAATTTTTCAAAATGCTCATCAAAGTATTAAGTTATTGGTCGATCAATCACTATGAACAAAATATTATGCGTGATTTTCGCAGTGAGCATAGTAATAAATGTTTTCGCAGCTCAACAAAAAACAGATTTAGGACAGGAAAATTATATGATCGCAAAAGGTACATTTGAAGTTAGCTTGCAGCCACAACAGGATCAGTCTTTTGAAGCCGGACGCTTTACGCTTGATAAAACATACAGCGGCGACTTGGCGGGCGCTGCGACAGGACAAATGCTGAGTCATCGAACTTCGGTAGAAGGCTCGGCAGGTTATGTGGCCATTGAAAAAGTACAGGCTACGTTAAACGGGAAACAAGGCCAATTTGTTTTACTACACAAAGGTGTGATGGATAAAGGTCAGCAACATCAAGACATCAGTGTGATCCCGGGTTCCGGCACTGATGAATTAATTGGATTGAGCGGGCAATTGGTTATCGATATTAAAGAGAGCAAACACTTTTATACGTTTAAATATACTCTACCGCAGTAATCGTCATGAGCGAATGGTTACGAGTCGAAGTGTATGGTAAGCGATTTGCTGTTCGACGACAGTAGGAGCGATGGTTATTGTTTCAGGAGTCACCATCTGGGTTGAAAACATTGGTTCACGACATAATTATTCCTGATGATTTGGATGAAGGTGGGATTGCAAACTATCTTGCGGATATTTACCACGAGTATGCGACGGATGAAAACGGTCGTGTTGTCCAATTCTAAATTGAAGAATTAACGGGTATTTGGGCTGCAATAAAAAACCCGTCATTTAAGACGGGTTTTTGCGATAGAGGAAAGCGCGATTACTTCTTAGCTTTTTTCTCTTTTTCTTCAGCTGCTTTTTCAAGTAGCTCCAGCAGTTCTTCATTCAGCGCTGGTACTTTGGTTAAAGCGTCTTTATCTTCGGCTGATTCGGCTAACTGATTGTATTGCTCGTTTGCCAATGTGTTCAGCTCTCGATGTTCTTTAGCCAATTCGTTGGCCTTTTCCAAAAGCTCCTTTTGTTCTTTCACCGTGGCTTCAGCGGTCTGCTTTTCTTTACGCAGCTTTTTGCTTAAGTCTTCGGCTTGTTTACGCGCTTTGGCTTCGTCCATTTTTTCCTTTTTTAGCGCTTTCATTTTTTTCACAACATTTTCTGGCGTATCGGCCAAAATTTTTGTGATTTGCTTAATTTCTTTTTGCTTCTCTGCCAGTTGCGACTTTACTTTTTTAAGCTCATCACCGGTTTGTGATTTATTAGCAACCATGGACTGTTCAGCGATTTCTTTTTCACTTTCGGCTTGCTCTTTTGCTGCTAAAGCGGCTTGAGTGGCTTTTTCACTGGCTTCTACCTTGGCCTGCATGTCGGCAATCGCCTTTTCGGCTTTGTCTTGAGCTGCTTTAATTTCAGCTTCGGCATTGTTGGCCAGGTTGATGGTATTGTTAAGAGCGGCTTCAAGCTCTTCGGTGGTGTATTCTTCAGGTAAGCCCAGACCTTTGGCGGCGGTTTGCATCAGGACCTGTTTGCTGATGGCTAATTCTTTCCACACCTGGAGTTGAACTTCAATGCTTGCTTGTTCCAATAGCTGTCTCCTCTACTGCTTAAATTTTGCGCGGCATAATACAAGAAAAGTGGAAAAATATCTAGAAAAGTTGAAAAAATAAGCAAAACAATCGCATTATTCGTTAAATCACGAGGGATTGATTCTGAATTATTTACATGTAACGTTTTGAATTACCGACAAAAAATTATTCTTATCTGCCGATTATACAAAATCTAAAAAAATACCCTAATTCCTGCTGGATTCACTTCGACGAGCTATTAAAGACGTCTTTTTATAAGTGTTCTGTAAAAGTTTCTTTAAAAAGCAGTATTTAGGGTGATTTTACCAACTCTGGTGCGGATTTCTGAGGGGCTTTTTGCTGCTGTAAATAGCGATCTTTTGCCTGCCAGATATCGTTGAGCCAGTTTTGTACCTTAATTCGCGTCTCATTCGTCGTCATATCGCCTATCAAATGCGCATCGATTTCGAATACGTTCACTTTAACATCGATGTTGTTGATTTTGCCGCAAAGAAAGTCCCAAAAGCTGGGAATGCCATCAGGATAATGAATAGTGACGTCGACTACGGTATGCATCTGTTCCCCTAAGATGGAGAGTACCGTTCCAATACCACCTGATTTAGGTTTTAGTAGATGTTGATATGGTGTGTTTTGTCTTTGCGCTTTCGCCGCAGTAAATCGTGTGCCTTCAACAAAATTCATCACGGAAATGGGAATGTGTTTGAATTTTTCGCACGCGGCTTGTGTGGTTTTTAAGTCTTGACCCTTTTTGTGCGGGTATTTTTTTAAATACGATTTGGAATGCCGCTTCATAAAAGGAAAATCCAGTGCCCACCAAGCCATGCCTAACAGAGGCACAAAAATAAGCTCTTTTTTAAGAAAAAACTTTAAAAAAGGAATTTTACGGTTAAAGATTTTTTGGAGCACATAAATGTCGACCCAAGATTGATGATTGGCAATGACCAAGTACCAATGCTCGGTAGAAAACTCGGTATCTTTAGGCCAGGTGACATTTATTCTACAGTGAAATTGCGCCATGAAACTGTTGATACTGATCCAGAAGCTAGCGCAATGATTCAGCATCGCGCTGATTAACCGGCGAACCGCCACAATGGGAATCAATAACTTTAATAAAGATAACAACAATATCGGGATGATCCAGAAAAGGGTGTTAGTCGTGAACAATACAAACCCAATAACGCCAATTATGTGGCGAATAAATACAGACATAAGGAGGAACTCTTAAGACTTTTGATTAAACAGGTTTTCCCAGAATTTTTTTTGCAGATCAGCCATTTTTTTAAAGTCGTCGGGCATGAAATTCTGCATCATCTCTGCGGCATTAAAGTCGGCTGACTGCATTTGCTCTTTAGCCTGTTTTAGCAACTCTTCGTGGACTTCACTGACATCGGGCATACCGAAAAAACGTCTCCACTCTTCCGGTGTTGCGTCTATTTCAAATTGTACTTTCATTGTTTTTTCCTGTTGTTTACTTAACCTCAACTTGGAATAAAAAACTGAAGTTAAAAGCCGATAACCAGTGATCGGCTTTAGTCATTGGAAGCCTATACCAAATTGAGGAGACTTACCTCAATCTTCGAGGTAAGTGTAGCCTTGCAAGCCGGAAGTGAGTTCATCAAGATAGCTCTGTTGTAAATCGGCGGGCAATTCAGCATTGGCAAGTTGTTGTTCGTATTGTTGTGATAGCAGTTTTTCATCGAAGTGAACGATGGATAAAACCTCTGCTACGGTATCACCTTCGGTGTGCTCTTTTTCGACGAACTCGCCATTACCTTTAAGATCAATATGCACCGAATGAGTGTCTCCAAACAGGTTGTGCAAATCACCAAGAATTTCTTGATAAGCACCAACCAGAAAAATACCGATCAGCGGAGACTCATCATCGTCTACAGTGGGTAACAATAAGCTGCGTTCGATACTTTGTCCATTGACATAGCGTTCAATACGGCCGTCTGAGTCGCAGGTGATGTCCTTGATAATACCACGGCTGTCGAGTGGTTTGTTTAAATGAGTGATAGGGACAACCGGAAAAATCTGCGACACACCCCAGGCATCAGGCAATGATTGAAATAAGCTGAAGTTACAAAACAGTTTATGTGCCAGTTTGTTATCCAGTTCAGTGAGTATGTCTTCGTGGCCAGAAATGGAATGATCCAATAACGGTCGAATTTTGCGGCAAATGGCAAAGTATAGCTGTTCACTGCGGGCCCATTCTTCAAGCGTTAGTGACTCGTGGGTGTATAGCATCAGTGCTTCGTTCAGATAAAAGACCGCCGAGTGATAGGCTTCGATCGCGTTGTCGGCATTAACATTCTGATAATGACGCCACAGGTTTTGGAGTACATTGGTGTCTTTATCTGTGACTTCTTCCGGTTCGCCTAGCCCCGGAGCTTGTTCACGATCAAACATATTGGTTACTAATACCGCATGATGTGCCGTGAGTGCACGGCCTGACTCAGTGACAATTTCCGGGTGTGGCATTTGCTGTTCTTCCAGAGCTTCAAAAATGGTTTGAACCACGGTGTTGGCGTACTCCTGTACCGAGTAATTGATGGAGTAATAAGACGGCGACTGTGTGCCTTCATAATCGACACCTAGGCCACCACCGACATCAATTACCTCGACCGGAAGCCCCATACGCTTAAGCTCAACAAAATAACGAGCGCATTCTTTAACACCTTTACGGATGTCGGTGATGCTGGAAATTTGTGAGCCCAAATGGCAATGTAGCAGTTTTAGGCAGTGACTTTTGCCGTGTTCTTCGAGCATACCGAGCAACTTTAATAATTGGCTCGGTGACAATCCAAACTTGGATTTTTCGCCGCCAGTGTCTTGCCAGTTGCCCTTACTGATCGCATACATACGAACCCGTACTCCCAGTATGGGATCAATCTCCATTTTTTCTGCTTCTTCCAAGATCAGCTTTAATTCGTGCATTTTTTCCACGACCAAGAAAACACGGCGTCCCATTTTCTGACCGATTAAAGCGGTTCGTATATATTCACGATCTTTGTAACCGTTACAAATGACCATGCTGTCTTTTGGCATGTTGGTACCGAGTACGGCCATTAATTCTGGTTTGCTACCCGATTCCAAGCCAAAGCGTGCACCACCGTGTTGTGCTAATTCATTCACCACGGCTCGTTGTTGGTTCACTTTTATCGGATACACACAGGTGTAACGGTTTTGATACTGGTGTTCGTCAATTGCGTGAGTGAATGCATCGGCAATGTGGTCGAAGCGTTCGCGTAAAATATTACCGAAGCGAATCAATACAGGTAGCGGCTTTTCATCGAGATTCAACTTTTCAACAATGCGATGGATTTTGTGTGCATGTGTTTGCTGTTGATCCTTGGATATCACAACCAGATCGCCATCTTGATCGATGTCGAAAAAACCATCACTCCAAAGTGGAATGTTGTAATTATCCAGTGCGGTACGGGTTTGCTCTGACATTAAGGTTCTCTGTAGTTAGGGTTGACAGTTTTTGGTAATGGCGTTTCGCAGGTCCGACAAAAATTTCTCGCGTTGAGAATCGTCCAGGTAAATGCGTTCGCCTTTTTCGTTGTAATCGTAAATGGCTTGCGAACGCTCGAAATCCTGCAATTCACGGCGAGCAATTTTGCATTGGTGCTCACGCTCTTTCTTATCAGATTCCGCTTGTGCTTTTTCCGCTGCTTCTTGTTGCTGCTTTTGGCGTGTGGCGTTTATCCATTGATTGGCTTTACGAATACGTTCTTGTGCAGAAACCTGAGGTTTGTGGTTTGCTCCGTCATCTTCACTGGGTGTTACTTTGGGGTGTTCGATATCCACAGTGTTGACCGATTGCTGATCGGTAGGTGGTTTATCACTGTAATGAACTTTGCCGTTTTCATCCACCCATTTGTAAATTTTGGCCTCGGACATTGCCGGTAGTAATAGCAAGCAGATAACCAGCGAAAAAAGGTTCCTTTGATTGAAATTCATAGCTCTTCGGTTATAGTGTGGGCCATTGCAATTCGACCCTTAGGTGAAAGATGATAGATGCGAAGATTATAGATGATCTGGCGGTGAAATTGTCACAATTAATTCCACCGGAAATGAAAAATATGCACCACCAAATGCAGACCCAATTTAAGCAATTATTGCAGAGTCAACTGGGTAAAATGGATTTGGTCACGCGTGATGAATTTGACGTTCAAACTAAGGTTTTGCAGAAAACCCGGCAGAAGTTAACCGAGCTTGAAGCGCAAGTGGCTGAACTGGAACAAAAATTATCACAATAAGCTCTGCAATATCGTTGTTATCAAATCATAAATCCAGCAAACAAATAGAGTAATAAAGTTGTTCCACCGGCCGTCAGTGCGTAGGGTAGCTGGGTTTTGACATGATCCAGGTGGTCGCAACCAGCTGCCAGTGACGAGACAATGGTGGTATCCGAAATCGGTGAGCAGTGGTCACCAAAAACGCCACCGCCCAGAATTGCGGCCAAAATTAATTCCGGTGGAATCCCCAGTGTGTGCGCAATGGGCATACCTATTGGAATCAAGATCCCAAAAGTGCCCCAGGAAGTGCCTGTCGTAAACGAAATAACGCTGGCAGCCAAAAACAGCAGCGGCGTTACTAAGACCAAAGGTAAGTTTTCACTGATCATTTGTGCGACAAAATCACCCGTCCCTAACGCTTTCATACTGGCTCCCAGAGATAATGCGAGCAATACCGTTGTCACTAGGCCTAGTAACTTACTCATGCCTTCGAAACCCCACTGGATCAGCACTTTGTGTTTTTCGCCATGTTGCAGCTTGAGAAGCAGATAAGCGACCAACAAGGCGCTGAAGGTCGCCCAAAGTACCGAGCGAGAACCGGAACCTTTTAATAAGGCATCTCCAAAGCCGAAAGACATTACGCCATTACTGAGTAAGCTTTGGCGGCCGGTAAACCACATAAAAAACACAATACCGATAATCATGGTCGCTAGTGGAAGCAACATAAAACGCTTTTTGCTTGGCGGCTCCATAACTTCCAATGCGTTATCAACCAGCTTTTGTTCACTGTGCTTCATCGGGCCATGCACCCGATTACTCAGTACGGTATAGAACACCAACGCCAGTGTTAGCAACGCGTAAAAGTTAAGGCCAAGCGAGCCCAACAGTACAGCATTGCTTTGCTCTTCTGAAAAGTCTCCTATCAAGCCCAGGATATAAGCTCCCCAGGCGTTCATTACAATCAGTACAGAAACCGGTGCGCACGTGGAGTCGATGATGTAAGCCAATCGCTCGCGACTCATATTGAACCGGTCAAATAAGTTGCGCGACAGAATTCCTGAAGTGAGTACGCTTAGGTTGGTTTCGATAAAAATAAATATGCCCATCATCGTTGGCAATAAACCGACTTTTCGCGGCGTATTGGCCAGACCCTTGTGGCTGATCCAATGAACAAAAGCGGAGACACCGCCAGACTTCTGGATCAAGGTTAATAATGCGCCAACCAATAAACTGAATAATAAAATCCGAGTATTTCCAGCGTCGCCCAACACCGACACCAGTCGTTCAATAGTGGTAATAAAACCAACACCGGGATGAAAGTTTGCTAATAAGAGTTCAGCACTGAAAATGGCGATTAATAAGGCCAAGATCACTTCTTTTTTCCAAACCGCGATGATGATTGCCAACACCGGCGGTAATAGGGTCCACCATTGCATGGTTATTCTCTTTATTCTTTCTGTTTGTGAGGCTCGATACTAATCGGATCGCGTCAGTATGCAAGTTTCAAATTCACTACATTTTGGTAGAGTCAGCCAAAGTAACGCTTTCAACCTAATATAAATGCAATAAAAACAATAAGATACCTATTGGCATGTGTTTCGCTTTAAGTGTATCGACACAGGGTTAAAACACAGGAGAAACTCATGTTGGAATTGATTATAGGTATTGTGTTGGGTGCGGCTTTCCATGAATTTTGGAAAGAATTGTTCGATAAATGCAAAGCGAAAGTGACGGAGTGGTCGTCCAAAAATAATACGAAAAAGTCCGGTAATGTAGTAGATGGTGAAGTGGTTAACGAAACAAACGATCACAAAGCAGCACCATCCAGCTAGCTTTTTTCTCTCTCCACAGCCCACACAAGGAACGAGTGGGTTTTTTCATTTTGTAAATTCTCTCTGAACTCCCTACAATAAGCGGCCATCGCTTTACTATTCCCCAACTTACACATTCTGCGTTTGTTAAACTAAACGCATAAAACCGAAGACTCAATGATCACATTTAACCAGATTAGTTATTCGCGCGGTGCTCAGACACTGGTGCGGGATTTTGATACCACTTTATTCAATGGTGAAAAAATTGGCATTGTCGGCGCCAATGGCTGTGGTAAGTCAACCCTATTTCAACTCATCCTCAAAGAGTTGCACTGCGATTCCGGCGAACTGGTGATGTCTGAAAAGTTGCGCATTGCTCACGTAAAGCAGGAAACACCAGGCATAGCGCAAACCGCTCTGGATTACGTGCTCGACGGTGATCAAGCGTTAAGGCGCTCGCAAAAATTGCTTCAACTCGCGGAACAAAAAAATGACGGTGAAGCCATTGCCGAAGCGCATCACCAGTTGGAAACTTTGGGCGCTTACGATGCAGAGTCGCGAGCAGCGCGTTTGTTGTACGGGTTAGGCTTTAGTGAACAACAAATGCGGGTTCTGGTTTCCGAGTTGTCAGGTGGGTGGCGAGTTCGACTTAATCTGGCACAGGCATTGATTCAACCATCTGACTTGATGCTGCTTGATGAACCCACCAACCACCTGGATCTTGATGCTGTTTTTTGGCTCGAATCTTATTTACGATCGTATGCTGGAACTTTACTGGTGATTTCGCATGACCGTGACTTTCTTGATGCACTGGTTACCCGAGTGATGCATTTCGATAGCGGCCAGATCCATTGTTACAGTGGCAACTACAGTCAGTTTTTAAAAACACGCGCCGAGCAACAGAATTTGCAGGCGAAACAATTTGAAAAGCAGCAAGCAAAAATTAAGCATCTGCAGTCGTTTATCGATCGCTTTAAAGCCAAGGCGAGTAAAGCCAAGCAGGCGCAGAGTCGGGTAAAGGCTTTGGAGCGAATGGCAACGGTAGAAAATGTCAGCGTACGTGAAAGTTTATCGTTTGATTTTTTTGAGCCAAAACATAAGCCGGATCCACTATTGCGATTTGAAAATATGCATTCCGGATATGGAGCGCAACCGATACTGAACGATATTAACCTCTCTATCCGTTGCGACAGCCGTATTGGCCTACTGGGGCGAAACGGTGCAGGTAAATCCACACTGTTAAAAACGATTGCTAACAGCGAAGTCGAAACTGATGGATTGCGTGAAGCAAGTAAACACTTACATATTGGTTATTTTGCGCAGCATCAGCTAGAACAACTGAACGGCGAACAGAGCGCCTTTGACCAAATGCAAGCTCTGGATCCAAGCCTAACCGAACAAGAGGTAAGGAATTACCTTGGTGGTTATGCGTTTCACGGAGATAAGGTGTTTGATGCGGTAAAACAGTTTTCAGGAGGCGAAAAGGCTCGACTGGTATTGGCCTTGATGATCTATCAAAAGCCAAACCTGATTTTACTGGATGAGCCAACCAATCACCTGGATATGGAAATGCGCGACGCATTAACATTGGCAATACAAAACTTTTCTGGGGCGGTGGTGTTGATCTCACATGATCGCTTTTTGCTTGATGCTACCGTGGATGAACTTTACCTGATAGACAGTGGTCAGGTGCAACCTTTTTCTGGAGATACACAGACTTATCATCAATGGTTGCGTCAAAACCGTTGGGGTAAGCAGGATAATGAGCGCGGTGGCGAATCTTCAGCGAACCCAGCTATTGATCGCAAGCAGCAGAAGCAGATTGAAGCTAAAATTCGGCAGCAACTGGCCCCTTTGAAAAAGAAGCTGCAAAAAACGGAAGATTTGATGAGCAAAATACAAAGTGAATTGAGCGACATTGAGCAAGCAATGACCGACAATGATTTGTACCAACCCGAGCGAAAGGGTGAGCTGAGTCAATTACTGAATCGGCAAAGTGAGTTGAAAAGTCGTTTGCAGGATGTGGAGTTACAGTGGTTTGAACAGCAAGAAGCGTTAGAAATGCAAACGCAGCAAGCAGAACAAGCCATGCGAGGTGGGATTTAGCTATGCGAAAGCGCTTTATTGCTGGAGCGACTTGCCCCACGTGTGATGCGATGGATACCTTGGTGATGTACACAGAAAACAATAGCAAAATGTTTGAGTGTGTGAAGTGTGGCTATCAGCAGGAAATGTTAGCAAATGGCGATGAGCCAGTTTCGCCTTCGGCCGCTCCCAGAAAATCTGATAACATGATCCAATGGCTCACCATTAAAGATGGATCCGAAAAAAATGAATAGCAATGAAAAAGAAAACGATCAAGGTCCAGATCAAGCCCTATTGCGTCGGGTTTTGAGTGAGGCCGACTGTCTTTTTGAAAAGCCACAGGTGGATCAGGCGATTTCCTCCATGGCCGGTAAAATAAACCAGTCATTGGCCGATAAAAATCCAATCGTATTGACCATCATGAATGGCGGTATGGTTTTCGCTGGTCAGTTGTTGGCGCAACTCGATTTTCCTTTGCAGGTTGATTATTGCCATGCAACGCGATATCGCGGTGCTACCAGCGGCGGTGAGTTACATTGGAAAGCCTTGCCGCAACTCCATTTTGGTGGGCGCGAAGTTTTGGTGGTGGACGATATTCTTGATGAAGGTCATACACTGTTGGCCATTTTAAAGGCGATCCGAGCACAGGGAGCCAGTCAAGTGTATTCGGCGGTCCTCGTTGAAAAGCGGCATGATCGTAAAGCGGATCCGGATTATCAGGCGGACTATGTTGGTTTAACGGTTCCGGATCGTTACGTGTTTGGCTACGGCATGGATTACAAAGAGTATTGGCGAAATGCACCAGGGATTTTCGCCGTTAAAGGTTTGTAAAAACGGTACGTTAGCTGAGTTGAGAGAAAAGTAAATGAATGACAATGAGCTCTTAAGCAAAATCAGAAAACATCAGCTGGAAGATATTCCCAGCCACGTAAAGATGATCATGGAGTCCATTAAATCCTACGCCAAAGACGGACGGTATTCAGTGGACGAGTTGGAGCGTATCATCACCATCGCGCTGGAAGACGGTGAGGTTGATGCCGATGAACAACGGGTATTGACATCGATTCTGGAAAAAGCCCGTCAGTTGCCGTTAAATGATCAAGTAAGACCTTACATTGAATCCTTGGCAAAATTGTATTTGTAGTTCAACGGGATTGAAATAAAGCTCATAAAAACAATTGTTTAAGCAAATAAACGATCTAACTGATCGTGGTTGAAAACTTGAGTTCGTTAGCATCGCGCCCTATAAAATAAAGAACACCTTTTGATATCGCAAATTGAAAATTTCAGGGAGTGACTTTATTTATGAAACGACTTTATTTTTTAGCTGACGATTTAGCGACCAGCGAACAAGCCGCGCAATGCCTTACCCGATACAGTGACAGTAGTTGGCATTATCATGTGCTCAGTTATGATGAATCGGGATTGCTGCAACATAATATTCGGTCTGCTCGAAGCTGGCACAAAACGGATGTTGTGCGTCAGGCAGAACAAGGTGCATTAATTGGCATTATTGCAGGAGTGATTGGTGCTGGCTTTTACGCGGCTTTCAATCCACACTTGTTACCTCTGCCGCTTTCCAGCTGGTTGGCCTATATTTTAACGCCGATGCTGCTTTTTGCCTGGATTGGTGGGTTGTGGGGTAGCCGTATGCAACATTATCGACTGCGCCAGTTTGATGACGCATTACGTTATGGCTGTTATTTGATTATGATTGACACTCCGAAAGACAAAGCGATGGAGTTGCAGCAATACCTTTTAAGTCGTGTACCGCAACTTCGATTGGCAGCCGAAACTTCGAGTTTCAGTGTGCCTTTTACCTCATAAAATGCAGTTCAATACCCAATAACATTTAAAAAATCGTATCTTTGTTGACCTGTGCCGCTGTTGAGCGGTCAATAATTCTTATATAATCGAAAAAATTGTGACATATTCACAAAAATTTTGTTAAGGATTGCACGCCGGATAAGGTTATTGTAGTAGAGGTATCAAGCCTGAAATAGCTTTGATCGGTGATCAATAAAACTAAAGCAAGACAAAATCGGGGAATATTCAATGCAACGAGCCTGGCTGTGGGCCTGCATTTCGGCAACCATAACCACCAACGCGTTACAGGCGGCCAAACCAAACACTTCTACCGAAGAACAAAAAATAACCGTTACAGGCTCGATGATCAAAAAAAGTGATCAACAGGGACCTGCGCCTATACTCACGCTCACCTCAGAAGATCTTGCGCGACTCGGTCACACCAATTTATACGAAGCCCTGGTTTCACTCACTGCGCAAACTGGCTCTTTACTTGAAGGCGATCAATTTCCGAATGGTTTTACTTCTGCCGCGCAGGCAATTAATTTGCGCGGGTTTGGACCGGGTCGAACTCTGGTTTTGGTGAATGGACAGCGATTGGCATTGAACCCCACACCTTATCAGAGCGAAGCTAACTTTTTTAATTTTGCCACCATTCCCACGGTAGCTATTGAACGTGTCGATGTTCTTACCGATGGTGCGTCATCCATTTATGGCTCCGATGCTATTGCAGGTGTGATCAATGTGATCTTGCGAGAAGAGTTCGACAGCCATGAGTTTTCCGTCACTTATGGAAATACCACACAAGGCGGCGGCGAGTCGCAAAAAATTACCGGTGGTAATAGTTTTCGTTCGGCTTCTTCGCTCTTCACATTGGGTTATCAGTGGGAGAAGCGAAAACCGATTTATGGTTATCAACGAAATTCCATTAATCATTATTACCAGCTCAACGTAAAGGATCGTTTTTTTCCGCCGCTCACCATTGCGAATCTCGATTATTTCTATGACCAAGGCGATTTATACACGACCGGTTTACTGCCAAATATTGAAGCGTGTGATGCGCATCCAGAGTTAAGTTTGTCCGTGTATGGGTATTGCTCTCGAATCGATATTGGTGATGAAAACTTAAGAAATGCCAGAGAAAGGATGTCCATTTACAGTCATGGTGAGGTCGATTTATTTAATGGACAGTTGAATGTTGACTTGTTGTATTGGAATAGCGAAGTTGCCTCCAGAAATTTCCGTCTTTTCTGGCGAGAATTTTATTATGAAAGTGATAACAATGGCAATTGGAACGGTGACTTACCGAATGAGTTTTATCGAGAGTTTAGTCCTTTAGAAACAGGCAATCAGGATCAGTTGTTTGATGAAGATACGGTTTCGATAAGCACTGCTTTTGAAGGTGTAACGTCTTATTTTGATTATCGCGTTCAATCGGTATTCAGCCAGTACGATTATCGTCGCACAAAGCTCCAATTAGATGCTGATGAAGTCATGCGGTTTTTTGTTGAGCCGATAGGTTATTTGGATGATGACGAAAACTTCATTGATTTAGACAGTTACTCTGGAGTTGGAACGCCTATTATGGGGCAGCCACAAGGAAATATTTTTGAATTTTTTACTCCGCAACAGTTATCAGCGATTGTGGGTGAGAGTTCGCATCAGGCAACATCAAAATCATCCAGTTTATCGTATTGGATGTCGGGAGAAGGATTTTCCGTTGGCCAAAGACCATCAACTTACGCACTCGTGGCCGAATGGAACAAAACGTCGTATCGCATTAATGTTGATGACGTTTCAGAAAATTTTGGTTGGTACAATGTTGGCGGCTCTTCAGGTGGTGGTGAACGAGAAAGGTTTGCAGTGGGTACAGAGTGGTACTTTCCGCTACTCGATAATCATGAGCTATACGGTGATTTCGATTTGACCTTAGCTTTGCGCTGGGACCGTTATAACGATGACTCGAGTGTCGGCAGTGCGAAAACCCATAAAGTTGCGGCGGAATGGAAACCTAATGATGCGATCAGTATTCGTGGTGTTCGAAGCTCCAGCTTTCGAGCCCCAGATTTACACTATCTGTTTGCTAATCGTACTCGATATTTTATTGGTGTGGTCGATATTTACGAGTGCATGCAAATAGAAAATGATATAAGTCGCTGTGAAAATAATGACGAGTTTTCCGAGTCGGTGACTGTCGACTGGCAAGGCTCATTGGCTCTTGAAGAAGAGACTGGCGTAAGCCAAACAATCGGTGTTGTTTTTCATCCGTTTGATGAAATGTCTTTATCTCTCGATTTTTACGATATTAAACTCAAAAACCAAGTGGGTTTACAACTCGAGTCTCAATTGATGTTGTGGGAGGCTCAGTGTCGTATGGGTCGTAACTTTGTCTCTAATGAACCTTTAGATGCGAACTCCGAATTTTGTCAACGTGCGATTTCTGCCGTTGATCGCTACCATTTTAACGATCAACCCAGTGGGTTTATTGAGCAAATGGAAAACTCTCCGGTAAATCGAGCTTTTAGGCGACAAAAAGGAATTGACTTGGGGTTCAGTCATTATTATCTGACCGATGAACACAGTACGCTAGGGGTTGATTTGCGGTATTCGCATATACTAACGACCGAAGTACAAGAGCTAGTGGGAGAGCCAACCACTTTTGATGCTAACTATCGCGATAATCCTCTGAATGGTGAAATAAGAACCCGTTCCAATTTAACACTGTCTTGGGCGAAAGGCGCTTGGTCGAGTGCACTATCACTTTTTCGTAAAGGCAGTCATATCAATGGAAATGGTACAGGACGATTAAAGCCTTGGATAATAACGAATTTATCGATTAATTATGACTTCAATGAGTCGAGCTTATTGTTTACCGTTCGTAATTTAACCAATAGTAAGCCGCCATTTGACTCAGCGCGAAGTCGTTGGCCATATTATGACCGAAGTCAATACGATGCCATTGGACGTGAATGGTTTGTTGAATATCAGTTGCGTTATTAGCATAATGAGCGCCGAAGTGAGTGTGAATATGTCACAATATATTATCAAGTCTTGTATTATTCGTTGAGATAAGTTAAAAACCGTGATTCTCAATTCTTTCTCACAAAATAAAGATCGTAAAAATTAAGTAACAACCAACCGGGGAAACTCAAGATGACAAAAAGAAGCTTAATCGCAAATGCGGTTAAAACAGCTTTATTAGCTTCTTCTGCTGCAAGTTTGGCGTTTACAAGTCAAGTTTGGGCAGCCGAAGAAGACAAAGCTGATGAACAAGACAAAATTACGATTACTGGTACTCGTATTAAACGAAATCAAGCCGAAGGCGCGAAACCTATTACTGTGATTACCGCCGACGATATTTTAAATCGAGGCTATGTCACAGTTCATGAAGCATTGAATGAACTGTCTAAGAATACTGGGATTCAAATAGAAGGTCCTGAGTTTTCAAGTGGTTTCACGCCGGCGGTTGAAACGTTAAACCTCAACGGTTCTGGTGTTGGTGCAACCGTAACCTTAATTAACGGCCGACGCGTATCCGACTATCCAGCCGCTTATCAGTCAACCGGCAGTGTTTTTGACTTCGGTGGCATCCCTGCCATTGCGGTTCAACGCATTGAAGTGATGACCACGGGCGGTTCGGCTATCTACGGTGCCGACGCGGTAGCCGGTGTAATCAATATTATTCTTAAAGAAGACATTGACGATCACGTTGCTTCTTATTTGTATGGCCAGCAAGGCGCTGGAAAAGAGACCCATCGTTTTTCATTTTTAGGTGGAAACACCTTCGATGGCGGTAACATCACTTACGCATATGAGTATCAAGAGCGTGAAGGTGTATTTGGCCCAGATTACGATGAATTTGATTCAGAGTTGGATTTTCCCTATAACGGCACACCTATTTTGGGCCGAGGGATGTACAACATCAACAACTACTTCCAGTACGGCGATACTTCGTTAGGTAATGATAACTACATCACGCCTCCTGCGGGCTCTTGTGCAGCGCTCGATAATGGTATGGTGCTCACCACTCGCCCTGCGAGTGCCGGCTCTCGCGACGGTGAAGATCGAATTTACTGTGGTTACGATTTGGCGCAAGACGTTTCATTCCGTAACCCTTCAACACGTCACTCTATCTTTCTTGATGGCCGCCTAGAGCTAGGTGGTGACTTAGAGTTGTTTGCAACCATGCTTTACAATACATCTGAACTGGAAAGTAAAGACGGTGCGATCACTATGTTCGCGGATTACGTTGACCCCAACAACACCAATGCAACATTTGGTTTGCCACAGTGGTCATCGGTATTACGACGAATCACTGATGATGAGTTTGGGCGTGATGTGTCCACCACGTTTGAAAGTGACTCTTTAAGTCTGTCAACCGGTTTAACAGGTCTGTTCGGTGAGCACGACTGGGAAGTGAGCTTAACGCACAGTGCAAGTAACTTGAAGCAATCGCGACCATGGTTTAAAGCGGAAGAAGTTATTGATATTTTCTTAGGCAGCTATACCAATGTTGATGAGATCACTGGTGGTTCTGGTTTAAGTTGGATTGAAGGTTGGGATAACCAAGGTGAATGGAGTCTTATTGACAACTTATGGAGCCCCATTCCGCAACAATATTTGGATCGCTTGTTAGGTGAGCAAGTGTATGAAAACGAAAGTGCCTCGACTTCAATGCAGTTCATTCTTTCGGGTGAGCTTGGTGAGCTCAGTGGTGGTGCTATCGGCTACGCATTAGTGGTTGAAGCCGAAGACGAGAAAATTGAGTACATTCCAGACGCTCGTATTCTTCAAGACTCTCCAGATCCAAATGTAAACGGCACTGGCTGGTGGGGACTTACCGGCTTTTACGGTGAAGGTGATCGTCAGCGTGCTGCGGTCGGTGGTGAGGTAGCATTACCTTTGACGGATACTTTCACAGTTAACTTAGCGGGTCGTTTTGACAGCTACGACAATACATCGTCTTCCATCGGTACTCGTTTCACTCCGGGTGTAGACTTTGAGTGGCGTCCTACGGACTCTTTCTTATTGCGTGGTGGCTACTCTGGCGCATTTATCACTCCTGACATGGCTTTGGTTCATATCAATTCAGGATCGTACACTACCGCTACGGACTACATTGGATGTTTCCAACAATATGCGGCGGATAACGATATCGACTTGGATAACTTGCAACCTGGTGATGATGCTGTGTTGGCTGACTTCCAAACATCTTGTGAAGGTCAAAGCGTCTACAGTGAACGTACTGGCTCGCAAAACTTAGGTGAAAAAGCACTGAAAGACGAGACCGGTTACAGCTCTCATATTGGTATCGTGTTTGATTTCGATGAAAACAACAATGTCGAGCTAACTTGGAATGAGCAATTCTTGAAAGACCGTGCATCGGTTGAGTCTGTACAAGGGTTGTTGATCGATGAGTATTTGTGTTCATCTTTCAATAGCATTGTTAACTTAGGCGATACGCCTTCTGCAAGCGAATGTTCTCGAGCAGCCAATCGTGTCACTGATAATCGTATTACCGGTCAGTTTAATGGTTACGACATTACTCGTATCGGCGACTTTAACCGTTCTGCAATTAACCAAGCCGAACAACGTATTACTTCGTTCGACTTGAAATTCAATAATAAGATCGAAACTGAAATTGGTACTTTCAAAACTTACGTTGAGTACACCAATATCATGAAGTTTGTTTCAAAAACCTCTTCTACGGACGACTACTTTAATGTGCGTTCTGCACGAGGATTTTCTGGATACAACTTCCGTTCTCGAGCAAATGTATCTTTTGGTTATGAAAAAGGTGATTTCCGCACCACATTAACTGCTCTTCGTTTAGGTTCAACACCTAAGTTCAATCAAAACAATATTGATGAAGAAGCGGGTGATGCGTACCGTTTAGGACCACACATTACTTATAACTACTCGGCGGTTTATGACTTTACTGCAGACTTCCGTTTAGCATTACGTGTAAGTAACCTGACGGATGAGAAAGCACCTAAAGATAATACCTTTGAGTATTATGAGTACCCTTGGTACAACAACTTTGCATACGGTGGCGCTGGTTTAGGGCGTGAGTGGTCTCTTGAAGCCTCTTACATTTTCTAATCGGTAAAACAGTGAAAAAAGCCCCTTTTTTTAGGGGCTTTTTTGTTCCTAAATTTAATGGAGAAAAAAATGACTAGACTATTACTAACGGTCATGATTTTACTGGCAAGCAGCGCAGGGTTTTCAACCAAGCTGCCAGTTGAGACGTTTTTTAAAAATCCGGATATCTCCTCATTGCGTATTTCCCCGGATGGTAAACATTATGCGGCAATCGTTGAGATTAAAGACGATAAAAAGCTTGCAGTATTGGATGCGAAAACGAAAAAAATAAAACAAATTTTCAGCTTTTCATCCGGACACCGAGAAATCGGCCCTATTGGTTGGTTTAACAATGAGCGTGTCTATGCTGAAATGGTAGAGAAAGTTGGCCCTCTTGCTCAAAGCGCAAGAACCGGTTATCTCTTTGCGGGCAATATCGATGGTTCAAAGAAAACGCAAGTTTTGCCACGCCCAAGTGGTCCAGGTAGAGCTTCTGAAACACCTGAAGAATTCAGAATTGTTAACTTTCTTTACGACGATCCTAAGTACGTATTAATTTCTATGTGGGATGGCAAATTTCAAAAAATTTACAAGCTGAATGTTTACAATGGCGCCAAATCCACTTTCGAGAAGTCGCCCTATAAATACGGCGCATTGGTATTGGATCATAAAGGTGTTGCTCGAGCGATAGAGCAAGATCATCCCGATGACAAGAAATATCGTATCTATTTACGGAATCCTAAAAACAATGAGTGGGAATTGTTTCAAGAGTTCGATACTAAAAATGTCGGTATGGAAGTCAGTTTTATCACCCATGACTCGAAAAACTTAATTATTAATGTACGCGATGAAAATAAGAAACGCGGTCTGTACAAGTTAAACTTAGCGAACAAAGAGTATACGTTAATTAAAGAAATTCCTGGCGATGCAGATATAGAAGAGTTGCTTTATCACTATAATAAAGAGCTCAAAGTCTATGATGTTGTTGGGTTTAGACAAATGCCAGGGTACATCGAAGACACTTACCTAGACGAAACTCATCCTGGTGTAAAACTTAGAAAGTCATTACAAGAGGCTTTTCCTAATCTAGTTGTCGACCTGATAAATACAACGAGAGATGGTAAAAAAACCTTGGTAAGAACATGGAGCGATGTGAGTCCTGGCACGTTTTATTTGTTTGATAACGAAACATTTAATATGGAATACTTACTGGACTCCATTCCTTGGATTAATCCAGAGCAGCTTTCGCCAATGGAGCCCATCAGCTTTAAAGCCAGAGATGGTTTAGAGATTCGTGGTTATTTAACACGTCCATTAAACAAAAAGAAAAATTTACCGATGGTGGTGTACGTACACGGTGGGCCATACGGACCAAAAGACGAGTGGGGCTATAACTATTCGAACCGTGATACCCAATTTTTAGCAAACCGAGGTTATGCGGTATTACAGCTGAATTATCGTGGCTCCGGAGGCCGAGGTTCATCGTTTCAATATGATGCTTATCGGAAGATGGGCGCTGAGATGCAAGATGATCTAACCGATGGAACATTATGGGCGATCGAGCAAGGCATTGCCGATAAAAACCGCATCTGTATTTATGGTGCAAGTTACGGTGGTTATGCCTCTATGATGGGCGTGGTTAAAGAGCCTGATTTGTATAAATGTGCAATTGCTTATGTGGGTGTCTACGATATAGAAATTCAGACCGAGGAAAGTGATACAGCAGACATTAAATGGGGTAGAGAGTTTTTAGAAGATGCATGGAATGCTTACGACGATAAGTTCGTTAAAGAACGTTCGCCCATATACCATTTAGACAAACTCAAAGCTGCGGTTATGCTGGTTCATGGTAAAGACGATCAACGTTGCCCTATCGAGCAATATGACGCGTTAGCGGATGCACTTGAAGATCGCAACTATCCATTTGAATCGGTTGTTAAGCCTTTTGAAGGTCATGGTTTTAGAAATGAAGAAAACAACTATGAGCTTTATACAAAAATGGAGAAATTCTTAGAAACGCATATCGGAAAATAATAAAAAAGGGAGAGCAAATGCTCTCCCTTTTTTCTGGCGGTAATCGAGAAATTTTTACACTTCGCTATTAAACGTCTTTTTCGATATGGCGTAAATAGCACACCACCTAAGCAAACAAATCATACTCGTCGGCAGAAGTAATCGTTACTTCCACTAAGTCACCTTTTTCCAAGGTTTCGTCAGTTGTAATATGTACTTGGCCATCAATTTCTGGCGCGTCGTATTGGGTGCGACCAGTAGCTCCAGAATCGGTGACTTCATCAATTAAAACTTCGAGTCTTTGACCCACTCGTTTTTGCAATTTATTGGCGCTGATTTCTTGTTGAACGCGCATAAACGTTTCCCAGCGTTCTTGTTGGGTATCGGGATCGACGTGATTAGGTAATGCGTTGGCAGTGGCACCATCGACTGGCGAATATTTAAAAGCGCCAGCCCGATCGAGATCGGCTTCGTACATAAAATCGATGAGTTGCTTGAAGTCGTCTTCGGTTTCTCCAGGAAAGCCAACAATAAACGTGCTGCGAATTGCCATGTCTGGGCAGATGGTGCGCCATTGCTTTATCCGATCCAACACTTTTTCGCTGTAGGCTGGACGCTTCATATTACGTAATACCGACTCACTGGCATGCTGGAAAGGAATGTCCAGGTAAGGCAGAATTTTTCCTTCCGCCATAAGCGGGATCACATCGTCGACGTGTGGGTACGGATAAACGTAATGCAATCTGACCCAAGCATCGAGTTTGCCCAATTCCTGGCAAAGCTCCTTAAAACGGGTTTTTACAGGAGCGCCGCCCCAAAAACCGGTTTTGTATTTCACATCAACGCCGTAAGCACTGGTGTCTTGTGACACAACAAGTAATTCTTGTACTCCGTTGTTGACCAGATTTTCAGCTTCTTGCAATACGCTGCCAATATCACGACTGACCAATTTACCGCGCATTGAAGGGATAATGCAAAACGTACAATTGTGGTTGCAGCCTTCCGATATTTTTAAATAGGCATAGTGCTCCGGTGTCAGTTTAAGACCAGCAGGAGGAACCAAGTCCATAAAAGGATCGTGTTGCGGCGGTAAATGCTGGTGAATTTGCGCCATCACCTGATCGTAAGCGTGTGGGCCGGTCACAGCCAATACATTAGGGTGCACCTCGCGAATGGTGTCCTCTTTAATGCCTAAACAACCCGTAACAATAACTTTACCGTTTTCATTTAATGCTTCGCCAATGGTATCGAGCGATTCCTGAACGGCGGCATCGATAAAGCCACAAGTGTTTACGACAACTAGGTCGGAGTTGTGATAACTGTTGGAAAGTTCGTAACCTTCGGCGCGAAGTTGGGTAATGATGCGTTCGGAGTCAACGGTGTTTTTGGGACAACCAAGGCTGACGAAGCCGACGCTGGGAATGTTCGATTTCATAGGACTGCAATATTACTCGGATGCTAACAACAGTTGTGAATTGTCAGCAATCAATCGTTGTTGACTGTGCTGGCTTGCTGAAGCCAGGGCTTTCATCAGGGTATCGTTTAAAGCACTTAACGGTTCCTGCAATTTTTCCAAGGTTCGTACCAGCAAGTAGTAGGCTTCGATGGTGGCATTTAACTTGAGTGATCGTAACAGGTAATCTTTGGCTTTACCCCAGAGCTCATTATTGTAACTCAAGCGACCAACGGCTGCGAAGTATTGCCAATCGTTTCCGCCCTCGCTCGCGAAACTTTCAGCGAAATTTAATTGCGTATGATTATCGCGGCCTGCTGCTTGTCCATACCAGAAAATGAGTTCAGGGTGATATCCACGCTTTAAAGCTGATCGCAATACCACTTCGGCTTCGGCCAGCGCCGACAGCTCGATCAGCAAGCGCGCGTAGCTGATGATATGCCTGTGTTGTTTATTGTATTCATTGGAAAAGCTCTGCCAGCATTGTTGCAAGGCTTCAGCGCCACAATGGGCTTTAGCGATCATCAGTTGTTGAATGCATTCTTGTTCAATAGTGACAAACTGCGACTTTTCCAATACTTGCATGCGTTTCAGATAAGGCAGTAAAACGTACAAATTGTCCCAGTCTTTCAATTGGTAATAGCACTTTGTCAGCAATTTAAGTACGTAAGGGTGGCGTTTGCTTTTTTCCCACAGCTGGGTGAGGGTGGCCAGGGCTTGCTCGTATTGCGCGCTGTCGTACTGAAGCTCCGCTTGCGTGACGCTGACTGCAATGTTGGCGTCGGGTTCATAGCTCGACGCTTGTTTCAGATAGTTGTCTCGTCCGGCGTAGTCTTTCTGCTCTTGGGCGGCTTTCGCTGCAAGTAGGTAATTGAGCAATCGACTGTCGCTTTTTTCGATGGCTTTGTTGAACAGGTTTTCGGCTTTCTGCCAATGACCTTCTGTCAGAGCTATGATCCCCGAAATGGTTTGACTGCGTGATTTAAATGCGCCGCGATCTTTACGCCAATGCGATAGCGTGTGACCGCTTCGTTTCAACCAAAAAAACACACCGGTCATAATAATAACGGCCAAAAGCAGCAATAACAGCAAGGTCGATGCAATCCAAAGCCGCACTTCCAGTGTGTGGTTGTCCCAGGCTATGAGCACAAAACCGCGTTGTTCTTTAATAAACCAAGCAAGTAGAGCGCCAGCGATGGTGGCAATTAAAAACAGGTGACGCAATTTCATGGCTGATCACCTTCCTCAGTTGTGGTTGGCGATCCATTGTTAAATTGATCGCTATACCATTGCATTCGACGTTGTTCTTTATAGGCCTTCATAATCGGTAAGGCTGTTAATTGATACTGCACCGGTTGCGCCAAAGGCTGTTGTTGAAGTTGAGCAAGTTGATCAATCAATGCTTGGCTTTGTTCATTCAATTGAAAGAACTGTTTTAATAAGGCTTGGGTAAATTCGATTCGAGACTGATAATAACTCTCGTCACTGCGCAATACGGCCGTTTGCATTTGCGTCATTGCAAGCTGTAATACCGCATGCAGTACCGATTTTTGTTCATTGGTAAGCAAAGGTTGGATTTTGTCTTCGTGGGTACGAAATTTAAAAGCATCTTCACCAAACTTGTCGAGAGTCGACATTAATCGATCAAACCAGGCCTGATTTTGAACCGCAGGCTCATTGATTTGATCGGGCAATTGAATCGCATTGGGCTGTAACTTTAACACCTGCTTTTCGAGCGATGTAAGGCGTAACAATAACCCTTGAGTATCGTGCTTAGGAATTGCTGTTAACGCGCTAATATCGTCATTGATGGCTTGCCGCACTTGGGTGAGGTTTAAATCGGCTCCTTCAATTAAAGCTGAGTCTGCTTGAGCCAGAAGCGCTAATGCGGTTTCCACATTATTCTCAAACATGAGTTTTTGTTGCGCCAAATTTAAGTAATAAAGCGTTTGCTCCAGCATCCACTCTTGTTTGCCCTGACTGGACAATAGTCGCAACTTGTCTTGGGTAACGGTAATTTGTTGCCGAAGAGCGGCTTGCTGTTCGCTGTTGGTGTTTTGTTGTTGTTGCAATTCGGCAAACTCTGTTTGTCGTTGTTGCAGGGCTTTTTGAAGATCGGCAACGTGTTGCTCTTGTTGGGCCATACGTTGTTGGTGTTCGCTCAAGTTGTCACTCAGTGCTTGGCTTTGCTGCCATTGCTGATAAGCCAACCAACCACTGAGTGACAACGCGGCTAAAGCCAATATCAGTAATAGAAACAGAATTATTCCACCGCGTGATGCTTGTCTATCGGTGTCTTTTTTGCTTTCAGTTGCGTCCTCGCTACTTGGCGCTTCTTTGGAAATGTTTTTTGAGGCGGGTGTCGGATCACTGAGTTTTGCGTTTTTCGAAGCCGTTTCTGATTTATTTTCGCTTTTGCTTTTTGACTCGGCGGAGTTTTCTTTTTCTGTCATGTTATGATCTCGAAATAAACTGTTGCAGACATTCGGTAATGTTGTGCTCGAGCGCCCCAGCTGCAACGGCCTTTAAGTGAAACCCTTGATTTTCAGCAATTCGAGCCAATCGTTCACTGGTGACGATCACGGTTTGCGGTTCACAAAATGCCCGCTGTAAAACATTCAATGCTTGTTCGCTGGATATCACCCAAACTCTTTTCGAGTTTAACTGAGCACTTAAGCGTTTAATGGTTAGCGGATCGGCGGGCACACGTCGATACACTTCAGTCCGTTCAACCGTTGCCCCTCTTTGTGTTAAAACGTCTTCTAGTAAAGGGCGTCCGTCGTTTCCGCAAACCAGCATTATACGTTGTTTTGCCACTGACTCTAGTGCTGATAGCTTTAACAACTCTTCGCTGTTGGCCTGCTTTGGTGTGATGACTTGATTGGCTCCTTTCTGAATCAATTGCTGAGCGGTCGCTTCACCAATTGCGAATACTTCGGTCAAAAGCAATTTTTGCCACTGCTCCGGTGTGGTTGAACGGTAGGCATACTCCACGGCATTGGGACTAATGAATACGGTTTTCTGGAAGTTATGCATCGGCCAGTTTGTTGAAGCGGGTTCAATATTAAGCAGTGGAATGGCGCTTACTTTCAATCCAAGGGCTTGAATGGCTGTAACTAAATTGGCAGCTTGATGTTGCGGCCGAGTGACAATAAGTTGCATCAGCGGTAAAGGTGCCTTACCTCGTGGTAGGGCACTCAGTCTTCTTTTTTGTATAGGGCTTGAATAATGGCATCGGCGCCTTGTTCGCGCAGCGCTTCAGCGACTTGAATGCCAAGGCTTCGGGCTTCATTGATCGGGGCTTCGTGTTCAAACTTTAACAGCCGGCTGCCATCAACCTCACCTACGAGACCTCGTAGCTTCAGCCAGTTGTCTTTGCCGCTGTGTTTTTCTGCAAACGCCGCTATCGGTATCTGACATCCACCTTCCAGGTGATGGCTGAGTGCTCGCTCTGCCGTTACGCGCGCGGCCGTTAGCGGGTGGTTCAGTGGTGCCAGATATTCAATGGTTGCTTCATCATTTAAACGGCACTCTATGCCGATAGCGCCTTGGCCTGCAGCGGGCAACATAAGGTCAAAGCTGATTTCATCGCGAATGCGATATTTTAAATCGAGGCGTAATAGCCCGGCGGTGGCGAGAATAATGGCATCGTATTCGTCGTTATCGAGTTTTTGCAAACGCGTACCAACATTGCCACGTAGGGTCTTAATGGAAAGATCCGGGCGCAGTGCCTTCAGTTGGCATTGACGACGCAAACTGGAAGTACCCACTATGGCACCCGAAGGAATTTCATTCAAACTTGCGTAAATATTGGAAACCAATGCATCCGATGGATTCTCGCGCTCCATAATCACACTCATGCCCAAGCCTTCAGGAAATTCGGCGGGAACATCTTTCATTGAGTGCACGGCAATATCGGCTTGGCCTTCCATTAACGCCAGCTCCAGCTCTTTGACGAACAAACCTTTACCGCCAATTTTGGCAAGCGGTGTATCGAGAATTTTATCGCCGCGGGTCACCATGGGTACCAATTCCACCTCTAGTTCTGGGTGGTGCAGTTCGAGTTGCGATTTCACGTACTCGGCCTGCCAAAGTGCTAATGGACTGCGACGTGTAGCAATGCGGATCAACGACATAGCAATGACTGAATAATTAGGAAAACCTATGATTATCCTAACACATCGCTAGCATTTTAATGAGTTTGAGAAAGATTTTTTTTGAATTTCACTGTCATGCTAATTCGCAAAATCACGTGACGAAGGCTTAAAGTGATTTTATCAGTTTACGAATTTCCGAAGCGTGGCGTCGACTGACTTCAAGCGGTTGCTCACAATGCCGTACGGTCATTAAAAGGTGGCCATCATTGTCTTTGCTTAAACCGTGAATGAAGTGTTTATTGACCAGCGCATTGCGGTGAATACGTACAAAGGCGTCGCCCAATTCCTGTTCCAGTTGTTTTAAGGAATCTTCAATTAATGCTTCGCCTTTTTTGTGTTTGACGTTAACGTATTTCTGATCCGCTTGGAAATAGTAAATATCGTGAATTGGTATTAACTGAATTTCGCCTCGCAACCGTGCCGAAATGTGCTGACGTTGAGGTGTTTCCGGGACGTCATCAATCACTTTATTGAGTTGCGCACGATTGAGTCGGGTTGCTTTTTGTAACACTTGTTTTAATTGCTCAAGTTTTACCGGTTTCAGCAGGTAGTCGATGGCGTTTACTGCAAAGGCTTTTAACGCATAATCGTCGTAGGCACTGATAAATACCACCGCCGGAGGCGTTTCCATTTGCGCTAAATGCCAAGCGGCTTCAAGCCCATCCATTTCTGGCATTCGGATATCCAGTAACACCAAATCTTGCGGTGTTTGGTGGCAGTGCTTTACCACCTCTACGCCGTTGCTCGCTTCCGCAAGCTGGTGGTCTCCGCACTGCTTCAACAGTCGCAGCAATCGTTGACGGGCAAGGGGTTCATCATCGGTGATCACTATGTTCAAGCGAAGCCTCCAAAGGGATCTGAATATTGACCTGATAATGGTCTAATTCGTGTCGAACCGACATGGTAGCCTTTTCTCCGTAACGGATCGACAAGCGCTGTTGAATGTTGGATTGTGCGACCTGGTTGCCGTGGGCTGATAACGTTCGCGGTACGGGATTTTCAACCAACAGACATAAATAGTCGGTTTCGGTAAACAATCGAATTTTGATGGTACCACCTTCGCTCAATCGCTGAATGCCGTGATAAACCGCATTTTCTACCAGCGGTTGCAAAGTTAACGGGGGTAGCTGGTAGTTTTCGGGTTCCAGGTCGATTTGCCAATCGACGGTCAACTTTTCGCCCAGGCGCTGTTGCTCAACTTCCAGATAGTGTTGGCAGAGGGTAATTTCATCTTTTAGGCTGACGCTGTCAGCAGCCGGCTTGAGGCTGGAACGCAACAAACTGGCAAAGTGTTCGAGTGTAGACTCCGCCGCATTGGGGTTGATGGTGATCAAACTGGCAATGGTATTCAGTGTGTTAAACAAAAAGTGCGGTTGAATGCGCGCCTGTAATGAGCGAAATCGCGCTTCTCCTTCGGCAACAATGCCCGTTAGTACTTGATGACTTAAATACAGGTACCGAACCCAGACCAACGTGATCATCAACGCAACCAATGCGTTGCGAAACAGGAACCAACGTTGGCCACTGTTGTTGAGGTCAATTACGAGATTGTAGAACTGAGACAACGCCAATAAGCTGGTGACCAGCGTGACCAGAGTGACAATGAGCGCACAGAGAGCGGTGAGTTTCCATATGACCTGTTTGTTCAGCGCATGGCGCAGCAAGCAAAAAATCGCACCAGAAGCCAGGCTGATCCAAAGGATGAACAGGCTATTGAGACCCAAGTTAAACCACAGCGACTGATCAAGCTCAAAAGTCAGTAAAGTGAAAAGTACGGCCAGCAATACCGACAGCAATACCAGCATAAATACCCTGGGTAATTGACAAAAGTCGGGAAGGATCCCTTCAGGCCGAATAAAGGTATCTGTGTGTGACTGCATAACTCAGGAATAGGCTTTCATGAGGGCTTGCATTTGCTGGATGAGATCGGTGCGTGCTCGATCCAATAACGAACCGCTGGAATCGCCTTTTTGCCAATGCGCCTGCCCGAACACGATATTAAAGTCCCGTTGTGGAAAATGCGCGCTGATGCGATTGCGGATTGCCGCCTCGACTTTGCGTTTTAAGGCATCGGTGGCGGTGGCGCTGGTTTCCGGTAGCACCAGTAAAAACTCACCGGTTTGTGAGTGGCCTATCATATCGGCCCAACGGAGCTCATCACGCAGCACTTCGGCGACAATTTGATTCACTTCGTTATTGTGCAATGGCGAATGTTCATCTTTGAACACCACCAACTTCACTTTCAGTAACGACAACGGATTGTCATAACGGCGGCTGCGACTGACTTCGTAATCTAGAAACTGCGACCAGTTGGGCCTTTGTGGTAGGCCGGAAAAACCGGGAGACAGGTTTTTATCGGGCTGATTAACACTAAACGCACGAAAATAATGAACGGTTAAACCCGGATGACTCGGCAGTAACGCTTGCCAATGTTGCAGGTGCAAAATTTGGGCACGTTCCCGGCAAAGCAAACAATAGTGATCGGCTCTTTCATCGGCGGCTTCCAGTGGTAAAGCCGACCAGCTTTTGCCTTCAAGCTGGTGTTGTTCACAACCTATCCAACGGGCAAATTCGCCGTTACCCCAAATTACCTGTTGATTTTCGTCTAGAATTAACAGACCGAGCTCAGAGACATTGAGTATCTCAAATATCGATTTTTGGTAATCAAAGCGTGCTGTCTTTTGCATATTTGGGACTGAAAGGTTAGAGAAATTGAGTCAGCTATCGATTTAGTTGTATAGCTTCCCTAGAATCTTTAACCATAAATCATTCTCAAATAATTGCCAATATAATCAGCATCTTGTGCATATTAAAAGCATCACTTACAGCGTTAAAATCGGTTTGGATTTTCTGGATTCTGGCCGGTGAGCACTGTTGATAGCCAGCCGGAGCCTGTAACCACGCTTATGGGGCACAATTCATCATCTGATCCTTTCATCGCGCAGGAAGTCGATCGCAAGCAATTGAAACAGCTAGAGCGTCGGTTTCTTGAGCTTAATGAACAACGCAAAGCGCTTTTGACTCAAAATTTAAGTGAAAAAGCAGAAAACTTTATCCAGCTGTTGCCGCTATTGTTTCATATCAACCACCCAACACTACCCGGTTATTTAGGGTCAGAAGTGCCTTGTGGAATCGCCAACTATCAGCCGGATCGATCCACCATCCAATTAGCCAAAAAATACGCGCGCAGTCTCGACTATAAGCCGCGTGCGGTTCATAAAATTAATATTTTGGGTGTTTATTTGATGGGGAGCGCCAGTTCCGTTGCACATTCCGGACAAAGTGATCTGGATGTTTGGCTCTGCGTTCGCAGCGATATGCCAGAGCATGAGCGACAAATGCTACGACAAAAACGCGATAAAATTCAGCGTTGGGCGGCTACTCAGCAAGCCATTGACTGCAGTTTATACCTGGTCGATGAAAAATCCATTCTTGATGCGAGCGCCGAGAAAGAAGAGCACACCATTCAGCCAGGTTTGTTGCTCGACGAGTTCTATCGAACTCAAATCCACCTGGCCGGACGTTACCTTTTGTGGTGGTTGATACCGGCTCAACGAGAATCTCATTACCGGCAATACGCTGCGCATTTATTGGAAAAACGTTTTGTTCAACCGGAAGACTGGATCGATTTCGGTCCGATAGAGAACATTGAATTGGAAGAGTTTATCAACAATGCGCTCTGGTACATTAATAAGGCGCTCACTTCACCTTACAAAACGGCATTGAAGTTGGTGTTGATGGAGTCTTACATGAGCCAGTTTCCCGATGTGCGTCCGCTCAGTAGTGATTACAAAGCCTTTGTTCACAATTTGCTGGATAACGCAACGGTCGTTGATTCTTATCTTTTAATGCACCGAAAGGTAGAAGAGTATTTGATTTTGAACGATCAGCTGGATCGGCTCGAGTTTGTGCGCCGCTGTCTTTACCATAAAATTCGCGGACGGGTTTCACGAAGTGGCGATGGTCAATTATCGAGCCAGAGTATTGTCGAGCAATTGGTCAAAGAGTGGCAATGGAGTGACAGTAAACGTCAGTTGTTCGATCACAAGTCAAACTGGGACATCAACCAAATCGGCAACGAAAAACGCCTGTACATTAAGCAGTTGATCACCTCGTTTCGTACCATTGCACAATTTGTTCGGCAGCAACCGGATCATTTTGACAAATACAAGGCGCAACTGCTCAGTTTGAGCCATAAAATAAGCGCTCATCTTGAACTGACTCAAAGTAAAATTGAAAAGGTTAATATTAATTTTGTGCCTCAAATGATGGATAAACATCTGTCATTGGTGCGCCAATTTAAGGGGCGCGACTTAGAGCTATGGAGCTTTTACGATCGCGCCATCAGTCAGCAAGAAACCAACTCAGCGGAACCCGTGTATCAGTGTAGTTCGCTACTTGAATTACTGGTGTGGGCCAAAGTGAATGGCCTGCTAAACGAAGGCACATCGGTGCAGTACCGTGATGCGAAACAACAGTTGCAGTACGATGAACTGGAGCGATTGATCCAAGCATTACTGCGTAATCGCTACAACACGATGCCCATTGTGGATGAAGCTTACCAAAAGAAACCTAAGGTATTAGAGCTAAGCTGTTTTATCAATACGGCGAGTGACAAGCTTACCGAAATCGCCAAACAAGGTGTCCATATCATTACCAGCAAAAACGATCCCTTTTGCTATGGTGACGAATGCATCAATATGATCGAGACCATCGATTTTTATTATGTGAACAACTGGGGAGAGCAGTTTGTGGTGCATTTTCAAGGAGAAGATGCCTTATCGGAGTCTTTAATTGCGTTGCTTGAACTGATCAATCGACAGGCCTATCAACCGGAGATGCAGTTTTATAGTTTTTCATCAATGCGAGCAGAAAGCATCGTGACGCGAGTAAAGAGCTTTATTCGTCAAGTTCTCCCAATATTTTTATCGCCAGAGGGTGATATCAGCAAATATTTTTTCCGATTGGGTACCAGCTACCGAATGCTGGAAAAACAGAACGAGCGGTTTGTGATCCATAAAGCGAATAATGAAAGTCAGCTTTCAGAGTTATTGCTCAATCAATACGATAAATATCAAAAGCTGGACTTTGACAGTCGATGCTTCAGCGATCCGGTGATCCGGTCAGCGGTACAAAAGTCACAACCTGGCCAACAACTGTTGGTGGTTAATCAAGTGTTGGGTTCGAAAGTCTCTTACAGTTACGTAGACGCTTACGGTGGTTTGGTTTACCAACCGTTTAACCAGTCGTCGCCGGATGCCGACATTGCAAATGTCTATCATTTTCTGAAAGCCAGTTCGTTGCGTTTTAAGGAAACACCCTGGCAATGGTACAGCCTCAACCCCGACTTCAGCTTATCTATTTTTGAGCCAAATCTGGAGCTCGATGAAGCGTCTGTGTATATCAATGCTCATTTAAATCAGCAAAACGACAAACGGCTTCTGACATTGAGCAGTGGCAAACGCAGCTTTCAGTTTGACCTCGACGATGCGGGATTTCGCGATAAGGTGCTCGCGTGGTTGGATCGCGCATTCGGTAAAACCGTCAATGAAGTTCAAATTGGTCAAATGTCGCTCGATTTGCCAGATGAATTGATCACCGAAGCCAAATTACTCATGGAGCGAAATCGGTTACATCAGCTGCTGTGTGAATAACCGGTTTTACACGCCGCGCTTTATGTCGGTATAACTCTCTGGTTATACTTGCGACATGAAAAGAATACGAATAACTCTGATCCTTGGCAGCTTGCTGCTTCTCCTATCCGCCTGTGGCCAGAAAGGCCCATTGAAACCGGCGCAGAAACCACCATCGGCGGCTCAGGTGGATCACTCACAATCATGATCTTATACAATAATATTGGAATCGAAATATGTTGATCAGCTTTGCCAAAATGCAGGGGCTCGGCAATGACTTTATGGTGGTCGATACCATTTCACAACCGGTTTTTTTTAACGAGTCGCAAATTCGACGCTTGGCTGATCGGCATTACGGTGTTGGTTTCGATCAGTTGCTTTTAGTTGAAGCACCTCAACAACCCGACGTCGACTTTCACTACCGGATTTTTAATGCCGATGGCAAAGAAGTCGAGCAATGCGGCAATGGCGCTCGTTGTTTAGCACGCTTCGTCAAAATAATGGGGTTAACCTGGAAGTACAAACTTCGAGTCAGTACTTTAAAAGGTGTGATTGGTATGCGTATGCACAAAGATGGCAACGTGAGTGTTGAAATGGGGGTACCGCAACTCGAACCAGCAAAAATACCCATGCGGTATGCGCAACGCGATACGGAATACAGTCTCGAAGTTGGTGGCATTCGCCACAAATTTGGAGCCGTATCCATGGGCAATCCCCATTGTGTGTTAACGGTTGACGATGTCGACACCGCACCGGTTGCTGAGTTAGGCGCCAGCATTTGCCAGCATAATCTGTTTCCGGAACAAGCCAATGTTGGGTTTATGCAAATGATTGATCGCAATGAAATACGGTTACGGGTATTTGAGCGCGGGGTCGGAGAAACTTTAGCCTGTGGAAGTGGAGCCTGTGCGGCTGTAGTGATCGGTATACTGCAAGGCAAATTGGGCAATAAAGTGAAAGTTGACTTGCCTGGTGGACAGTTGACGGTGGAGTGGCAAGGCGAAGGCGAAATTTTGTCGATGACTGGCCCTGCTGAATTTGTGTTTGAAGGACAATTGGAAATATGAATCTAAATACTGACGAATTAATGTTGAGCGATCAACAGGTGTTTGATTACCTGTCGATGCATCCTGACTTTTTGCAACGTCATCCGCAATTGTTATCGCACATCAGTGTGCCGCATGAAGTTGAAGGTGGTGTTTCACTGGTGGAACGACAAGTAAAAGTATTGCGAGAAAAAAATCGCGAACTGCAAGGTAAATTAATTGAAATGCTCAGTGCTGCGCAAACCAACGAACAGTTGCTGACGAAATGCGTGCGACTGGTGTTATGTTTGATCGACTGCAAAAACTTCGCCCAATTGATTAATACATTAAACGATGTATTGCGACGTGAGTTTGAATTAACGGATGTATCCGTCAATTTGATTGGTCGTTGGCCTCGGGTTGATAAAGCGCGAATTTATGCGGACGGCCAGCGATTGTTTTCGACCATTGATTGTCAGTTTCCCGATGACGAACCCATTTGTGGTCGCATGGATCGTAAAACCAGAGATCAATTGTTTCCGCATTACGACCAGCCTGCCGGATCGGTGGCGTTGGTTCCACTAGGCAAAAAAGGGCAGTACGGAATTCTTGCTTTGCTCAGTGATGATGCGGCTCACTTTTCACCCGACATGGGCAGTTTGTTTTTGGAATTAATTGCAGCGGTGACGACACAAATGTTGGTTAAATTTAAGGATTTTTAATTGTGAAGATATTTTACCGTGAATAATGAGTTGCTTATCCGACAGTTTGCTGAATACATGCAATCGGAAAAGCAGCTGTCACCGCGAACCGTAGAAAGCTATTTGCACACCTTGCACAATTTTTTACAGCGGTTTGAATCGTTTCAAGTAAGCGATTGGTCGCAAGTTTCTCATTATACCGTTCGCGCTTTTATTGTTGCATTACATAAGGAAGGTGTGTCGCCGCGATCCATTGCACAAAAATTGTCTGCACTGCGCCGTTATTTTGATTTTTTAAATCAACAAAAGATCATGACCGTTAACCCGGTGAAAGGATTAAAAGGACCTAAAGTTTCTAAGCCCTTACCAAAAGTGTTAGAGGTCGATGAAGTTTCGGTGTTTCTTGATCAAATGCAAGCGGACGATTTTATCAGTTGCCGTGATCGTGCCATTATGGAATTGTTTTACTCGTCGGGTATTCGTTTAAGTGAGTTGCAAAATTTAACGTTAAATGCGATCGATTTAAATGATGCAACGTTGCGTGTTACGGGTAAAGGCAATAAAACTCGAGTTGTACCAGTCGGTAAAGTGGCTATCAAAGCGTTGCGTGCGTGGTTAAAAATTCGTTACGCTCACGTTGATTTAGAGCAATCCGCTTTATTTGTTACGGTAAAAGGTGAGCCGTTAAAAACACGCAGTATTCAAGCTCGTTTAAGTTATTGGGGAAAACGTTTCGGATTAAGCAGTCGTTTGCACCCACATAAATTGCGACATTCCTGTGCGTCACATTTTTTAGAGTCTTCTTCTGATTTACGTGCCGTACAAGAACTACTCGGCCATGTAAATTTAGCAACAACACAAGTTTATACCCATCTCGATTTTCAACATTTGGCGAAAGTGTACGATGCCGCACATCCACGGGCCCGAAAAAAATCATGAACGATCATTCACTCCAAACAATAAACGAAGTTTTAAAACGTATTAAAGTCATCGGGTTCGATCTCGATGACACCTTATGGGACAATCGTCCCGTGATCAGTGCAGCGGTTGAAGCGCAGTTTCAGTTTTTGCATCAGCAATTGCCGCAGCAGTCTTTGAATCATATTGAAGCGGTTTATACTTACGAAGTTGAGCAGCGGGTGACTGACCAACCCGAGCAGTTTCATGACATGAGTTTGCTTCGAAAAGAAGCATTGCTGGGTTTGTGTCAACATTTTCAATTACCCAGTTCTATTGCGCATGAGGCGTTCGACGTTTTTTTTACTGAGCGTCAAAAATTTACGCCTTACCCAGAAGCCGAGTCATTATTAAAAGCACTCAACGAAAAATATTCTTTGGTTGCTATTAGTAATGGCAATGCGGAGCTGTCTCATACTCGTTTAAAGCAATACTTTAAATTTCATTGGCGGGCAGGGGTTCACGGTAAAGCCAAGCCCAATGGCGATATGTTATTAAAAACGTGTGAGCACTTTGCTATTGATCCCGAACAAATGCTTTATGTGGGAGATAGCATTAAATACGATTACCAGGCTGCCAAACATGCCGGTTGCCACGGCGTGATAATTTCGCATTACAACAATGAAAGCGAAATGGAATACCCACCCGGAAGTATTTGCTTGTCATCGTTGGTGGCGTTTATGGATGCCATAAGCAACGATGGATAGTTGAGCGACAGCAATAGAAAGTTTCTTAAAACAGCGTATTATTCCGTTTGATTTTTGATGTATCTCACATGTGAATATTTACCTAGAATGGTGAATGTATGAGTGTCATTTGAGACATTTCTCACTTGAGCCAACTTTCCACTTTTGCGATACTTCGCGCCGTCTCATCAGGGAGTTGTTGCTTCACAGGGACACCAAATGAATAACCGTTTGCGCCAATAAAAACACTTCGCAAACGAAAAAAGTATCACACCGATTTTTCAGGGGACTTATGCACCGCGTTTTATCTGCGCTCGGTCTGTTTTTGGCCGCGTTTTTTGCTACCACTTTGTCGGCCGCTGCGCCTTATCCTGCGACGAATGTAAAAGGGCCGGCTACGGATGCCGATGGCACCTACACCATTACGTACACGCGTTCGAACGGTTACATGCATCGCTTATACGAAAGCAAAAATGGGGGCAGTTACGCGTTTGTTGAAGCGCGTTCGGATAAAAGCAGTTCGTTTACGGTAACCGACCGGGTTGATGCTAGCTACCTCTATAAAGTAGAGGCCTGTAACCTCAGTCCCTTCCGCGGACTTGAGTGCAGCATGTCATCACCGAGCAATGTGGTGACGGTGGCGTCGTCGCCGAATGTACCCGCTAAACCCACTGGACCTTCCAGCAGTAGCAGCGGCAATTACACGGTTTCTTGGAGTAAACCGGCCGGCACCGTGACTTACTACAGCGTGCAAGAGCGTAAAAACTCCGGCGCTTGGGTGCAGATTTCCAGCAAGCACAGCACGACCAGCATGGCGTTCAGTAATAAAACCAGTGGTACTTACGATTATCGCGTGCGTGCTTGTAACGGTTCGGATGCGATGTGTTCGGCGTACAGCAGCTATTTGCGTGTGACGGTGACCATTGATGCGGGCAGCCTAATCCCTGATGCCACATTGCCAAGCGACTCCATTCCCAACCACGATGCTACTGTTGGTGCACTCGAAGGTGGCGCTGGCGTTTCCGGTGGTGCTGCCACTTACTCCATTCCGATTGCGATTGCGCCAGGAAGAGCGGGCATGCAGCCGGCGGTTTCCCTCAGTTATTCTTCGCGCAGTGGTAATGGCATTGCCGGAGTCGGCTGGAGTTTAAACGCCAGCACTTCATCCATCCATCGTTGTGGGCAAACCGTGGCGCAAGACGGTAAAAACGTAGCGGTGACTTATTCCGCCAGCGACGACCGATTGTGTTTGGACGGTCAGCGATTGATTGCCATCAACGGCGGCTATGGCCAAAACGGTAACGTGTATCGTACTGAGCTCGACAGCTTCGTTAGAGTCACCCAAAACTACGACATTAATTCCACGTCCAGTTCGTTTAAAGTGGAATACAAAGACGGTCGCACCGCCTGGTATGGTGATACCAGCAACAGTCGCCATCAGGCCAATGGTCGCAATGAGGTTTTAACTTGGGCCATTCGCCGGGTGGACGATGCCTCACATAAAAATTCCATTCTTTACGAATACCGCTCTTATGGCGCTGGTGAACATTTAATATCGGCCATTTATTATACCGGCGAAGGCAACACGCCAGGCACCCGCAAAGTCAGCTTCACTTACGAAACCCGCCCCGATGCCAGCGTGGCATTTTTGGCCGGTGGTAAAACCGAAAATTCTCAGCGCTTAACAACCATTGAAACCTTTATTCATTCCACTGACCGCGTACGCCGTTACGAATTGGAGTACGGCTCGGTCAGTAATGCCACGGGTCGCAGTGTGCTGCGCAGCGTGCAGGAGTGCTCATACGTTACCGGTACCGAAACCTGTTTGCCGAAAACGGAATTCGATTGGCAGGACAATGCGCAGTCGTTTGAGTTGGTGAAATTGGACAATCACACTGGCACACCAGGCAAGACCCTATTTCGAACTTTAAGTGATTTGGACGGCGATGGGATCAAAGAGTCGATGACGCTGGAGTTTTACTTAGGTGGGGTGGCTTATCGCTTATTTTCGCTCGATGCCGATGGCAATGAGTTGTGGGCTTACGAGTTTGATGATGATGAGCGCGACCTTGCGCAAAGTTTGTGGGGTGACTGGCAGATTGACATCGATAACGATGGGGTACCGGAAATTGGTCGTGTGGAAGGTGATCCCAACAACGCCAATCAATTAAAAGAAAATACTTTCCACAAACTGGTGAACAACAACGGCCAAATTTCGCTGGAACTGGAACATCGAACGGGCATTACCTGGCGTCATGCTATTAATGACGGCCATGCTGAAAACTACATTATGGGTGGTCATTACGCCGATTTTAATAACGACGGACTCATCGATTATGTAGCGAATAACTGGGATAAAGTGAATAAGAAAGTGAACATCACTTTCTGGCAAAACATCGGTACGGAAAAGTCGCCCAACTTTTCTGCTGGCACCATCAAGAAAACCTACAGCTACAGCAAAACCAGCGAAACCGTTTCAATGCAAGATGTGATAGACATCAATGGCGATGGCCGACTGGACATCATGCTCAATGACACAACATGCTACAGCAATTTGCATGGGGTGTTGTTGCAAGACGCTGCGGGCAACTTTACGGAAACATCGTACGCAACGCTCGGTATCAGTGACACGTACCACCCCAAGTATGTATTCCATCAATGGATAGACATCAACAGCGATGGGCTGACTGATTACGTGTTCATTCCGCGAAGCGGCAGCAAAACCTGGTATTATCAATTGAACCAGGGTGGCCGTTTTGGCTCTATGGTGAACACCGGCAGTAGTGCGGGTTTTATCGATAAAAAACAATCCATTCAATACCCCACCGATGCCTGTGGTGAGAACGTAAGTACGCACGTACCCAAGTTTGCCGGATTGATTGAAGCGTCGGACATTGACAGCGACGGCCATCAGGAGTTGATGCTGCCTATTAGCGAAGTGCCGGCAATCAAATACTGTATCAGTCGTACTTTGTGGACATCGATTAACGGCATGTCGTTTGGGTTTAACAGCGATGTCGAAAATCGCGCCAACCATTTGCCGAACGATATGGAATTTTGTGCCTATTCTGGCGGCGATGGTGAACTCTATCAGAAAGGATTTGGAGCGGTAGACGCCAGTATTTATAACGTCAAAGCTTTTGAATTTCAGTACAACGCGTCGACGCAAAAATACGAATTACAACAGCGAAATACTCACACTTTGTTAAAGCGTAAAGGCAAAGCGTATTACGCTAGCTGGAACGGCGACCTATACGGGGACGGCTTGTCAGAGCTGATGTTTAGCTACGAAGTCGGGATGAGCCGTATTAATTTGCCGGCGGGCGTATCCGACTTAGGCGTATACGTTTATCGAAACAAAGGCACTGCCAGCAGCAATGACGCATACGCCAAAGCGCCCGATTTACTGAAAAAAGTCACCAACGGTTTATCGATAGAAAGCGAGTGGGATTATGCGCCACTCACTTCCAAAGCAGGTCGCAGTGCAAGCGAACCCGCGCTGTATGCAGTAAAAGACATTAACGATCCCAACCGTTACGTCGATGACGATCATTTCTACTTCACCTCGTCGATGTTTGTGGTGTCGAGCTTCAAACAAAGCAATGGCATTGGCGGAACTAACAGCACGCGTTATTCGTATCGCGAAGCGATGTTTAACAACAAAGGCCGAGGCTTCCAAGGGTTTCGCAGCATCATAGTCGATAACCCCGACGGTACCCGAGCGGTCACCGATTTTCATCAGAAGTTTCCTTATGCAGGACAGCCACAGGAAGTGCGCAGCTGTTTAATCAGTGACAGTGGCGAGACCTGCTCGGTGAACCCTTTGACCAAAACTCGTTACGCCTACACCAGCCAACACACCGTCAGTGGCAACAGCGATGTCACCTGGGTGTATCCAAGTCAAACCGAAAGCTGGCAGTACGATTTGGAAACCCGCAGCCAAACGCAGTACAGCAAAAGCAACGTGCTCAGTACCGACCATTACGGCAATGTGCTCGAATCGAGTAGCCAAGTGGATACCGGCTTTGGTGTGGTGACCAGCAGCACGGTGAACGTTTACGATTACTCACAAGTGGCGAACTGGTGGATAGATAGGCTGGCCTCCAGTGAAGTCACCACCAATCCGGTGAAGTACCGGCAGAACACCACCGGCATTGAAGCCAACACCGATACCCCTAAAAAAGTGAAAACCAGCTACAGCTGGAATGCCACCCATCGTAAACCGTCGAGTGTTACGGTTTCGGCGACACAGGGTGGGGGGAAAAGTGTGACCACCAGCACCAGTTACACCACATACGGATTGCCCGATAGAGTCACCACCTCAAGCTCAGGCGAAACCGCGCGTTGGGTCGATACCGATTACAGCACCGATGGCTACTTCCCCACGCTGGTTAAGAACAACCTGTTCACAGCGAGTCAAACCCGCATTCACCCTGAGCACGGTCAACCGGAATGGACCGAAGACGCCAATGGCAATCGCACCAGCTACACTTACGATGCGTTCGGCCGAGTCATTGAAGCGCAAACCACGGGCAGTCCCAAAGCCTACTCCGGCTATCAGAAGTGTTACTCGAACTGTCCGGCACGCGCGGCGTATTTTGTGGAAACCCGTCAAGTGGGTGCGCCCACCAGCGTCGTCTACAAAGACGCCTTCAACCGCGTCATTAAAACCGAAAGCCAGGGCTTTGAAAACGCCAACACTCTGTACCAATGGACGCAGTTCGATGGTCTGGGTCGAACCGTGTTTGAGTCCATCCCGTCGTACACCGACAGCTACTTAAACACCAACAGCGATGGTGTTCATTACGTGGCTTACGATGCGTTGGGTCGTTTAACCGAAAAACGCAGTTCACAAGTGAGCAACCAAACGCTCGTCACCACTTACGATTACGCTTATGGTAATAACCCTTACCGCACCTATGTGCGGGCGGGCAGCCTCAATATGTGGCGCACTTACAACAGCATCGGTCAGTTGATGCAAACCACCGATGCACTGGGTGGCATTACCCAGTACGCGTATGACGGCGCAGGCAACCCCATCGTGCTGGAAGATGCGAAAAACAATCGCATCACCGCCGCTTATAACGCACTGGGTCAAAAGCTGTGGGTGAACGACCCCAACATGGGCAACAAAACCTTCACCTACACCGGCTTTGGTGAAGTGGATACCGAAACCGATGCCAAAGGCCAAACCACCGATTACAACTACGATACCTTGGGTCGTGTGATTGAGCGTAAAGTGAACACGGTCTTGGAAGCGGAGTTTAAATACGATACCGCTTTACAAGGCACAAGCGGGCAATGCTATGGCTTGCCGGCCAGTGAAAACAAGGTCGGTGAAAACTATTTGAAGCAATACCGCTATAACGAGAAGTGTCGAGCCAGTAAAACCACCACCACCATCGATGGCAAAGAATACGATGTGCTTACCCATTGGGACAGCCGTTATGGACGAGTCAAAGGGCTGACGTATCCGTCTGACCTTACGGTTGCGTATGAGTATGACGCCACCGGCCTCACCAAAACCGTAAAGAACGCGCAAAGTGGTGCGACTTATCGCACCATCGAGGAAATGGATGCGCTCGGTAACTGGACAGAAGCCAGCTACGGTACCTCCACCGCCAGCATCAGCCGCGGTTTTGACCCAGCCAGCGGGCAAATGCTGTTTTCTCAGTTGCAAAAGGGGAGCAGCAAACAACAACGCCTCGATTACACCGGTTTTGATGAATTCGGCAACCTTAAGAACCTGTACGTTGAGAATCGTCAAAGCAACGGCAGCATTTACACCGACCGAGAGCAATTCCTTTACGATGGTCTGCATCGTTTAATACGCAGCACGCGTACCTTTCACAGCGGAGAGAATGACCAAGTAAGCTACGGTTACGATGCCGTCGGTAATTTCACTTACAAGTCTGACTTTACCCAATCCGCCGTCAATTACATTTACGGCAATTCTAATAAAAGTGCTGGTGGAAACGCTGGGCCGAATGCGGTGCGACGGGTGAATCTTGCCAATAACAAGGGCTATCGCTATTACAGCTACGATAACAACGGCAACTTAACGTCAGACAGCATTCGCAACATTGCGTACAACGCCTTTAATAAACCCACGGTGATTGATTTAACCCCGGGGCATTATTTAGGCCCTTGGGACACGCAAGTTACCGCTGACATTACGCTGAACTTCTATTACGGCGCTGACCAAATGCGCTACAAGCAATTCAAAAGCACCGGCGAAACGACGATATACATCGACAAGTTGTATGAAGAAATCAAAACCGACAACAAAACCGTTAAGAAAAGTTACATCGGTGACATTGCTGTCGTTACCGAAACCACGGAAAACGGCGTTACCACCCACAATACCAAATACTTCCATCGTGACCGTTTAGGTTCGATGAGTGCGGCGTTCGATAACGCCGGGAATGTACTTGAGGCCCACAGTTTCGACCCCTTTGGTAAACCTCGAACGGGACGACTGCAGAATAAATTCAACGCCATTTTAGATTCCGATACCTCCACTCGCGGCTTTACTGACCACGAGCATATGGACGATGCACAGCTGATTCATATGAATGGGCGAGCGTACGATTATAATCTGGGACGATTTCTGAGTGTGGACCCATTTATACAGGAGCCAGGGAATTCTCAGAGTATGAACCCTTACGCTTACTTAATGAACAATCCGCTTTCTGGGACCGATCCGAGTGGGTATATCGGGTGCCATGTATCGAGAATGAAGAGTAAGTGTGCTAGCTATCGAGGCGGTGCCGGGTATAATGGCAATTCAAATGCAGCTAAGAAAGCCGCTATGGCTAATGGGAAGGATGACCAAGTTAAAGTTCTGGTTACTGGTCAATCCAAAAATGTCGAAGAGATAGGAGCGTTATTGCAAGAGGCCGGCTTCAAATTGGAGTCGACTGGAAGCAGTTCGGATGGAACAGCAACAGCTGAATTATATTCGATTAGTACTGGAAGTACAGAGTCCACCAGTGGTGGAAGCGTGGGTGCGGGAACGATTGCAATAGGAGCTGGATCTACAGCAATTAAAGGCTCTGGTGGGAATGGCATTGCGAAAGAAATTATTAAACAGGAAGTAAAAAGTGTCGCATCAGTATTAGGTAGAGTTTTAGGTACAATAGTAGGAGCTTTGTTGCCAACAGAAGCAGCAGATACTTCTCCTGAAGCTGTTAGTGCTCGCATGTATGCACAAATGTCTACCGCAGAACAATCGATTATTAGACAAGCGACTATTGACTCTCTTTTATCTCAAGCGAGTCAAACTAAAGATGGAAGAATTATTTTGTATCATGGTTCGGATGTTGAGTCTTTAGTAAGTTTACTTAACGGTGCTCCATTAAGCGCAGCTGTAGCAATGGAGAACAAATATCCATCAGAACAAGGTGTTTCTCAAGTTGGCTTTTACTTAACACCATCATATGAGGCTGCTGCCGCATTTGGTGCAAGACGAAATGGTGGAGTTATTCAATTTGCTTTTACTTTAAATGCACTAGAGCAGGTTGTTGCTTCGGGTGTTGTATATCAGCCTATTCCTGCATTTGGAAGATCAAATCAGTCTCCTGGTGCAGAGTTAATAGTATTACCAACAGCTTTCCCTACTTTTGATAATCAGCGACGAGCTGGTCAAATTATCGCAACACCAGCCCAATAGTTATAGAGTGCAAATATGAACGAAAAAAAATATTCTACAAATGATATAAAACTTGTAAAGCCTTTGAAAAATTCAATAGATAAGGTTGACTTGAGTTTCGATGCGTTTAGAAAAAACTTGAGTAGCGCCAGTGAACATGCGTTGGAGTTTGCAAAAAGTCTTGTTTTTAATTCATTACCAGACAGAATTAAGTTTATTGTTTATTTAAATAAATCGTTTGATGAAGGTAAGTTAGAAGAAGGTGAAACGACTTTTGCTGGATGTAATGAACTGAGTACTCAAGAGTTTGTTGATATAGATGAACTTGTTCCATTACTATGGAGGAATGGAATGGTTCCTGAGTGGATTAATATATCAGTAAGTTCTGAAGATGGTGAGTTCACTTATCTGAAGTTAGAATGTTGTGGCCGGTTCTCGAACAATAAAGAGCATATGTATCATGCAAATGAAGGTCGCGCACCTTTCCATGTTTTAGGGCCTCCAGTACCTCATGAGCAAAAATATTTTGACGCCAATGGAAAGTATGATCTGAATTGGAATGAGAAGCCAGCGTAGCATGGGAGCTAACCCACGAAAAAACTGAAACATTGCTTTAATTTATAGAAGAGAAGCAGAGCACTAGCGCAATCGTTGGGGTTCTCAATACCTCTCGATCGTGAGCGTCTAGGGACCTGGAGGTGCGGGAACTCTTATCACTGACTCAATGGCAGGCAGAACACTTGCGTCTAAAATTACTTATGAAGATACTGAACTTGGTGGAGCAGCTGTAACAGAGGGATTGACAGTACTATTTGCGGCGCTTCGAGTTGCGACAGTTGGCCGGAGTGCTGGAAATACTTCCGATATTATTAATGACACAGCAAAAACTTGGGAACTTTTTGGAAGACAAACGAGGCATGAGTTTACAAGCAAGCAAATCAAAAGGTTGAAAAAGCATATTAAACAAAACGGCTATGACCTACCTCCTATTGAGGTAGCTATTGTAAATGGACGAAAAATAATAATAGATGGACATCATCGAGCAAGGGCAGCTGGAGGGCTTAAACTTGACTTTGTTCCGATAAAAATACATAAAGTCGACTCGAATACAGCTACTCGGTTAGAACAAGAAGCTGCAGAAGCTGCTCACTCATTGGGCCTTTCTCATAGGTGGTAATCGAAATCATGCTAATTGACAAAATTAAAGAACTTACTGCGTTACAGTCTACTTTAAGTGATTCGCTTGTAGATCAATTGAGGATTGAGTTAGATCCGTTTCTCTTGAGTGTCCCAAAGCAGGGGCAGATTACTTGCATGAAAGATACATGGAGTTTTAAAAAACATGGAGTAGGCGTTTGCTTTGTTAATGACAAAACTAAAACAAAAGTAGATGTCTATAAGCTTTATGATTGCCCATTATTTTTTAGTGCATGGAGTTTGACTGATTTCATTTGCTCCCAAGGAAACAAAGTAATAGTTGAAATTTTGGGTAATGGCAATAACGTCCCTTTAAGTGAAATAGTATTAGAATGTTTAACTAAGTTAAAGGACTCTGGCTATCTGATAGAGGAAGATGAATTTTTCTATTTGGCGTAACAGGAGGAAGGGTAAAAGGTTAAGTCTGAATGAAGCCGGAATGAGAGGGTTGAGGCGTACACTTTCAAAAGAGTTAAATATGCCTGTGGATATTTCCATTATTAGAACAGGCGGAGCTTTTGACAAAGGGCCGTATATTCCAATTTTGTAGAGCAAATTTATGACCGAGTATTACACAAAACTATTTGTTCAAATTGATAGTTCACAACAAGAATTACTTGAGCTGGTTGCTAAGTCTTGCAATGGTACTATTGATATGATGACCGTTGAGTCAAGAGTTATAGAGATTGATGTGATGGACAATGAAATCACTAATACAGGTGACTTCTTGGCTTTTCCATTTACTGTGGAAGTTGTTAACGTGGAAGATATAGCTTTCAATGATTATCTTGAGTTTACCAGTAAGTTAATGCAATCGCTCCATGTTAACTGCGCGAAAGTTGTAGCTGCGTGTGACTGGGAAAACACTTTACCAGGACAGGGAAAGTTAATGTGATTTCAATAGTTGTTAGATGAACGAAAGTGTAAATTAGTTTTAAAATTTTCCTACAAACCATAAACTAAGATATGAACGACGATGTATACACTACGCCAAAGTCTGAGCTTGCGAGTACGCAAAAAGGCTTTGGTATTTATATTAATTTAAACTATATCATCATGTTTGTTGGGATAGCTCTACTTCTTATTTTCTCACTGATTTTATTTACAATAGAAGGTGAGTTACATTTCCAAATATTAAATGTGGTGTTGTCACTTATTTTGATGCTGGCTGCTTTAGGTACTATTAAAACATTAAATTATGGGTGGAAAAAGCTTTGGAGTGTTTTAGGAATGATAACCAATGCGATAATGTTGCTTTTTAGTGTTGTTGCATTTTTTGTATTTCTTAGTGAAAGTATAGAAAAGGGGTTAATAGAAAAAGTTATGATCCTTGTATTTCTATTTTTAATGGTGATATCTCTACTTAATTTACTTCTAACTTACAAGCAAAGAAAATTGTAAGAATGGGTTAAGTCGTGACACCCATACCTTATAGGTGCTTATACAGTCAAAGTACACCGAGATTTCGAAGCAGTTTTTGTTTGGGAGTTTCCAATTAATGTTGTGAAATAACATTAGTTGGATTTTTTGTTACACATTTTAATGTTGTTATTTTATGGTTCGAACTAAAGAAGATGCGTTCAAACTGCTTGAACAATTGAATGCTCCAGAGCATTTAAAGACACATGTAAAGTTGGTCGGTGAAGCCGCAGAGTCTATTATTGAAATGTGTCATCAGTTAAAAATTAATATCGATAAAGAATTTATAAGAGCTGGAGTTGTCTTGCATGATGTGGGTAAGGTTTTTCATATAGAAGAAATGTATAAACCTGGGAGCTTGCATGAGGCTGAAGGTGAGAAGTTATTAGCTAGAATGGGAGTTGAAGCTAAGTTGGCACGTTGTTGTTTATCTCATAGCCGATGGAGCGATATGGAATGTTCCTTAGAAGAGCTGATCATAGCTCTTGCAGATAAGCTATGGAAAGGAAAAAGGAACAATAAGTTGGAGCTAATGGTAATTGATAAAATAGCAGAAAATCTACTAAAAGATAGGTGGGATATTTTCGAGGAGATTGATAGCCATTTAGAATCTATTGCTTCACGAGGCGATGAGAGGTTGCAGCGAAGTCTGTGAACGTCCAGTAAACCACACCTAGTGCTCAACGTTAAGGGGCTTTACTCTTTCCTCCTGATTAACTTACCAGGAGATATCCAATGAGCCGAAAAACCTTAGCTGACTGGCAAACCATTAATGATGAATTCGAAGACAGTAAACAATCGATTACCGAGTTTTGTCGTGAGCGTGATTTTAGTGCCAAGTATTTCTATGCAGTACGTTCAAAGCTGAAACGCAAGCAACAGCCAAAATCGTTTGTAAAAGTAGAGCGAGAAAAACCACCCGTTAATGACGATAGTATCACTTTAACATTT